>NZ_AP023212.1:973333-1276666 GCF_016593255.1 Hydrogenimonas urashimensis | reverse complement strand
CTGCTGCAAAGAGCGTTAGGCGCCGCTTCCTTTCGTGGGAGTCTTGCCGCTACTCTCTTGTTGCCTCGATGCGAAGCAGGGCATCCCTGAGGGCCGCTTCGCTCTTTTGGAGCTCTTCCAGGGCCGTTTCTCTCGCTTTTTTGCCCTTTTCGGCGATTTGGAGGGAGTCGTTGAGGGTTTCGATGAGAGTGGCGTTGGCTTTTTTGACACTTTCGATGTCGAAAACTCCCCGTTCCATCTGGATGCGTACCTCTCTGTTCGCTTCGCGCAGCCCTTCGGCGTTTTTTTCCAGCAGTTCGTTGGTCAGGTCCCCGGCCCGCCGGATCGCTTTGGCGGCGTCGTGGCTGCGGAAGATCGTGACGGTCTGGGCCAGCTGGTTGCGCCACAGCGGGACCGTGTTGAGCAAAGTGGAATTGATTTTGTCGATGAGGGCTTTGTCGTTTTCCTGAATGAGTCGGATGGACGGAAGTGCCTGCATCGCCACTTGGCGCGAAAGACGCAGGTCGTGCACACGTCTTTCCAGATCGTCACGGAAACCGCGTATCTCCTGCAGTTCCTGAAGATCGAGCATCTTTCCCTTTTCCGCTTTTTTCTCATACCCGGGGATGATCGTCTCCTCCAGTTCCCTGAGTTTGCGTTCTCCCGCTTCGATATAGAGTTCCAGATTCCGGAAATATTCGAGATTGGCCTCGTAAAGTTTGTCCAGCGCCACCACATCGCGGGTGAGCGTGGCCTTGTGGCGTTCCAGATCTGCGGAGATGGCGTCGATCTGGTTGCGTACCTCTTCATAGCGCTGGATGAAGAGGGCGAGTGGCTCCGTTTTGCCCAGAAGCTTCTGCCACCATCCCAGCTTTTTGCCGGGGTCGAGCGAGTCGATATCAAAGCCGCGGATGGCGGCGACCATCCGGTTGAGATCTTCTCCTGCGGCGCCCAGATCCTTGTTTCGGACGCTTTCGATCATTCGGTTCGAAATTTCGTCCAGCTTTGCCTGCGCTTTTGTTGCGAAACGGATGACGGAGCTTCGGTCGCCGGGTGTCAGGGAGGCCATCGCCTCTTCGATCTTCTCTTCCTCGTGGGGCAGGGGCGGCGTGAAATTCTCCTTCTGTCTCAACGGTTCGTTTCCGTTTGTCACATCTTTGCTTTGTTCCTTTCGTTCCACGATGCCTCCTTCACTGTTTGAGTAATTCCCGCATTGCGTCGATCTGGACCTCCAGGTCGAACCGATCGCCCTGGTCGAGTCGCTGCCGTTCCGCTTCGAAGCGGCGGTTGGCCTCTTCCAGCAACGCTGCGAGATTTTCCCTGGTTTTTTCGTCGATACCTTTCGTTTTCAGCTGCGCGTAACGCTCCATCACGCGGGCGATGCCGTCTATGTAGACCACAAGAAATTTCCTGGCCAGGCGCAGAAGGGCGGGATCTTGTTCTATGGCATGCAAAATTCTCTCGGCATGGCGGAGAGTCTCCCCCAGCAGCGCGGCGAGTCGGGGATCGTCCATGGATCTTTTTGCCGCATCGATCGCTTTGAGACGCTCCCTGGCCTCCTTTAGGCTTGCAAGAAGGTGGGAAGTGTCGATATCGGCGTCGCTGTCGGGCAGTTTGTCCCTTACGGGGTCGGTTCCGTAGTAGAGCAGAGCGCCGGCTGCCGTCACGGTGCCTACGACGAGGCTCTGCAGCCACGAAGCGTCGGTGACCGTGGTTCCCAAGAAGGTGACCGCCGAGAAGAGGGCACCGCTGCCGATCGTACGGCAGGGAGGGCGGGGTGCTGGGGCGATCGCGGCTTTTTCGTACACAAACGCCATCCGGTTGCCCCGCTCGATACATCGGATTGCGACATAGTAGAGTCCGAAACCGGCCAGTTTGAAAAGAAAAAATCGGTAATGCCCGGCGACCAGCGATGACGCGACACCCATAAGCAGGAAGGGGGCGAAAAAGTACAGCATCCAGGGCCTAGTTGCTCCGGAAGCGGCATCTCGTCCCGACGCCATGGTGGAGGCCTTTTTCAAAAGAGTGTCCCCAGCGTCGTCCAGGCGAGTCCATAGGCGAGAAAAACGAAACCGAGTATTTTTCTGTAATCCATGCGTTATCCAAAAGAGTCTGAAATGTTACGATTTTAACCAAAATATCATATCGATGCAACAGCCCGGGAGGCTCGTGAGAATGGGGCGGCCACATTTCACCCATCGGTGCTTGCTGGCCTCGTGTGCCGATGAAACCGCTTTTGCCGGGCCGGTTTGAGCCGGATAGTGTTATCGATGCCGATAGGCTCCCCATTGGTGATGGCAGTGAATCGTCGTGCCGGTCGGATGAAGACGTTGGCCGGCCGGTTGTTTTCGAAGAAACGGTTCCTCCTGATATGATTAGGAATGCGTTCATCATCGGAAATCGGCAAAAAATTCAACCGTCCTTTGCGAAACAGAGTTTGGAAATGCAGCTTTTTCACGGAAGATTCCATGCTCTCTGTTTCCATGCGAAACATCATTTTTTTTTAATGGAGCCTCTCTGGTGGTACAATCTTGATTTAAAGTTTATTTGTTAAACTACCCTAACATTGGTTTATAGACACAAAACAAAGCATAAACGGCTTTGAACAAAGGGGTTTAGATGACACATATGGCTGTAGATCATCCATATTTCGGTGCCTTTCTGCTGCTGCTGATCACCTTCGGTGCCTTCAGCTTCACGATATTCGCGGCGCGGTTTGTAAGCCGCAAGCTGGCTCGGCTTGATACCGAAAAGCTCAAACTCACCATTTACGAGTGCGGGCCGGAGGTTACGAAGCAGCCCAATACCATTTCGGCACAGTTCTATCTTTTCGCACTTCTTTTCATTCTTTTCGATGTCGAAATCATCTTCATGTTCCCATGGGCGATCGATTTCAAAGTGCTCGGATGGTTTGGGTTCGTCGAAATGATTCTCTTTATTGTATTGCTGGCAATCGGATTTATCTACGCATGGAAGAAAGGAGCGCTTGAATGGCACAGCATCAAGTAAATTATACGCAAAGCGGCGGCTTGCCGGTCGCCTTGACGACGGTTGACAAAATACTCAACTGGGGGCGAAGCAACTCATTGTGGGCATTGACCTACGGACTTGCCTGCTGTGCGATCGAGATGATGGCATCGGGTGCGAGCCGCTACGACTTTGACCGATTCGGTACGATTTTTAGGGCCTCCCCGCGCCAGGCCGACCTGATGATTGTGGCGGGCACGCTGACGAAAAAGCACGCCGAATTCATTCGCCGGCTCTACGATCAGATGACCGAACCCAAGTGGGTCATCTCGATGGGAAGCTGCGCCAACACGGGGGGAATGTTCAATACGTACGCGACCGTTCAGGGTGTCGATCGTGTCATTCCCGTCGATCTCTATCTGCCGGGTTGTGCGCCGCGTCCCGAGACGCTCCAGTATGCGGTCATGCTGCTGCAGCAGAAGATACGCAAAGAGTCTGCCAACAAATCCCAAAAACCGAAAAGGCTGGTATGATGAGACCCTATACTCCAAAAGACAATGTCCAGAAAAAAGCCTATTACACCGACCGTTTCTGGGTGGCTCCCCGTATTCCCGAAGAGCCCGTGCCCGAAAGCAGCCCTTATGCGGACGACCTGGCCGCGGTCAAAAAGGCGTGCAAAGTGCTCAAAGCCTATCTTCAGCGCGGACAGCTTGTCATCTTCATCAATCCCGAAGACAACATTGCCGCACTGAGCGCCCTTAAGAAGGAGCGGGGTTACAGCATGCTCTCGGAACTGAGTGCTGTCGATTTTCTGGCGGAGCGCGGAGGGTTCGAGGTTTTCTATCAACTTCTGAATCTGGATGAAGCGCGCCGTCTGCGCGTCAAATGTTTCGTCGAGGAGAACCAGGCGGTCGAAAGCGTCAATCCCCTCTACCGCAGCGCCGACTGGGCGGAGCGGGAGATGTGGGACCTGATGGGTGTGAAAGTGAACAACCACCCCTACCTCAAGCGTCTTATCATGCCCGACGATTGGGAAGGGCATCCTCTCAGAAAAACCTATCCGCTGGAAGGGGACGAATTCGCGCAATGGTATGAAGTCGACAAAATCTTCGGCAAAGAGGCCCGCGATATCATCGGACCCGAAAACCGCGATCCTGCACGCATTGACCGCTACGATACGGAGCGTTTTGCGCGTCTTGGACACGAAGTGCCACGCGGCGCACCGGCCGAAATGGTCGACAAAGAGGAAGAGACTCCGCTCAGCTATCAGGAAGAGGAGGGCGTTTTCCTGATTCAGAAGATGTCGGAAGAGAATTCAAAAGTTTTGGATAAGAGAAAATAAGGGGACGCGGATGCAACAGACCAACAAACTACGGCCATTTTTCGAAAACCTGGAGTTCGAACGCGAAGACAACCATATGGTGATCAACTTCGGACCGCAGCACCCGTCCGCGCACGGGCAGCTTCGACTGATTCTGGAGCTCGACGGCGAACAGATCGTCCGGGCGGTGCCTGATATCGGGTATCTTCATCGAGGCATGGAGAAGATGGCGGAGAATATGATCTACAACGAATTTCTCCCGACGACCGATAGGATGGACTATATCGCCGCCACAGCGAACAACTACGGCTTCGCTCTGGCGGTGGAGCGTCTGCTCGGCATCGAAGAGAAGGTACCCAGACGCGCCAAAGTGATCCGAACGATGCTGCTGGAACTCAACCGTATCATTTCCCACCTCTTCTGGCTGGCGACGCATGCTCTGGATGTCGGGGCCATGAGTGTTTTCCTCTACTGCTTCCGCGAACGGGAATACGCGATGGACCTGATGGAGGATTACTGCGGCGCCCGCCTGACCCACTCGGCGGTACGCATCGGCGGTGTGCCGCTCGATCTGCCGGAAGGTTGGCTGGGGGCTCTGGCGAAATTCGTCAACGAGCTTCCTTCCAACATCAAGGATTATGAGGATCTTCTGACGGAGAACCGTATCTGGCGAATGCGTCTGGAGGGTGTCGGCATCATCGACGCGGAGCTGGCGAAGAGCTGGGGTTGTACCGGACCGATCCTCCGCGCCACGGGCATCGAGTACGATATTCGCAAAGAGGAGCCCTACGAACTCTACGACGAACTGGAGTTCGATATTCCCGTTACCGATACGGGTGACAGCTACGGACGCTACAAACTCTATATGGAAGAGATGCGCCAGTCGGCACGTATCCTTCAGCAACTCATCGCGATGTACGACGAGACGGAGCCGGAACTGATGGCCCACGTGCCCCAGTACATTTCGGCACCGAAAGAGGATATCATGACGCAGAACTACTCGCTGATGCAGCACTTCGTGCTGGTGACACAGGGAATGCGTCCGCCGGTGGGTGAAGTCTACGTTCCGACGGAGAGCCCGAAAGGGGAGCTCGGCTTCTATATCAACTCACAGGGCGAGCCCTATCCCTACCGTCTCAAAGTGCGTGCACCGAGTTTCTGGCACTGCGGCATTCTGCAGGATATTCTGCCGGGAACCTATATCCCCGATGTCGTCACGATCATCGGTAACACCAATATCGTCTTCGGCGAAATCGACAGATAAGGGAGGGAGTATGGTACGTTACGATTTGCGCCATCTGAAAGATGGGTTTTACGACAGAATGATGGAGCTGCTCGAGACCGGTACGAAACCGGGTGAAGTGGCGATCTTCCTCTTCGAAATAGGCGATTTTTCGCCGATTCAAAAAAGCGCCGATCTGGTCAAGGAGGCTGGACATGAGTTGCTGAACTCGCTCAAGTTCAACGAAGTCGACTGGACCATCATGGTGAGAAGGAAAAAATAGTGGCTCGAGTGGTTTTTTCGACCTGGCGCGGCGAGTTCATCGACAACCGCGGCAAGCCCGAAGAGGAGTGGGTCGAGTCCGAGTACAAACTGCCCGAACAGTACGAAGCGGACCGCAATGCCAAAGCCTTCATCGGATGGGACGGCTTCGCGATTTTCGACGAAAGCGTCGATGTCGTTCGTCTCGGGACGGAGTATGCGCAGACCTACCAGAAATATTCGGAGGCGTGCGGACGTTGCGCGCCGGGTCGATGGGGCGGTCGCATCCTCTATGACCTGATGGACAAAATCGCCCGTGGCGAAGGGGAAGTGAACGATCTTGCGCACCTGAAAGAAGTGTCACGCACGATGATGGAGACGAGCAAGTGCGAAATCGGCCGGACCGTGCCCAAACCGCTGCTGGACATGATGGAGCACTATCACGACACGTTCATGGATCTGATCGAAAACAAGAAGAAGTCACCGCAGTATGACGACGAGGAGATAAACTACATCGCCAAGGTGACGGCTCCCTGCATGGATGCGTGCCCGACCCATGTCGACATTCCCGCCTATATCGAAGGGGTGCGTGATCTGCGTTACGACGACTCCTTGAAGGCGACGCGCAAAACGATGCCGCTGGCACACACCTGCGGCCGTGTCTGTCCCCATCCGTGCGAAGACGAGTGCCGCCGGGCCAATCTGGACGAACCGATTTCGATCATGGAGCTCAAACGCATCGGCGCCGACTACGAAACGGACCATGGATTCGAATGGCTCCATCCGCAAGATCCGGTGAAGGAGAAAACAGGCAAGCGAGTCGCCATCGTCGGAGCGGGCCCCGCGGGGCTGACCGCAGCCTATTACCTGGGAGTGAAGGGGATCCAGTGCGATGTCTACGAAGAACTTCCCGTCCTGGGAGGAGAAGTCGCCGTGGGCGTACCGCAGTATCGCATGCCGATAGAAAAATACAACAAAGATATCGAACTGGCAAAAAGCGTCGGAACGAACTTCATCATGAATACGAAAGTCGATGCCGACATGCTTCGAAAGTTCGACAAAGAGTACGACGCGACGCTGCTGGCGTTCGGGACGCGCCTTTCCAAGAAGGTGCGTGCCAAAAACGAGCGGGAAGATATGCCTGGCTACTGGGGAGCCATCAGCTTCCTCGACCAGGTCAACCTTTGGGAGAAGTACCGCATCGGCGAGCCGGTCGACCTGACAGGAAAGACGGTCGTCTGTGTCGGCGGGGGGTTCACGTCGATGGACGTCGTCCGCTGCTCGATCCGATGCAACGCCGAGAAGGTGATCATGCTCTATCGCCGGGACGAGAAGACGATTATCCGCAATACGACTTACGAAGAGTATCACGAAGCGGTGGAAGAGGGTGTCGAGTTCATTTTCCATTCGGCGGTCGAAGAGATCATCGAGGATGAGAACGGATGCCTGAAAAAGCTGAAGGTCAATCGGTTCGAGCTGGTTCCCAATCCCGACGGCGGACGTCCGCAGCTCGTCAAGATCGAAGGGGCCGACTTCGAAATCGAGTGCGATTATCTGATTCCCGCCGTCAGTCAGGCCGCCGATCTGGGGCTTTTGCCCGAAGAGTGGGAGCTGGAACTGACAAGCTGGGGAACGCTCAAGACCAACGGCCGCGACTATATGACAAGCCGCAAAGGGCTGTTCGCCGCCGGCGACTGCGAATACGGTCCCATGACGATCGTCAACGCGGTGGGACAAGCGCGCCGCGCCGCTTCGGTGATATCGCGATATGTCCATACCGGTGAGATCACGCTGACCGACGAAGAGATCATGGAAGATCACCTCCGCAGACTGCGCGTCTACGACAAGAAAGAGAAGGTGACCGGATGGCTTCCCGGTCTTCCCCGGCAGGTCAGTGAAAAACTGGGTGTTGACGAGCGCAAATACAACAATCGCGAAGTCAATCTCGGCTTTACGCAGGAAGAGGCGATCGCCGAAGCGGAACGCTGCATGCGATGCTACTACATCGCGATGACGGCAGTATAAGGATGGGCAGATGATTACATTGACCATTGACGGACAGAAAGTCAAAGCAAAGAGGGGAGAGACGATTCTGCAGGCCGCGCGCCGGTCAGGTCTCTATATCCCGACGATGTGCTATCTGACAAAGGTTAAACCGATCGCTTCATGCCGCCTCTGCGTCGTCGAAGTGGAAGGCGCGGAGGGGTTCATCCTCAGCTGTCAGGCCCCCGCGCTCGACGGGATGGAGGTGCGGACCAATTCGCCCGAACTCTTCAGCCATCGGCAGAACATCATGAAGCTCTACGATGTGAACCACCCTCTCGAATGCGGAGTCTGCGACAAGAGCGGGGCTTGCGATCTGCAGAACAAAACCCTCGAATTTGGCGTCGATTCGCAGGATTTTACAGCCAGGGACCACAAGAGAGATCTTCGCAAATGGCAATTTATCGGTTACGACGAGTCGCTCTGCATTCTGTGCGAGAAGTGTGTGCATGTCTGCAACGAAGTGATCGGGGACGATGCGATCGAAATCCATTTCGGCGGATACAACTCGCGCATCCAGCCCAAGGGGACGGAAGAGCTCGAGTGCACCAACTGCGGCGAGTGCATCGCGGTCTGTCCCGTGGGGGCGATGATCAGCACCGATTTCCAGTACAAGGCCAACGCCTGGGAACTCGAAAAGATCCCTGCATCGTGTGCCCACTGCAGCGCAGGATGCGCGCTCAATTACGAACGCAAATACGAAGGGGCGCTCGATCGCAACGAACCGAAAATCTACCGGGTGACGAACGAATTCGAATTTTCGACGCTCTGCGGTGCAGGCCGGTTCGGGTACGATTTTGAAAACCGTGTCGCGGAAAAAGACCAGGAGGCTTTCAAAAGGGCTCTTGATGCCTTCGAGCGCGCCGATACGATCCGCTTTTCAAGCCGTATCACCAACGAAGAGGCACTGATTCTTCAGAAACTGAAGGAAAAAAGAGGGTACAGGCTTGTCAATCAGGATGCGAGGAACTACCAGAGATTCCTCGAAAGCTATGCCACGATGAGCGGCAAAACCCTTTTCAACGGCTCGCTGGAATCGCTGGCGGATGCCGACGGGGTGATCGTGCTCGGTACGCGCATTCTAACCGACAATCCCGCAGTGCGGTACCACATTACGATGGCCTCCAAGCGGCACAACGCACGGGTGATCTATATGCATCCGATGGAAGATGTGCAGATGCAGAATGTCGTGACCCAATTCGTCAAATACGAAGTGGGGACCGAAGAGGGTGTGCTGGCGCTTCTGGCCAAAACGTTGCTCGAAGAAAAGATCGATGTCAAAAAGATCGGGAATTTTTTCGAAGAGCTTGACGAAGGATACCTGAGTGCGGAGAGCAACGTCGGCGAGGAGGAGCTGGAGACGATTTCGGCTTCCCTGGCGCGATGCCGGCGGATCGCCCTGGTGGTCGGTGAAGATTGCATCAACCACCCCAGAGCGGAGCAGATTGCCCGTATCGCGGCGCTTTTCGAGCGGTTCGGCGGTGTCAGCGTCCTCCCCGTAGCCCCCAAAACGAACTCTCTCGGTGTCGCGCTTTTGTGCGATCTCGACGATGAAGCCGGTAAGTTTTCCGTGGGGTACAACGCACCTGGGGATTTCGTCCTGAGTGCTCTGGGTGACGGCGATCTGGACATGCCCGCGCTCAATCAGCAGGAGGGGACTTTCACGACGCTGAACAAACGGGTCGTTCCGACGAATGCGGCACTTCCTTACAAAGGCTTTCTGCTTAACGATCTTGCCAACGCTCTTGGGGTCTCGGCGGAATATACCATCGATTATACCCGGCAGCTTCCCGAATCGAAAGGATTCGAGGCGGTCGATTTCGACGATATCCCCTATTACTTCAGCAACCAGGACGGCGAAGTGCGGGGATACGAGCTCAAGCGTCTCAAGCACACCATCGATTCCTCGCTCGAAGAGATAGCGGAGCTGCCCGAGTTCAACGGGCCGGTGATCTACCGATGCGATCCCGTGCTGCAGTTCGGCCCGCAGACATACAGAGCGGCCCAGCTCGGAAGTGAAGAGCCTCTTCTTTACGGTGCGGAGCAGTTTGCCGTGGCCGCCAAACTGAAGGAGGGAATGCGTGTGAAATTGAATGTCGGCGGTGTAGAGATGGAGAGGGTGTTTAAAATCGACCCAGCATTGAAAGGGACGATTGCGCTCAATCCGACCTTTGACTTGGGATTAAGTGAAGATTTGTTATCTTCGAATTATCGGTACAGTCAAAGCAAAATAGAAGTAGTGGGACAAGCCAATGAGTGAGATTACGATCAAAATAGACGGGAAAGAGTGCAAAACGAAAGAGGGTGAATTTATCCTCAATGTAGCACGTGCCAACGATATATTCATTCCCGCCATCTGCTATCTGACACGCTGCAGTCCGACATTGGCCTGCCGCCTTTGTCTGGTGGAAGCCGACGGAAAACAGGTCTACGCCTGTAACGCCAAAGCGAAGGACGGGATGGAGATCACGACGCTGACGGACAACATCGCCAAAGAGCGCCGTGCCATCATGGGAGTGTATGATGTCAACCACCCCCTGCAGTGCGGTGTCTGTGACCAGTCGGGCGAATGCGAGCTTCAGAACTATACACTGGAGATGGGTGTCGATGAGCAGCACTACGCTATCAAAGATATTCAACGGGAATCGAAGGAGTGGGGTCTGATCCATTACGATCCGGGGCTGTGCATCGTCTGCGAACGCTGCGTGACGGTCTGCAAGGACATGATCGGCGATGCGGCCCTCAAGACGGTTCCCAGAGGCGGTGAAGCACTCGACAAAGAACTCAAGAACAGCATGCCAAAAGACGCCTATGCGATGTGGAACAAACTGAACAAATCGCTGATCGGGCCTGCTACGGGTGAGACGCTCGAATGCACGGATTGCGGGGAGTGTATCGCCGTCTGTCCGGTCGGTGCCCTGGTCAGCAGCGATTTTCAGTACACATCCAATGCCTGGGAACTCACCTCCATTCCCGCGGCCTGTGCCCACTGCAGCGCAGGATGCCATCTCTACTACGATGTCAAACACACCAGTATCGACAATCCGGAGCCCAAAATCTACCGTGTCAAAAACGAATGGAACTATGTCTCCCTTTGTGGGGCCGGAAGGTTCGGATACGATTTCGAAAATCGTGTGGAAGGGAAGGATGAGAAGGCGTTCGACAGAGCGCTCGAAGCTTTCAAGAAAGCCGATACGATCCGCTTCGGTTCGGCCATTACCAACGAAGAGGCCCTGATACTTCAGCATCTCAAAACGAAACACGGATACAGGCTTGTCAACGAAGATGCCAGAAGATTCCAGAAATTCATGGCAGCCTACGGCTCTGTGACAGGTACGAACCTCTGGAACGGCGATCTGGATGCCGTGCATCGGAGCGATTTTGTCGTCAGCATCGGCTCCCAGCTTAAAAGCGACAATCCCCGTGCCCGATTCGCTTTCAACAACGCCATCAAGATGAACAAGGGAGCGGGACTCTATTTCCATCCCATCAAAGACCCGGTCGTCGAAGGGTTCGGGAAAAACCTCATGGCGATCAATCACAAGCCCGGCCTTGAAGAGGCGGCGCTCTACCTGATTCTCGATCTCTTCGGTGACAGGGAAAGCCTGCCGAAAGATGTGGTGAAATACCTCGACTCTTTTCACAAGAAAGGGAAGAAGACCATCGAGGAGACCGTGAAGGAGAAGGTTGTTGAAAAAGTGACCAAAAAGGTCAAAGACGAGGAGACCGGCGAGGAGAAGGAGGTGATTGAAGAGGTGACCAAGATGGTGCCGAAGAAGGTCAAGAAAGAGGTCGAAGCGGATATCAACACCCTTCTTGGCATCCTCGATGCTCCGGAAGATTTTGACGACAGAATGGCCAAGATGCTCGCCAAAAAAGAGTCTTTCTCCATCATCCTTGGAGAGGATCTCATCAACCATCCGAAGGCGGAGAATCTTGCGAAACTTGCCGGCATGATCGAAAAGTACACCGACTTCAAGGTCGTCGTGCTGCCCAGCCGAACCAATACGCTGGGGGTCAGCCTCATATGCGATCTCGACGAAGAACCCGGCGAGTATGTGATAGGCTACAATGCGGCGGGCGATTTCATCCTGAGCGCCTCCGGACGGGGCGACCTGGATATGCCGGCACTTAACCAGCAGGAAGGAACCTTCACCAATGTCGACAAGCGTGTCGTGCCGACCTATGTGGCGCTTCCTTATAAGGGCTACGTGCTCAATGACATTGCCAATGCGCTGGGCCTAAGAGCAGGTTTGACGGTCGATTACACGGCGGCGCTGCCCGAAGCGAAAGGATTCAGACCTTTGAAATTTGACGATCTCCCCAACCACTACACCAACAAAGGCGAGGAGATTCGTGGTTATCACCTTGATGTCAAAAAGGTTGAGAAGGCCAAAAAGATTGCGGCAGGAAAGATCGACAGGAAAGGTGCGCTAAAAGGCGAGATCGCCTACCGGTGCAACCCGGTCCTTCAGTTCAACGAATTTACCCAGAGAGCCCATGAGATCGCAACCGACGCGAAACTCCAGCTTTCGCCGGAAAAGATGGAAAGTCTCGGCCTGAAAGAAGGGGAAAGAGTACGTATCACTCTTCCCGAAGGGAGTGTGGAACTCGCTGTCACGTCTGACAAGTTTATCGGTGGAGAGATTGTGATGGTGCCCGATTTCGATCCGGCAATCGAAACCGAGAGACTCTTTTCAGCCAACCGGTATCAAAACGTAACGATAGAAAAGGTGTAAGCCATGACATTAACTGGATTTGTTATCGCCACGGTGATCAAGATTTTGGTGGTATTGGGTGTTATATCGGCACTCGCAGGTTTCGGTACGTATATCGAGCGGAAAGTTCTGGCTTTCATGCAGAGAAGATTGGGACCGATGCATGTCGGCCCCTATGGTGTCCTGCAGGTGGCAGCCGACGGTATCAAACTCTTTACGAAAGAGGATATCGTTCCGCAGAATTCCGTCAAACCGATATTCAAAATCGCACCCATCATCGGGGCCGCGACAGCCTTCATCGCCCTGGCGGCCGTTCCGCTGCTGCCCGAGTTCGAGATATTCGGTGTCACGGTGCATCCGATCATCGCCGATATCAATGTGGGTGTGCTGTTTGTGCTCGGCGTCATGGCAAGCGGACTGTTCGCTCCGTTGCTTGCGGGGATGGCGAGTTCGAACAAATGGGGACTGCTGGGTGCGGCGCGTACGGCGATACAGCTACTGAGCTATGAAGTGGTGACGGGGCTGAGTATTCTTGCGCCGCTGATGATGGTCGGTTCTCTTTCGCTGATCGACATCAACAACTACCAGGCGGGAGGATTTACCGACTGGATCGTCTGGAGCCAGCCGGTCGCCTTCATTCTGTTTCTGATCGCGGGCTTTGCGGAAACCAACAGAACTCCGTTCGACCTTCTGGAGCATGAAGCGGAGATCGTGGCGGGATATGCGACGGAGTATTCCGGTATGCGGTGGGGTATGTTCTTCATCGGTGAGTATGCCAATATGATTACCCTCGGATTCCTGGCGAGCCTTATCTTTCTGGGCGGCTTCAATGACTGGGGCTTCATACCGGGAGCATTGGCGATTATCCTGAAAGTCTCCTTCATCTTCTTCTTTTTCCTCTGGACCCGTGCCGCTTGGCCGCATGTTCGTCCCGATCAGTTGATGTGGCTCTGCTGGAAAGTTTTGATGCCGATTGCAGTAATAAACGTTGTCGTGACCGGCATCGTATTGATGATGTAAGGGGGAGAGAATGAGTCTCGAACAGTTCAAAGATAGAAACGTCAAACAAAACTATACCTTCATACCGGTTGATGAACGGCCGACCGAACCTCTTGACAAGTTCAAGCAGGTGATGAAACGGACGTTCAAGGGAGAGCTTTTTGTCGGATTGTGGGTCGTTTTTCGTGAAATGGTGCGATTCAATATCCATACGGTCAAATATCCGATGGAGAAGCTTCCGATATCTCCGCGTTACCGTGCGGTTCACAAATTGTACCGGCTGCTTGAAAGCGGGAACGAGCGCTGTATCGGCTGCGGGCTCTGCGAAAAAATCTGTATTGCCAACTGTATCCGCATGGATACTCGATACGACGAAAACCAGCGCAAAGAGGTGACGGAATATACGATCAACCTGGGGCGCTGCATCTTCTGCGGTTACTGTGCGGAAGTGTGTCCGGAACTTGCGATTGTCCACGGACAGCGGTACGAGAACGCGAGCGAACAGCGTGCCCATTTCGTACTGCGAGACGACATCCTGACGCCGCTTGATTTCCTCAAGGAGGGCAAGCAGCAGGAGTTCGACGGATTCGGTGCGGTCAGCCCGAACGCGGATGAGCGTATCAAGAAAACGCCGACGGCGTATTAAGGATCGGATGATGTTTGAAGCAATAGCATTTTATCTTTTCAGCGCGGTCACCATCGCGATGTTCACGATAGTCGTGATGAGCAAAAATGCACTTTACTCCATGAGTGCGCTGGCGGCAGGAATGATCATGATCTCCGGATTTTTCTTCCTGCTGGATGCCGACTTCCTCGGTGTCGTGCAGATTATCGTCTACACGGGTGCCGTCATGGCTCTTTACGCCTTTGGTATGATGTTCTTCGATACGACGCGCGAAGTGAAGGAGAATATACGGGCACCTAAGCTCGTCTTTCTGCTCAGCGGCATGACGGCGCTTCTGCTCGTCATTGCATTCGTCGCACCGATCGTTTCGGATCATATCGAAGCGCTCTATCCGATGACCGAGGGTGTACAGAATCCGCAGGCTGTCGGTATCGTCCTCTTTACGAAATATCTTGTTCCCTTCGAGGTGGCGGCGGTGATGCTACTTGTCGCCATGGTCGCGGGCATCATCCTTGCAGGGAAGAAGATGGACGAGAGTCTGACGCTCAAAGTGGATGAAGAATTTCAAGAAAAGGGTGCACAATGATTACACTCAGTCACTATCTGATTCTTTCGGCGTTACTTTTCAGTATCGGCCTTGTCGGTGTCTATCGCAGGAAAAATCTTCTGATGCTGCTCTTTTCGACTGAAATTCTGCTCAATGCCGTCAATGTCGGCTTTGCGGCGATTTCGAAGTTTTACGGTGATCTGACCGGACAGATGTTCGCATTTTTCATTGTCGCCGTGGCAGCAAGCGAGGTGGCGGTCGGGCTCGGCCTGATGATCGTCTGGTACAAGCGGCGCGGAACGCTTGATATTGATTCTATGCAGTCGATGCACGGGTAAAGGAAGCACATGGAAACATATCTTTATACGGCACTTTTCGCTCCGCTTGTCGGATCGCTTTTCGCGGCACTTTTCGCCGACAGGCCGAAGAATCTTGTTACGGGTATCGCAACGTCAACACTGCTGATCGTTTCGTGGATTAGTTCTGTTGTTCTGCTTCTGCATGTCGCACATGGTGAAGAGGTCCATGTCAAAATGATGGACTGGATCCATGCCGGCGGTCTGGTCATTCCGTTCGGATTCAACGTCGACCAGGTGACGGCGATAATGATGTTTGTCGTAACGACGGTTTCGGCTGTCGTCCATGTCTACTCAATCGGATACATGGATCACGACAAGTCCTTTAACCGCTTCTTCGCTTGGCTCTCGGCCTTCGTCTTCTCGATGATGGTTCTGGTTATGAGCGACAACTTCGCTGGCCTTTTCATCGGCTGGGAGGGCGTCGGCCTCTGCTCTTGGGCACTGATCGGCTTCTGGTACCATAAAGAGAGCGCCTCCTGGGCTGCCAATGAAGCTTTCATCATGAACCGTATCGCTGACTTGGGGATGCTGATCGGCATCTTCCTGGTTTATTGGAATTTCGGAAGCCTGCAATACGAAGAGGTTTTTGCTCAGGTCGACAAGATGGATGCGGGCATCCTGATGATGATAACAGCGTTTCTTTTCATCGGTGCGATGGGCAAATCGGCGCAGTTTCCGCTCCATACTTGGCTGGCAGACGCTATGGAGGGCCCGACACCCGTTTCCGCACTGATCCACGCCGCGACGATGGTTACAGCGGGCGTCTACCTGGTCATCCGCGCCAATCCGCTCTACAGTGTCGTGCCGGAAGTTAGCCTTTTTGTCGCGAGTCTGGGCGCTTTTGTCGCCATGTTCGCTGCTTCTATGGCCCTGGTCAATCGCGACCTCAAGCGTATTATCGCCTACTCGACGCTTTCACAGCTTGGATACATGTTCGTAGCGGCAGGTATCGGCGCCTACTGGGTGGCACTCTTCCACCTGATGACGCACGCCTTCTTCAAAGCCCTTCTCTTCCTGGGCGCAGGTAACGTCATGCATGCCATGGACGATGAGCTCGACATCTTCAAAATGGGCGGCCTGGCCAAAAAGATGCAGTGGACGATGATATTGATGACGATTGCATCGGTGGCCCTGGCCGGTATCTATCCTCTCGCCGGTTTCTTCTCGAAAGACAAAATCCTGGAAGCGGCATTCGCCGGCGACCACTACATCATGTGGACGGTTCTGTGGATCACGGCGGGTCTGACGGCATTCTACAGTTTCCGGCTCGTCATGCTGGTCTTCTTCGGTGAAGAGCGATACAAAATTTTCGGTTACCATCCGCACGAAGCTTATAAGTACATGCTTTGGGCCATGGCACCTCTGGCTGTTCTTGCCATCATCGCGGGATTCTTCGAACACAGTTTCGTTCACGTAGTCGAACACATCCTTCCGATCGAAGAGTTCCATGTTTCCACCTTTACCTTCTGGACGCTGATCGTTGTGACCCAGGCGATCGCGCTCGGCGGTATCGGCTTCGCTGTGTACAAATACAGCAAAGGCGGATTCAGCAAGAAATGGGAAGAGTCGTTCATCTATCAGCTTCTTTTCAACCAGTACTATATTCCGAAGATTTATGACGAGTATATCTGCAAACCCTATGGGGAGCTCTCCAGAATTTTCTGGAAGGATCTCGATCTGAAAGTGGTGGATGCGACCGTCGACTTCATTGCGACGACCATTTACAAATCCGGTATGGTGTCCCGTGTCGTTCAGAGCGGCAACCTTTCCAACATGCTGCGTTGGATGGGAGTGGGTCTGCTCATTCTGTTGCTTGCAGCCATCTTTTACAGTCCCGTGCGTTAAGGAGTAGGTATGGATCACATTTTATCAGTCTTGGTTCTTTTTCCGGCCGTTGCCGGATTGCTTGGGTTTATCGTCTCGAAAGAGTCGATCCGGGCATATGGTCTCTCGGTGGCTGCGATCGAATTCCTGCTCTCGCTCTGGCTATGGTTAAGTTTCGACGGAAGCTATCCGGGATTCCAGTTCGTGGAGGTATTGCCCCTTATCCCAAGCTTCGGCATCAACTACTATCTGGGTGTTGACGGCATATCGCTTTTCATCGTCGTCCTCTCGACATTCATCACGTTGGTGGGGCTGATCGCGCTGAGTGTTGAAAAAGACCTGAAAAACATGATCATCTCGCTTCTCTTTCTCGAAATGACGATGGTCGGCGTCTTTGTCGCTCTTGATGCGATCGTCTTCTATGTCTTCTGGGAACTCTCTTTGGTTCCGATGCTCTACATCATCGGCGCCTGGGGAGGCAATCTGAGGGTCTATGCGGCCATCAAATTCTTCCTCTATACATTTGCGGGATCGCTTATCATGCTGGTGGGTATGCTCGTCATGGCTTATCTCTATCATGAGGCCACCGGTGTCTGGAGTTTCTCCATCACCGAATGGCACCGCCTGATTTTACCCGAGAACTACCAGTTCTGGCTCTTTATCGCCTTCTTCATAGGACTGGCGATCAAAGTGCCGATGTTCCCGTTCCACACATGGCTTCCCTACGCCCACGGCCAGGCACCCACGATCGGTTCGGTGATTCTGGCTGCGGTACTGCTGAAAATGGGTACCTACGGCCTCGTCCGCCTGCCGCTTCCGATGTTTCCTGACGCATCGGTCTATATGATCTTCCCGGTGGCGGTGCTTTCGCTCATCATGATCATCTATACGGCAATGGTCGCCTACGCCCAGGAGGACATGAAACAGGTGATCGCCTACAGTTCCATCTCCCACATGGGTGTTATCGTACTCGGCACATTCGCGATGAACCCGGAAGGGATTGCCGGATCCGTATTTTTCATGCTCAGCCACGGTATCGTTTCGGGTGCACTCTTTATGCTTGTCGGCGTGATATATGACAGACGCCACACGAAACTGATGAGTGAATTCGGCGGACTGGCGCATGTCATGCCGCGATACGGCACAATCATGGGGATCATGGTGATGGCATCGGTGGGCCTGCCATTGACAATGAGTTTCGTAGGTGAATTCCTGAGTCTCGCGGGATTCTATCAGGTCTCCCATACGATGACGATACTGGCTGGAACAAGCATCATTCTGGGTGCGGTCTATATGCTCAGTCTCTACAAGAAATCCTTCTTCGGGGAAGTGACAAAAGAGGAGAACAAAAACCTCAAAGATCTCAACGGAAAAGAGAGTATGGCACTCTGGACGCTCGTACTCGTGACGGTCTGGCTTGGTGTCTATCCGAAACCGGTTCTTGAACCTATCAATACGAGCGTCGAGTCGCTCGTCTCTTTCATGCATAAAAAAGCGATTACCAAAGAGGCCAAAGATATCATCAAACCGACGGTAATCAAAAGGGAGGCGGAATAATGTTAGAGCCAATTTCAGTCAGCATGGAATCGCTGAACCTCGGTACCCTGACCCCGATGCTTGTAGCGATTGCCGGAGGGTTGGGAATTCTTGTTATCGATCTAATCAGGAAGGACCTGGACAAAACACTCTACGTCATGTTCAGCATTCTTATCCTGTTCGTCGATCTCGGTGCCGTTTTTGGTCAGAGTGTCGGGGAGCGGGGATTCTTCGACGTTATACTGATCGACGGTATAGCCATTTTGTCGCAGATTGTCATTCTGGTCGCTTCGATGCTCTTCATCCCGCTTGCACTGACATCCAAACGCTTCCATGAATTCAGCTATCCGGAGTTTTTCGCCCTTTTCCTCTTCATGGTGGCGGGATTCCAGTTCATGGTCGCCAGCGACAACCTCATTCTGATTTTCGTGGGACTCGAGACCGCGAGCCTTGCACTCTATACGCTGATCGCGCTGCACAACAGGATCAACTCCTTCGAAGCGGCGATCAAGTATTTTGTCATGGGTGCGCTGGCAGCCGGATTCTACGTGATGGGTGCGATGATCTTCTATGCATTGACGGGAAGTGTGGAACTCTTCAAAATCGCAGAGGTTCTGGAAGCCGGAAATTTTGCCAATATGACGATTTTGCTGGTCGGTATCGCATTCATGATTGCCGCTCTTGGCTTTAAACTTTCGATGGTTCCTTTCCATACCTGGACGCCGGACGTCTATGAAGGAGCGAGCGCGACGCTGGCGGGATATATGTCCATCGTTCCGAAAATCGCGGGTTTTGTCGTCGCCATGAGGGTTTTCGGATTCCTGATCCAAAGCGACGTAGTCTGGGTGCGAGATATTCTCTACGCAGCGGTCGTCATCACGATGACTCTGGCCAATATCATGGCGCTCGTGCAACACGATGTGAAGCGGATGCTCGCCTTCAGCTCCATCTCCCATGCCGGCTTCGTCATGGCCGCCATCATGATCGGAACGACACAGGCGAACAGCGCGCTTTTCTTCTACTGGATCATGTTCCTCTTCACGAACCTCGGTGCTTTCGCTATGCTGTGGGTTTCCCGCCACAAGGCAAAACTGTGGGACAACCGCTTCGACCATCCCTATGAAAAATTTTCAGGAATGATTCAGATCAAACCGGTCGGTGCAGTGATTATGGCACTTTTTATGCTTTCGCTGGCCGGTGTCCCGCCGTTTTCACTCTTCTGGGGCAAACTCTACGTCATGAGTGCCGCGGTCAACAGCAACTTCATCGTACTGGCCCTTATCATGGCGCTCAACAGTGCCATTTCGGTCTACTACTATCTGAAGCTGATCGTCTACATGTTCCTGAAAGATCCCACGCAGAACGAGGGGACGGTGTATGCGCAGAATACATCGAAACCGCTGCAGACGATCATCGGTTTTTCCGCTTTCATGACAGTCTTCGCTTTCGTCGCGGTCGATCCGATCCTCGAGATCATCACCGCCTATGTTCAGGCGAGCGGCTTTTAAGCCGTGCCTGAACGGAGCAGGAGTCACAGATCGTCACCCGGCTCATCCTCTCCCTCTTTCTTTTCAATGCCACGCTCCATGCGCTCACCATCGACCTGAAACGGGGGATGGAGAGCAATGCTCCCTTCGCTATTTTGCACATAAGAGACAGTGACCCTTTTGTCTGCAAAACCTTCTACGGCGAGCGGGGGGATCCCTCTCTTTTCCAGTGTGATTTCAAAAAAATGCCGGAGACGGATCTCAAACCGATCCGCAGCGAATTTTTCAAGATAGATTTTCAGGCGATCCAAAAACGCTTTTTTGTGCGTATCGTTCCAAAACGTCGAAGTTTCATCCGTCCACTGCCACCTCCTATACACGAACGGCCCGTTTTGCCGGCCAAAGAGCTCTCAAAAGCGAAACACTGGGTCGTCATCGGCTATGAGGATGCGCCCCCCTATCTGGGCAAAGAGAAGAGATTTGACGAAGGGCTCGCTTTTCCGCTCGATCTGAGGAGCTACGCTATTCCTGTGGTCGGTGCCGTCGATATCAACGGGGAACCCGTTTTCATGAAGGAGAATCGGGATATCGAAAAGTTCATGGCTCTGAAAGAGGCGTTCAATGCGAAAAAATACAAAAAGGCGTACGACCTTGCCAGCGAAGCGCTCGAACTCTATCCCCACTCCATATTTGCAAGCGATTTTCTGCGATATAAAATCAAAGCGCTGGTGCGCAGCGGCATGAAGGAGAATGCCGACGAAATCATCAAACTCGGAAAAATATTCATCAAGCGTTACGCCTCCGACGAGTATCTTCCGGAAGTTCTGCTCCTCATGGCTCGGGTCTACAGCGCCACGGGCTTTCTCAGTGATGCCAACTACTTCTTCAACCGGCTCATTCAAGAACACAAAGATACGAAATTCGGAACACTGGGACTTATCTATCTCGGCGACCAGCTCTACATCAACGGCAAGGTGAAAGAGGCGACGAAACTCTATCTCGACGCCTACTACAGCGCGAAGGATCTTGATGTCGCCTCGCTGGCGGCCTATAAACTCGGTGTGCGATATCTGGAGAGAGGAAAGACAAAGGAGGCGATCGAATATTTCCGGAAAATTTTGGAGAAGAACCGTGCATTCTTGCTAAGGGACAAAGAAGACACCCATACCATCGCCAGGCAGCTAGCCGCAAGGGGGGCATACGATCTTGCCATCGAACTTGATAAAGCGCTGCTGGAAAAGATAAAAAAACTTGACGAGATGTACGAGGAGATACTTTTCGAGATCGCCGAATGGTACGACGAGAAGGGCGATGCGAAGGAGGCGATCGCTTGGTACAGAAACTATCTCGACCAATTCGCCTACGGCGCCTTCAGTGACAAGGCGAAAAAGAATCTTGATGAACTCTTCGTTGTCAGCAACGAGGTCAACGCCAGCGAAGCGATGGCGAAATACGAAACCCTGATGAGAGAATACAAAGGAACGCCCATAGCGGACAAGGCGCTGGCGGCCAAAATAAAGCTGCTTGTGGCACAAAAACGCTACTCTCAGGCGCTTTCACTGGAGAAAGAGGTGGAGGCCATTGCCGATGCGAAAGCGAAGGAGATAGCGAAGAAGGCGCTCGAAGAGGCGGCGTGGAAAGCGTTCGAGGAAGCCGTCTCTGAGAAGGAGTGCCAAACCGCCCTCTCGATGATTGAGACTTTCGGAGTCAAGCCAACGCCTCGGTACGACGCCTTCCTCTACGACTGCTATATCATCTATGCCCAGTATGCCAAAGCGCTGGAAATCGCGAGGAAACATCTGCAGGACAAACCGGTCAACGAGCGCGTCACGTGGCTGTGCCGCGTGGCCAATGTGCTGATTTTGAAAGAGGAGTACAAAAGAGCGCTGGATGCCGCGGAGGAGCTGAGGACATTGGCGAAAGATCCGCTGAAGCTCTGTCCGTCGCTCGAATGGTACGAAGTCAAGGCGCTGCACGCACTGGGCAGATATGCGGAAGAGATGAAGAAGATCAGGGAGATGGCAAAACGCTACGGCAGCGACATGCGTCTGGCGGAAGTCTACCGCATAGGGTACGAGGCAGCGAAAAAAGAGCAGGACCGGCTGCAGCAGGTATGGCTGCTAAAACGCCTGATCGATCTGCAGAACATCAAAAAAAGCCATCCCTATTCTCCCTGGGCCGAATTTGAACTGATCAGGCTTCTCAAAGAGCAGAAACTCTACAAAGAGGCGCTGAGCGTGGCCGAATCGATGGGACGTTTGAAACTGATCGAGGAGCGTGCCGCGCGATGGCGCTACGAAACGGCGCTTCTTAATCGTCTCGTCGGAGATGAAAAACGGGCAGTTGAAAACTTCAAGGAGTGTGCGAAGATGCGAAGAGGCGGCGCCTGGAAAAAGCTATGCGAAGAGGCGTTAACCCTGGAGAATCTTTGAGATTTCAGGCAGCAGTCTTTCGGGACTCCCTTTCGGATGGGACGGAAACTGGGTGGAGTTGAAAGTTCTCTGCCGTTTCGCCAACTGTCGGGTATGGATGACGATGCGCTCTAGCATCTGCGCGAAAGAGAGCTTTCCGTCGAAATAGTCCAGCACTTCGAGGATGCCGATCGCCTTCATGGGATTGGGGGTTCTTCCGTACTTTTTCTCCAATTTCGCGACTTCGTCCACCAGTCCCCTTTCGAGCATCGTCTCCGTCCGTTTTTCAATACGCTCCTGCAATTCGGCTCTATCCCGCTCGATCTCGAAAAGAGAGATCTCTCCAAGAATCGGGGTCGGCGGGTGCTCGGCGAAATAGCGGGAGGGTGAGATACCCGTTTCGCAGTACAGAAGCCACCCCCTTTCGATTCGGTAACGGTCGCTTTTTTTGATGTTTCGGGCATACTCCGGATCGATTTGAAGCAGTTGTTCGTAGGCTCTCTCCGGACTCTTCATAAAAGTGCGTACTCTTGCCGCCGTGGCTTCCGAAATCTTAGGAATCTCCGAGATACCCTCCATAAGCATTTTGAGATAGAATCCGGTGCCCCCGACGATGATGAGGTTTTTCCCGCTCCTACTGCAGAACCGGGCGGCATCGCGGTAGATCTCTATGAAAGTTTTGACACTGAAATGCTCGTCCGGTGCAATCACGTCGATCCCGAAATGGGGAATGCCTCCCCTCTCCCGGGGTGTGGGTTTTGCCGATGCGATATCGATCTCTCTGTAGATGGCGAGGGAATCGAGGGAGAGGATGGCGGCATCGAATCGGGAAGCGAGAGTGATGGCGAGATCGGTTTTTCCGGACGCGGTGGAACCCAGAATAGCTACAGTTTTCATATAGCCGATTATATGATAAAATCAGAACTAAAAAAAGGGCGATCGTGTCGATAGCGAAATGGTTCAGAGATTTCAACGAACTGATCATGTTTCAACACTCCGTTTTCTCTCTGCCCTTCATTTTCATCGCGATGATCGTGGCCGCCGGCGGATGGTTTGGCTGGTACCTGCTCCTCCTGGGCGTTCTCGCTGCTGTCAGTGCACGGAACTTCGCGATGCTTGTCAACCGGTACCTCGACAGGGATATCGATGCACTCAATCCTAGAACCAGAACACGTCCGAGTGTCGACGGCCGTTTCTCCGCCACCCATCTGCGCATCCTGATTCTAATCAACGCCCTGATATTCGTTGCCACCGCCTATGCGATCAACGATCTGGCCTTCTGGCTCTCCTTTCCCATCCTCGCCGTTCTCGGCGGCTATTCCTGGTTCAAACGCTTTTCCGAAATGGCCCACCTGGTTCTCGGCCTTTCGCTGGGATTGGCTCCGATCGCCGGAGCCGTGGCGGTCGAAGGTGCCATTCCGATGTGGTCGGTCATGCTCGCGGTCGCCGTCATGTTCTGGGTGGCGGGTTTTGATCTGCTCTACTCTCTGCAGGATATGGACTTCGACCGGGAGCAGGGGCTCTTTTCCATCCCTTCACGATACGGAAGCGAATGTACGATGTTTCTCGCGAGGCTTTTGCATGCGCTTGCGGTTCTTTTCTGGTCTTTCTTCACCGCCACCGCGGGGCTCGGAGTTTTCGCGTGGCTGGCGGTGGTTGCCGCCGCCGCGATGCTTGCCTACGAACACCGCATCGTCAGCCGCGATTTTTCAAAGATTGACCATGCCTTTTTCACCGTCAACGGCTATCTTGGTTTCGTCTATCTCTTTCTGGTTGCGATCGACAGGGGGATCTCGTGAACGAACAGGTGAGGCTCGTACCCGCCCCTCTGGAGATCGCCTTCGAAGCGGCAGAAGAGAAGAGCGGGATGTTCGAACGGGAGTTTCAGAAACTGAGCGAAACGGACGAAGACCCGATCGGACAGTGGCTTAAAATCGCCAAGGCGCGCGGGGAGACGAAAGAGACCGATCCGGTGCTTCTGCATTTGATGATAGAGCTTCACCGCAAAGTCGATCTTCTGACCCAGATCGTCAAAAACGAGGAACCCGAACGGATCGAGCTGGCACACCACACTCCGATCGAATCGATCGGCTTTGAGCATTTCCGTATCAAAGAACCGGTGCTAAAGCCGGGAAAACGCTATTACGGTCGCATCACCATGCCTCTTTTCCCCAAACGCGACATGGGGGTATGGTTCGAAGCCCTCGACACGCAGCTTGCCAAAATTATCCGTCTTCACGAACGGGACGAAAAGGAGTGGAGCCAGTATGTCGTCGCGAGAGAACGCGTAATGATTCGGGAAATGAAAGGTAAAAAACGTGAATGAAACTTTTTGGATGATGGCAGGGCTGGCGGTGATCATGCTGATCATCGTGCTTTACATGGCCGTCAAAGACAGGGAGGTGTCACGGAAACTGGCGATGATGGAGGCCGGTTTTGACGGACTCAACCGTGAGATTTTCAGACTCTCCAAAGCGATGGAGAGTCTCAGGAAGAGCCTCAAAGAGGAGATGATGCGCTTCGAGCTGGAAGAGCGAAAGGAGCATGGCGAACTTCCGGAACAACTTCTCAACAAAAAGCTGCAGCCTTTCGTTTTGCAGATTCAGCATCTTCAGGAGCAGATTGACGCAATCCATACCGAATTGCAGGAGCGTGTCGAAAAGCTGGACGGAAAAGTGCGGAGGGTCACCTTTGCGGCCGAGCACTCGGCTCCCGATGAGCAGAAGATTCTTCAGCTTCACGCCCAGGGACTCGACAGCGAAACCATCGCCAAACAACTTCGCCTCGGAAAAGGGGAGGTGGAGCTTGTCCTGAAGTTTTCAAAAATCCATGCTTGATGTGCATCCCACATGGCGGCCGGATGTGGAGGCCGCCTATGCCGCCCTCGATGCCGACTATCGCCGTTTCGTGGAGAGCGCAGAGACAATTCCCGAGAGAGGGCGTATCTTCAATGCCTTCCGGACACTTCCAAAGTCGGAAGTCCGTTACATTCTTTTCGGGCAGGACCCTTACCCCCGAAGAGAATCGGCGACGGGACATGCCTTCATCGACGGGGCTGTCGACGCGATCTTTTCGGAAACAGGGCTCTCCAAAGCGGTCAACCGGGCCACGAGCCTGCGCAATTTCATCAAGATGGCACTGGTTGCGGAGGGTTTGCTTTCAGGAGAAAATCTCTCACAGGAGGCGATCGGCCAGATCGACAAATCGGCACTGATCGCCACAATCGACGATCTGCGCGAAAATTTTGAAGCCAACGGTGTACTCCTTCTGAATGCGGCACTGGTGTTCGAGCAGAAGCGTGCCTCGGGCCGACACGCCAAAGCGTGGCAGCCCTTCATCCGTTCACTGCTTTCACGTCTCAACGAAGACGTGGAGTTGATTCTTTTCGGAAGCATCGCCAAAACGATCCTTAAAATACCGGAAACTTCCCGCTTTGGTCGCTATCGGCTCGAACATCCTTACAACCATACGTTTATTCTCAACGAAACGGCCCACCGCCTCTTCGGCCCCATGCATCTGTTGAGAAAAAATCGCAAAATTTCCGACTGACTCTTGAAATCCGTTCTGTTTTTATGTATAATTCCCGTCCACAAAGAGATGCGCTCGTAGCTCAGCTGGATAGAGCACTGGTTTGCGGTACCAGCGGTCGCACGTTCGAATCGTGCCGGGCGCGCCATCTTCAAAGTCCGATAGCACCGAAGCTGAAAGCAATTTTCCAAAAACAGTTTTTCGCTTAAGGTTCTGCAGGGTCCCACTCAAAGTCCCACTTCAAAATAATTTGGAAACAAATAAATTTGTTTAATTATCTGCCGGGTGAACATTTTTAAAGAAAAATCCGGCCCACGAAAAAGACAGGATCAAGTGATTCTATTTTTTGTAATGTTCGCCGCCCTCTACTCTTTGAGCTGTTCGTCCATAATTCGCCTAAGCTTATCGGCTTCGGCTTTGATCTGTTGGCTAATGACCGTAGCGACCAATGCGTCGCTACCGTCCAAGGCGGGGCCCGCGTCCCCCGAGATGTAATTGCCCCATCCTTCGACGATCGCCGCCAACCCCATCAAAGCGTTAGCCACTTCCTAGATGCCCTCCTCAAGCGTTCGCTTATTCTCCATCGTTCGCCTCCCCTTCATTTCGCCACTTTTCGCTCTTGCGCCAGCCCGTCCATGATGCGCTTCAGCCTGACCGCCTCGGCTTCGATCTGATCGCGTATAAGCATCACCGCGAATACGTCCGCTTCATCCTCTTCGCCTATAAGCTCGTTGAGCCTCAGCCCGAAATGGTCCACCATGGCGGCCAGGCCCTTTAGGTTGTTGACCGAATCTTCGATGTCAAGGATGCTGTATTTCGTTTTATCGCTCATCGTTCGCCCCCTTCTGTTTCGCCGCCTCTTCGATAAGGCCGTATAGCCCCCTAGTCGTGTCGTAGGTTGTGCCTGCAAGCGTTTCCAAAGCCGTCCATGGATTGTCCATCGCGCCATCTTTACAAGCGACCATCAAGGCCGTTAAAAGGTCGGCCACCCCTTGCAGCTCCTCCAGCCGATCGTAAAGCCTGTCGGTGTCGATCGTCACTTCATGCGGGTAATCCTTCATGCGCTCCATCATGCTCATAGCCACACATCCTTCATGCTCTTTCTGGTGACTTCGGTTTCCTCTCTGATAGCCAACGATAGCCCCTTCATGCTCTTTCTGGTAGCATAGGCTTTCTCTCTAATCTCCGTCGATAGATCGTTCATATCTTCGACGATCACGCCCAACTTGTCGAAGAGGTTTTCGATCTCCTCTTCATGGGTCTTTTTATCTTCGTCGTGCAGATTCATATAATAGTCTTTAAGCAATACGATGTTGCTCATCGCGTCCGCCAGCGTCTCCAGCCTCACCGCATGGGTGGCTATCGCTCCTAAAATGTTGTAAACGGTCGTTTGTCTTTTATCGTCGTTCATGCCGCACCTCCTTTAATGGCTTTGGCAACTGATGCTATTGCATCCCTGAATTGAAATTCTTCTTTGTCATTTATGCATATTGGCTCGAAGAGGCCGAAAAAGTATCTCTTGTGGAGTTTTGTCAGCCAACCGGCTGCTTCCTTTCTCAACGAGATCGTTATGGCCTCATCGGCTTTTGGCGTTGCCTGGGTTCCATTGCTGCATATAATCGCTCCATCTTCGTCCAATACGCCAAATGCCTCGGCTATCTTTTCAAGATCGGCGCAAGCAATATCGCTGTAATTTTTCTTGCTTAAAATGAATATGTTTCTCTTACCTAAAGAGATGACTTCAAACCCCATAATCTCTTGCCCTTTATTGGCAAGCAACTGGTTCATACATTCAATAACTTGGGTTTCTGTTACCGTTTTTTTGTTATCATTCATTTGTCTTTCCTTTCATGGATTGATGCGGCGGGTTGCAGTTTGCCGACCGTGCCCGCCGGTCTTTGTTCGCTACGACTCTTCCAGCTCTTCGAGCAACTTCAATCTGATTTTGACATCTTCTACGGAATAGCTCATGATGAACTTCATCAGCACTCTCGTGGCGTAACTGTTCGACTGCATTCGCTCTCGTACGCTTTGAGGTGTGAGCTTCAAGATCTTCGCTGCTTCTGCTACCGTCATCTTCCTCCTTTCATTGAGATGCCTAATCATATCATAAAAAGGGTTATTATTGCAATTTGCAAGGATATTACTACTTATTTCTATTGTTTCAAAGGGAGAATACACCGTTCTTCATTGACGCTTGGAGAGTTGCAAATCGGGGATACAGGCCATGCAGATAAAAGATCCTCGTCTGCAGGTTTAAGAAGATGGCGCAATAAAGATGTATCTTGCAACGTTTCGTCAAGCCACAACCCGGCATCTTCAAACTTTAATATCACGGGCATACGGTCATGAATTGGTTTCATGATTTCATTTGGTTCAGTGGTGAGGATAGTGCAGCTTCGCAGTTTCGTTTGGTCGTCACGCCATTCGTCCCAAAGGCCTGCAAGCAACAAGTATGGCTTTTCCTTCGATGTGAAATACCATGGCTGCTTTATTTTCATGCCGGGTACTTTTTGCCACTCATAGAAGCCATTGACGGGGATTAGGCACCGCCGTCGCTTGAAAGACGAAGAGTAAGCGGGCCGCTTCGCCACGTCTTCTGCCCTGGCATTGATCATAGAATATTTTGTGCTTCTCTCTTTTGCCCAATGCGGAATAAGGCCCCAATGCATCGATTCGAGAATGCCCTTGCCACCGTGTTCATGCCATACCGGTAAATCGGTAGAAGGCGGTATGTTGTATCCAAGCGTGTTGTAAACGATATAGTCTTCGACGTTGCCTTCGTAGTATTTCTTGACATCCTCTTTCACCGGTTCAAGGTCATGAATATCGACGCGTCCACACATAATACCTCTCTTTTTTCTGGGCAATAAGCACCCGGATTTTTATTATTATGCCTTATTCCGAATTTATCCCGACGTTTTCCGAAAAAGGTGGCATCAATCACCAAAACGACAGACCGGGGATGTCGTTCTCTTATGGAAGGTTCATACTCATGAATCTTCGCCTGGACCCATACACGAGAGTGTCCATATTCCTCGGCGAGTTCTCTTAGTGTTTACGATGGTAAACATAGTTTTTGAAAAGCGTGTGAAGCAATTTCCTTCGACGTCTTGAGGAGGAAAAAGTTCGACGACATTCAAGGCAGAGGTATCGTTGTATTCCACGAAAATGACCATGTTTTTTTGTATGCCTCGACCCGCAATATGGGCACTTTTTTACGAACCATCTGTAAAAAAGTCCTTTTTAAACCCCATAATACCGAAGATATCATAGGGTTTTAGATACACGTTTCTTTACTTTAACTCGATATTACAGAAATTGGAGATCCGTCACTTCCTTCTTCCATCGAATATCAAGCTTCGTCAGTATTTGAGGGTATCGGATCAGTTGCCAATTGGAGTGTTTGAAAATTCAGAAGGGCAGAAACATTTAAGCGGTCGAATACCGGGTGCGATTTTGCACCCGGCCATCAAAAAGGAGACGTTTACGCCACCAGGCTGCCGTGCGAATTCGTACAGCCCAGCACGATGTCGAAATGGATCACGTTTGCCTAAAACGATCATGCAAATCAATCAACTCGTCAAGGCGTGCGGCGATCGCTTTGAGTTCCCGGGTTTGCGACATAGACAAGGCCACTTGGAGTATGGCGATAGCTTCGGCATGACTTCGTCCCGTCAATTTGGCCACCTGTTTCACATGATTGTCGATCTCTTTCGCGCGTCGGGTGATTTTATCCATTACACATCCTGTTGTATCAAGCTATCCATCTCATCTTCCTCGACGATTTTTTCAGCAGGAATCAGCTTCGAGCGGGCCTTTGGGGAGAGTCCAAGTTCCCGCACGGCATCGATCATCCGTTTGTGTGCGCCGTCTCGTACTCTTAACCAGGGGCTGGTGACGGGATTGCCGCTTGAATTTTCGATGATGATGCCTTGCTCCTGCAACGCCTTTTCGGCTGCATTCCATTCCTGGAAAGCCAAGGCATAGCAGCGTATCAGGGCCGCATCGAGTCGGTGCAACAAACCTTCTTCAGCCAGCAAAGCGACGATACGCTTCTCTTCTGCCGCTCCGATTTTGTCCAGCTTTGCAAGGCCGACGCTTCTATTGAAGATTTTCTTGAGCTTGCTATCGTTTTTTCGAGGTCGTCCAGCTCCCTGCCTGGGTCCCCCACGTCCGCTCACGGCTCATCCTTTATGCGAAAATCAAACGATTCAAAAATGGTGCGCAAAAAATCGAGGCTGGGCGAGCGATGGAATGGAGTTTCGAAAATCTTTTCAACCCCACCCCTCCCTCTCTTTTCTTTGCTCCGCTGTCTTCTTCGCATGGCACGAAGCACAAAGCGACTCAAGGTTGTCGGAGCATGTCGCGCAACCACCGTCTTTGATCTCGATGATGTGGTCGACAATAGTTGCGGGCGTTATGACTCCTTGGCGTTTGCATGCCTGGCACAAACCGCCGTCACGCCTTAGTATCATAGCCCTGATCTTTTTCCATTGCGCAGAGCCATAGAAAGTTTGCTCCGCTTTGTCTTTTCTGTGCTCTTTGTACTCTCTGTTCTTCGCTTTGCGGTGCTCTTCGCAATATATGCCATCAGTCAGGTTTGGGCAACCTGGCCATGCGCACGGCTTTTTAGGCTTTCTCGGCATTTTTGGCCAACTCGATCAGCTGATTTATTTTGTTCTTCGCTATTTCACAAGGGAGGCCATGGATAACATTCGGATCTATTTTGTCGAATGATGCCGCGGCCTTTTCGAGCGTTCTACGCAAGCCTGCAAGAATACTGTTGGCTTTGGCGCGTTCTTCTTTGATCTTTTCCTGGTAGATACGCCGCTTTTCCAAATGCGCTTGGATAGGTTTGCCGATCCGTTCATCGAATTCTGCAGGCAACGGTTCGCCGATCGTGTATAATGCGGCGGACAGATACAACGTCCAAGGATCGACGACGAGGCCACCCTTTATTACCTCGTCTGCAACTCGGCCATTGGCACCAGGCACATGATCAAGGAGCATTTTCCTGGCATTGAGTTTATCAAGAGTGTATAGCCAGTTACGTAGTAGAGAGCCATGTTGCCAAAGATCCAGCATTTCCTTGCTTATCTCGGCGGGCAACCCTATTTCTTCATACGCTTCGAGCACCGGTTTGAAAACTTTTTTCAGCTCAGTAACGCTTGTTCCGGCAAGATTCGCGGCCTGTCGATAAGTCATCGTATCTCCTCTTTAATTTTTTTGATAAGTGCATCGTCGTAAAAGCTCTCAATGTATTTGAATTTGTTTTTAAGTTCCAACAGCTTGGCAAGCTCAAGCTGACGCACCATTCTCTCAACGCGTGTCCCAATCGCCGTCATTGCCGCTTCGATCGCTTCGGAAGATGCGCCAATAGGAGCAAAGTCCGGCTTTGCCGCCAGGATGCTATTCGCGACATGCTGCATATCGAAAAAGATATTTTTGTCATCCGTATACCCTGCATAGTTGACAATGGTCCTTGCACGCTCTCTTGGATCTTTCGGCAACTTAACGTGTTTTTTGATCTTTTCTTCGATCGCTTTTATCCGTTCATGGATCGCAGGCACCCGTCGCAATGCGGTTTTGATCTCTTCATGCATTGGCTCGTTCCTTTCTCAAATGTTCCATCATCCCGATCGGTCCCAATCCGACGAGAAATTTCTGCAACGCGATATTCTCTTTCGCCTTTTTGCTATGAGCGGTTTTGGGCAAGCTTATGCTTCCCATGTTTGCAATGTCCCCAATAATCGCTCCATCGATTTTGGCATGCGCCAATGCCTTGTATGCATTCACGATCTCTTTCTTGGTGGCGTTCGGATTGCCCGCTACCATACGCGCTTTAAGAAGTGCTTCATCGAACTTCATTGCTCCTCCTCTATATTTTGATTTTCCAATTTTGACGTATTGCCTGAAAAACATGGGCCCATGACGCACAAATGAATCTCGTCGGAGGTGGGCACGTCATGCGTCCTTGATCGCCGCCCTGAATTCCGGGTCCGTATTGAGATGATGCATGACGATTTCGATTACTCTGTCGCCATTGCTATCGAGACCGTTTCGCAGAGTCTCAAGTTCCACAGGGAAACCCGTTTCGTTTTTGACCACAATATTCACGTTGCCTGGGACAGCCTTCACCCCAAGATCGCCGTTGATTCTGGTCAAGGGCATGATCGCCTCGGCTCCCGCTTCCCCCATCAATCCCAGGCCGTTCGCCATCGGAAAGACGGTCGGCTGGCTGACAATGCCGCCGGAGGCGAACGCCTGGACCACCCCGCCCTTGGCGAATGGGAGCATGCCGGTCAACCCGCCGACAAGCGGATTGATGATCGTCGTGCGCATCATCTGCATGTAAATCTCGTGCAAAACATTTTCCACGAGATCGCCGAATCGAAGAAACTTGTCGGACGTGTAGTCGAAAAAGCTTTCGAATGTGTCTTTCAGGTGTCGCTCCATGCCCTTGAACGCTTCGTATATCGCATCTGCCGTTTCTTTCGCCTTGTTTCTGAACGTCTTCATGTTTTGAAGATACGGGACGAAAAGATCGTTGTACCGGGGTAGTTTTTCACCCTCCGGCTTCACTGGAGTCCAATCCGTCTCCGTAATGTTCTTATACGATTCCCTGAATCCTTCAATCCACTTTTTTGCGGCACTTTGGCCGGAATCGAACATGAGCGTATCCATGTCCTTGCTAATGCCCTGTTTGAGCTGCTTCATGGCGTTCGTCGTCCAGGATGTATCGATCAATGGCCCGATGAGATCTTTTTTGCCCCACCCGAATTTATCCGCAACCATGTTGTAGAGTTTGAGAATGTCGTTAATTCTTTCCGTGACAACGGAAGCGGTCACGTTGATCGCGTCCATAACGGCTTTGGAGATATAAAGTATCGAATAGAGTGATGCCTTGAACACCATCGAGATGCCCGTTCCAACATCCTTAATGAAGCCGAAAGCCTCTATGACTTTTTCTATGGCCACAACGGTCGTTTTTCCGAATTCATTTGCGGATTTGGCCCCGCCCATAAAGGCGTTGGTCAGCCATTTGTCCACGGTTTTGGCAAAGGCAAGGATTGCCGGCTGCATTCCTTGGACAAGACGGTTGATCATTCCTGTTTTGATGGACCTCAAATGATCCATGGTATCGTTGATGGCTGCAGCGATCTTTGATTGCGATGTAGACATGGTGATGCCAAGACGATCGGCCTCGTTCGCCATTCTGGCCAATCCTTCGGAACCAGTATTGGCCAACCGTATCACGTCCGCTGCAGATTTGCTGAAAATATCCTGGGCGATGGCCGTCTTTCTGAATCCGTCCGGGAGCTTTGCAAGTCGATCGGCAATGATTTTGAAAGTGGTTTCCGTATCGGTGAAATGCTTTCTTGCAAATTCCATGCTTATGCCAAGTTCTTTCAGTGCCTTGGCGGCCGCCCCTCCACCGTTTCGCATGAAATTGCTCGTGCGTCTGATCATGGCCGACATTGCGGCGTTGAGCTTATCGACGGAAACACCCGAGTATTTCGCGGCATATTGCAGATGCGTCAATGCCTCCGTCGTCATGCCAAGTTTTTCGGCAAGTTTACCCGTCGTGTCAGCTGCGTCGATGGCATCGCTCACCATGTCTTTAAACGCCCGTACTGACTGGATGGATGCGTAGGCGGCCGCTATGCCAAGCACCGTTCTCTTCACGTTGTCGACAGATTTTTTGACGACATTTTCGGCCTTTTTCATACCGCTTACAAGTTTCGCGGTGTCGGCCTTGATGTCTATCAGTACGGTTCCGACTTTAGCTGCCATTGTTTAACTCCTGTCCTACTTTTGAAAATGTCGCTGGAAATCCCCCATAGCGATAATATGTTCATAAATTTCAGTCATCCCGGCGATTTTGTTCACATCGATGCCAGACAGCTCCTTGGCCGTAACTTTCGGATCGACCATTGCTATCGAGACCGTTTCGATCTGAATGCCAAGAAGCTGGTCGAGTGTCATATTCTCATGTCCATCTGCAAGCATCGTCTTATGGGTTTTTGCGAATTCGTCGATAGTGATGGGCCGTAGTTTGACATCTGCATCCCACGCTTCTACGTGATACACTTCCGGCTCGACGTTCGTGAGCTTCTTCAGCAGTTCGTTTTTTTCCATCCTATTTCCTCCTGGTTTTTTTATTCATTCAAATTCTTGCATATCATCCGAAAATGATGGGCCCAAAATCGTTTCGGCAATTTCATCGTCGTCACCGTCTCCAAGACATAGCTCCTCTACCTTCTCGAATTTCCTGCTATCGAGCAGGAACTCAGTCAGTATGCGCCCAAGAGAGAGACCGCATGCCGAACTGCATCGGTAAAGTATTTCTACGAATTCACTCGGCAAATAGGGCCGAAAACGAACGTTGTCACTCATGGTCATACTCCTCTCCTTCAGTCTCGTGTTGAATTTTTCCATCGCATTTTCCAAGTAGGCTCCGGCCACCCCTTTCGAACGCCTCCATGATTTTCTCAATCGTGTTCACCCTCTTTATAAAGCCTTCATACCCGCCGCTCTCCCTGTAAGCGACACGGGCCGCCGCTATCTCCAGCATCTCCAGCCACTTAGACACTTCTTGTCCTTCCGTCATCTGTAAAAAGCCATTCATCCATAGGGTGAACGGATCATTGGGCCCTTTGCCGTATTCGGCTATCCTGTCGATGATAAGCTCCCTTACCCCTTCAAAGCCTCCTTTGACGTATGCTTCGGCCAACCCGATCAGTTCGATAAGCATGGTAAAACTTTCAAACCGTTTCATAGTATGAAGCGTGTTGAGGTAGGCTTCGGTGTCGCCCACTTCTCTGAATTGCTTCGTGTTCCATGCCAATAAAAGCAGGGTGATAGGCTCATCGATGGCGTAAAATTTTCGGGTCATGGTTTTCTCCTTTTATGTTTGATGTGGTTTGCTTGGGCAGTGCCGTAACACCCCGCTCCTCCTCGATGAAGGGGATGAACGTGTCGATGGTGTTGCAGTCTTTGCGTTTGGAGTAGAGATTTTTAAGCCGCTTGACCGTCATACGCTCGATGCCCTCCACAGGTGAGCTTTCCAACTGCTGCAACGTCTTTTCGATCACCCACCGCTTCAAGGGCGGCTTCCCTTCCAGCTGCAGCAGCTCGTCAAGCAGGCGGGCCGCTTCAGTGAAACGGTTGGCGTTGTAAAATGCCGCCCGCATCTTCTCAACGCTTTTTGCGCCTATTTCATACTCTCGCGGAAAAATGCGCCACCCGTCGGGCTGCCTTACGATGCTTTCCTCAAATCGCGGCACCGCGTCAGGGTGGTCTTTGACGTAGGCGTTAAGCGTCCGTATCTGTCGCGCCGCCTCGGGCGTGGTGATGAACGCCGCTCCCTTCTTTTCGATCAGCCAAAGGGCGTAACCCGCCACGACGCGCTTTTGCACCGCCGCAACGATGGCAGGGTCGAAGATCGCCCGCAACGCCTCTTCACTGGTCGCCTCGCTTACGACGCTCTCATGCCCGCAATCGCAAAGCAGCAGCAGCTTCCCGTCTTTCGCGCTGTAACGCCCGTCATTCCCCCATATGCGCCCGCACCCCTCGCAGGCGTAGCCTTTGGGCTCGATCGCTTCGTAATGGCCGCATTCGGGACACTGCCAATAGGCGCGGCTTTTGACGACGCGGCGGTAAACTCTGTCGCCGCCGCACTCCTCGCACCGCCGTTTCATGCCGTTCGCGATTTGCCGCTTTCGGCGGGGGCGTATCGGGTCGGTGGGTAACCCCAACTCGTTCACCACCCCCGCGCAATCCAGCAGCACCGCGTCACTTTTGCCCTCACATGGACGCAACACCCGCCCCACCATCTGACGGTAGAGGTTTTGGCTTTTCGTCGCCCTGGCTAAAACGACGGTATCGGTGGGCGGGTGGTCGAATCCCGTGGTGAGCATGTCGGGGTTGGTCAATAGCTTGATGTCGCCCCGCCTGAACGCCTCCATGCGGCGGTCGCGCTCCTCTTTGGATAGCTGGGAGTGCATGGCGTGCGCCTCGATGCCCGCGTCACGATACGCGGCAGCCATCGCTTCGGCGTGGTTGATCGTGATGCAAAAGACGATCGCCTGCTTTCGCTCCTTGATGACCGCTTTCGTCGCCCCCACCACCTGCATGATGCTCTCGATGGTGTTGAATCGCTCCTCAAGGTCGCTTTGGTTGTAATCCCCCGCCGTGGTGCGTATGCCTTCCAAATTGACCTTGACAGGCGCATAAGAGTAAACCGGCACCAGGTAACCGCGCTCGATCATGTAACGGGTATCGTAGGCGTTGAGGTGCAGATCGAAGCCTTTGAGCGGTTTGCCCTCTTTGTCGTAGGGCGTGGCACTCAATCCGATCAGTTTGCCGTCGAAGTCTTCAAGCAGCTTTTTGATCATCTTTCCCGTAAAGCCGTGATGCACCTCGTCGATCAGTATCAAGGACGGCGTAAATCCAAGTTTCCGTCGATGCGCCGTCTGCACCGTCGAAACGAAAACCCCCGCCTTGATGTCATGCTTTTTTTGGCCGTGGATCACTTCGGGACCCAGGTCGGCGAACATGGCGGCCAACTGGTCAAGCAGCATGATCTTCGGCGCGACGATCAACACTTTGCCCCCGCGCTCCACCTCCAGCCGTGCCAACGCTTTGGCCATGACGCTTTTGCCGCTGCCCGTGGGGGCCTCGATTAGCACGTTACCCGACGCGTTGGCCGCCCGCTCGATGATGTCGCGCTGGTAGGGCCTCAGTACGATGCCACCTCTTTTTGTCTCGTTCATTTCACGCGCTCCTTTTGACATTTAGCAAACCCGTATGTATAAATGTGGGTTTTTGACATTTAGCAAACCCGTATGTATAAATGTAGGTGTTTGAAACCGCTCTCAAGCCCTAAATTTCGGGCTTTGACATTTACCAAGTCGTATAATAGCCACCCCCATGGGGTGCGGGCAGTTAGCGGGATGGCGCAACGGTTAGCCAGCTGTGCCAATGGTGTGGTAGGCTGGGCGGGTGGCGTTGATGCGGTGGGCTGCTGGCTGGTAGTGGTAAAATGTAGGCGGATCATTGGCGCACCCCCAGCTTTTGCAGGTCGCGGTAAACGGTGCGTTCATTTACCTTGAGCATGGCGGCCAATAGCTTCGGGTCGGCCGTGCCGTCGTTGATTAGCTGCTGCAGCCGTTCGCGCCTTTCTGCCGCTTTGCTTTTTCGGGTGCGCTGGCTTTGTGCGTTGCCCTTTTTACCCGCCTCCTTGCGTATCTGCTTCAGCGTTTCGGGGTCGGCTTTGTCAAAATCGCCCGCCTCGATGCGCTTCATGGTGACGGCATACACCCAACGGGCTTTTTGCTCCAGCTTTTCGTAATCGTCGATTTTGCCTTTCATGCTTTTGTTGGCAGCCATCATATAGCCCAACACCGTTTCAAAGCAAAATAAGCCCTTTTCGTAAAGCCTTTGGGCATATCGGCTGGCCCACCTCATCAACTGTTTACGATGACGCGGCCAATACCACTCAGGCCATGATCGGTAAAGGCAGTAACGCCTGAAAAAATCGTTGACGCGATAGACGGGGCCGTCGTTGGCGAAAGCTTTCGTTTCAAAGCGCGCGCTACCGTCCGTCAATGTTTCGATGCTCTTTTTGATCAGCCCCACTTGCATGACCTGCTGGTCCGATAGCCGTAAGCCTTCGAATAAATACATCACCCGCACTTTGTGGCCGTCCCGTTCGATGCCAGACGGATCGGGGAAAGTTTGGCGCAACCGCTCGTAATGGTAAGGCGTTGTTGTGAATACGATATACATGATCGCATGGCGCGTTTTTCGCTATAATACGTTTACGCGCTTTTTCCTCAAGTGACGGACGGGCCGCTACCCGTTCGCCGCTTCCTCTTCACCGCTCGACCGTTTCCGACCGATGCCGCCGCCGTTGATGCGTAGCCGTTTGGGCGCCCTTTTGCGTTTTTCCACTTTCAAAGGCGGGTTGGCCTTCAGTAGCGGATACATTACGCGCGCCGCCGTGATGTGACGATCGGCGACATCGGGCAAAGCCTCCTTGATCTTTTCGTCTGACAGGTGCAGCCGGTCGGGATGGACGACCCAATACTTCACCAGCTTTTTGGAGTCGTTCGCCGTCTTTTGGGGCAGGTAGTCCCATATCGTCGCCTGCTGTCCGATCGGCTCCAACGCCGTGCGTTTCTTTCGTAAGTCGAAGGTTTCGTTTTCAAGCAGAAAATAGTTTCGGTAACGGATGCAAGCCTGTACCGCCTTGAACATTTGCCGCGTCAAGGGCCGCCACCCTTGCACCCTGAAATAGTCGTTGATCAGTCGCAGATCGCCTTCGTCTGTGCCGTAGCGCAACGGATCGGAAAGGATGCGGTTGGTAACCCAGGATTTGAGCGTATCCATGCCGCACCTCATCAAAACCGTGCGCCGCAATATCTGCAGCTTAGGATGAAGTAGATCGACGTGATGGCCCGCCCGCATTTGTGGCAGTGTTGCGTCACCGTTTTTTTCAGCTTCAGCATGGGGCGGCCTTTACGCGGTCTTAACCGTTTGGTTCGCTAAATCTTCGGCCACGTCTTTCAGCGCGAAAATTATCCGCGCGTCGTGTTGCGATCCAAGCTTTTTATAATTTGGGATACCGTAGCCCTTCATGATGTAGTTGTTTACCGCTGAACGGCTGCATCCAACGCTTTCGGCATACTCTTTTTTACCGATCATCGGGCCGTATCCGGCCGCTTCGAGCAATTCAGCTGTGATTTGAATTCCTACTTCTCGAAGATCGCAAACATTGTTCGTGATTGGTGCAGTTTTGCAGCAGCTACTGTTCAATGCCGAATCGTCACTTCTGTTTTCAAGCAGGCTGAGCAGCAGTTCATGTGTCTCTTCTTTATTTGAAAATTGCATATTTCCTCCTTTTTTAGGCAATAGCCGGGCCTCCTCTATGAGGCAACTTTTTTCAGATTGTCGATTTGGATTTTTGGGGGATTTCGGGTAGAATTGCAGCAGCTATACGTCAAATCTACCGCTGTCCCGTTGGTCGGCGGTTTCTTACATTTTCGCTTCCTTATTTAAATTTTGCTTCATGCAGATATGACTCTGTTTTTTTCAAGCCATTTATCGATTTCGCGGCGGTCATATCGAATGAATTTGTTCCCGATTTTGGAATAGGGGATTTTCCCCTCCATGCGAAGCTTTGCTTGGGTGGATTGGGCAATTCCAAACTCTTGAGCAAGTTCTTTCGGGTTTAGCCATCTTTTTTGATTTTCCATGTGATTACCTTTAAATTGTGATTGTTTATCAATCGATTGATATGAGAGTATTATCTCAAACATCGAAGAGGAAAGGGCACTCTATGAGTGTCAAATTTCGACAAAATGAGGCAAAAAATTATATGCCGAAATAGTAGAAGGTAACGTTTTTGTAGTGAAGTTTAGCTATTTTCTTTTGGGGTTTATAGCTTTTATCCGCATCCATCAAATTCCGATTTAGATAGTTCGCTAAGTTTTTTGCTTTTGTAGTAGTCTTCATTTTCATCTCTTCTATTGCCAGATGATGAAATTTAAAAAAAGACGATTTCAAAACTATTTCTCTGGTCAATCGATTAGCCCTGTTTTGGCCCCTCTCCTTAATCACTCTATTGATCTCATATGTTAGGTGAGCATCATCGAAATAATCACTCAATTTTTTTGCAGCATCTTCGATTTTTTTGTATTCATTCCGTGCCCCGCCTGCTCTATTTAAATTGAGCTGCTCTTCCATTTCCACTATACGAAGCCAATAACGCGATGTAAGTGTATTTTCAATCACCCCATTGATGAAGTCTTTTTTCTCAATCATATCGCCCCAAGCGGCCCATCCCATGCAGCTTTCTTTTATTACCTCATTCAAAACCTCTATAAAAAAGCGGGACTCTTCATCTTCACCGGGCGACACACTAATCATGTGATGTAGCCTCTCCGCTACATCGGCAGCATCCTCTTGGCTCGCATCATATTTAAGAAGGTTTTGCTTTTCTCGTTCAAGCCGATCCAACAACTCTTTACCATAATAGCTATTCGCGAATTGTGCAGATTCCAGCGAATGGGTAAGCGATGTTATTACGTCAAGATCAAGAAGATTTTTGTTTTCTGCAACCTGCTGAATATAGTTGAGAAGATCATCTTTTGAAACACTCATTCCTCCACCTCCACGTCGATGATCTTCTCCAGTGCCGCTGTTGCATCCTTGCTGCCTTTGAGGTGGTTGATCGTTCGATAGTGTTTGTCTACCGTCGCGCTGTTGACGTGTCCAAGTGCGGCGGATAGTACGGTGCCCGGTACGCCGTTTTCTCCCATTGCTGTAACGGCTATATGCCTGAATAGGTGCATGGTTAGGTTATCCATGCCCGAAGCTTTTTTGATGCGGTTTAGCTGTTTACGCGGACTGTGAAGCTCTTTCCCTGTTACAGGTGACTTGAATATCAGCCCCTTTCTATCCTCCAACGATTCGAGTGCTTCATAGATTGGGTGCCAAAGATCATAATGTTGGTCTTCTCCAATTTTGTTGTATTGGGCTTCTATGGTGTAGTAGTTGTGCTCAAAATGGATGTTTTCCCACCGCAGAGTTCTGATTTCATTCCATCGCCGCCCCTGTATGGCAAAAAGGAATAGTGCCCGATAAAAGGGGTCATTTTTGTATAGCTTCATAACGGTATGATAGAGCAAGGCCAATTTCTCCATACCGTTTGTCACCGTCTTTTTACGCTGTCTTTTGCCGGGTAGCTTGATTGCTGGAACGGTATCGATGGCGCCGTTTTCCTGGGCATAGACTAAAATCGGTTTTAGCACCTGAAACAAGACTTTATGAATGGTACGGGGGCTGCATCCGTTCGCATTCTGTTTACTTCGCCCTGCTTGCTCCATAGAAGCACGTATCCGGTCAATATCGTTGCGAATGATCTTGCCTGTTGGCTTTTTTCCTATAAAAGGCTGAATATAAAGCTCATATTGCCGCTTGCGGTGTGCTGTCCACTCTGTTTGTTCGCAGGCGTTATCAAAGTATTCCTTTGCGATAATGTCGAGCTTTGTGTCTGAGCTGAAGATTTGTGTAACATTTGTCGCTTTTTCATCCCTGAAAGCCTCTGCCGCTCTCCTTGCATTGCGTATGCGGTCTCTTTTAGTCCATTCTTTATCTGAGTAATCGAATGTCTTTGTAAACTCTTGCCCATCTATTTTGCAACGGTATCGAAACCGTTTGAAGTCGGGTGTAGCCTTTAGCCCTCTTATACCTTCAATCTTTTCAGAATATTGGTTTTTGTTTGCCATAATCCACTTTCATAAAGTGGGTCCCACTTTAAAGTCCCACTTGTGATGGAATCATTATAGCATTAAAAGGTATCAAAATAGAGGATAAAGAAGAGAAAAACACCTAATAAAGGGCAATTAATAGCTTAAGAAACGTTAGATTAGAGGTTTGCGGTACCAGCGGTCGCACGTTCGAATCGTGCCGGGCGCGCCATCTTCAACCCTCTAGCTTAACTGATTTTTCGATACCATTTACTCTTTGACACGACATTCCATTGCCAGAATCGTATAAACCACTCTTCCCCCTCTGCTTGAGCCGTTTTTAAAAAATTCCTGCCAAGAAACCGAGGGCTTTTCCGTTTTTTCCGAATATGTCTCGAATCTCTGTTTTGGGTAGTCTTGGTTACCGAAACAGAATTTCAGCGAATATAATACAAAGCCCATGGTATTTAAGGGGCATGTCTATAAATTTTTGATAGCATCTATTAACCGATGTTGCACATTGCATCCGATTTTTGAATGGAATGCTATTAAAAAGGAGTACCATGCATATCGAGCCGAGAATACTCGATTTTGTCGCATTGGGAATCTTCGTCGTCGTGGCGATTTTTCTGGTCTATCTTGTCATCTACATCCACGACATACCCTACGAAATCGCCAAAAAGCGCAACCATCCCCACAGGGAGGCGATTCATGCGGCAGGCTGGGTGAGCCTTTTTCTGATGCACACCATCTGGCCCTTTCTGTGGATCTGGGCCTATCTCTACAACCCCAAAGAGGGATGGGGTGTGGAGAAGGTGGCGGTGGAGCCCTCCGAAGAGTTCCGTGAACAGCTCAAAAAACTGGAAGCGTTGGAAAAAAAGGTCGAAACCCTTCAGGCGAAGCTGGATAGACGCGAAAGCGGCAAAGGGGAGGTGGCCTGATGGAAACCTTGATGCTGCTTACCTACGCCGCACTCTGCTGGGCGATTTTCAAAATCTTCAAAATTCCTGTGAACAAATGGTCGTTGACCACCGCGGTTCTTGGCGGCGTATTGCTGATCGGACACCTTTTGATGGGGATGGCCTACTTCCATCCCGCTTCCAAAAAGGCGCGTATCTTCTACGTCACGACCCAGATCGTCTCCAATGTCCGAGGCAAGGTCATTGAGGTGCCGGTCAAACCCAACGTTCCGATCAAAAAAGGCGAGGTACTTTTTAAAATCGACCCGACCCCTTACCAGGCGAAGGTGGACGAGATCAAAGCGCTGCTGACATTCGCCCAGAAGCGCCTGCAGGATGTGATCAAGCTGCGCAAACGGGCCGGCGGATCGAAATTCGAAATCGAAGAGTATAAAAAACAGGTAGCCCAGTACAAAGCGCAGCTTGCCAACGCCATGTTCGACCTCGAAAGCTGCACCGTGCGGGCACCCTCCGACGGGTATGTGACCCATGTGCGGGTGCGACCCGGCCAGATGGCGGTCCCTTTTCCCTTTCAGCCCATGATGAGCTTCGTCAACGCCGACACGGCCACGCTGGTTGCCGGATTCCCCCAGGAGCCTTCCAGCAATATCCACGTTGGAGATCCCGCCGAAGCGGTCTTTACCGCCTATCCGGGTATGACGTTTCAGGGACACGTCTCCAAAGTCCTGCCGGTCATGGCAGAAGGAGAGTTGAAACCGGGCCAGGATATGGTCTCCTTTACCCGTCAGCTTCCTCCGGGCCTGGTGCCCGCAATCATCACGCTGGACAAAAACATCAGCGAGCTTGGACTTCCTATGGGAATCGATGCTGAAGTGGCGGTTTACGGTGCCAAAGAGGGGTACTGGTCCCATGTCGCCATCGTGCGTAAGATTCTGTTGCGCATGATCACCTGGTCGCACTTCTTGCGATTCCATTGATGAAGGGATTGGGATGAAAAATGTCAAAACCATAGCCTCTTCCGCAGCAGCGGTGCTGGTATTGGGAGGATGCGCCCACAATGTGGCAAGTCTGTCCGAGGCGACGAAACCATTGGAGGGTGCCGTCAAAACCTCCGAGCGTTTCGTCTCTCCCGCGGAGACGGGAAAAGTTTCCAATGAGTGGGTCGCCACCTTCAACGACCCGATACTGACCGACCTCGTAAAAGAGGCCCAGGCCCACAATCCCGACCTCACCGTCGCCGCGGCGAGGGTCGAACGGGCAGCCGCTCTGATGCGACTGAGTGAAAGTGGCATCTACCCGAGAGTGGATATCAAAGGAAGCTTTACCGACCGAGACGGCAGGAAGAAGGATAGGGCCTTCTTCGGGCCAGCCGTCAGTTGGGAGCCCGACATCTGGGGCAGGGTAGCCAACCTGACCGCCTCCGACGCAGAGACGATGCGGGCCATGGCCGCCGACTACGCCTGGGCGCGCCAGTCTCTGGCGGCCGATACCGCACGCATCTGGTTCCGTCTCAATGCCGACCGTCTTCTCAAAGCCTTCATGGACGAGGTGGTCGGTATTCAGGAGAAGGCCCTGAAAGTAGCAAAAGAGCGTGAATCGATCGGTGCGGGTACCCAGCGGGATGTCCATATGGTCGCCGCCATGACCGAAGAGTCGAGGGAGATGCGCCAGTCCTTCACTTCAAAAGAGAAACTGGATGCTCACGCCCTGGCGATTCTGGTGGGACGCTATCCCGACGAATCGATCACTCCCAAAAAGCTGGTGCCGGTTCCCGCCCCCGTGCCATCCGGCATTCCCGCCGATCTACTCAATCGCAGGCCGGACCTGATTGCAGCCCGCTATCGTGTCGCCGCCGCCTTTCACAACGAAAAGGCGATGGAATTGCTCAAACTTCCCTCGTTTCGATTCAGTTTCCAGGCCGGGTACGACCATGTGGAAGATACGATCGCCAAACTGGTCGGATCTTTGTTCATGCCGGTCATCGACAATGGCCGCATCGACGCGCGAATCGCCGCGGCGACGGCCGAACAGAAAGCGGCTATCGCCCAGTATCGTGCCACGGTGCTTCGGGCCTATCGGGAAACGGAAGATGCGCTGACCAAAGAGAAGGGTTTCGCCATCCGGTACGACTATCTGAGCAAAATGGAAAAAGAGTACAAAAAAGCCTACGAAATGACGATGGAGAGTTACCAAATCGGTGAGGGGACCATCATCGACGTGCTGATCGCCCAGGGCAAGTGGATCGACGCGAAGGTCCAGCGGGTTCAGATGCACCTCTACCGCCTTGCCAACCGGGTCAACCTCCATCTGGCACTGGGAGGCAGTTTCGACGCCAAGCCGGCGTGGAACACCGGCTACAGTGCGGAGAAAACGTCGGAGAAAAAGTGATCTCTTTTGATTCGAAGCGCCTGTGATGGCGCTCGCTTCTCTTCGCTACCGCCAATTGCGATACTGTGAACGGATTGGAGGCAGCGGGTCCTGTCGGCATCGCGGTTTTTTTCGAAGCATTCAGCCGGCGGCGTTGAAGACGACGCCCGCGAAGATGCCGAAAAAGAGCGTACCTGCCAGCAGCAGCGACTGCGCAGCCACCACACTCCCTTTTTCCGAAACGAGCGCTTTTTTCTCCTTCGTTTCGTGGAACCAGAGATACCTGACCACCCAGATGTAGTAGCCTACGGAGAGCGCGGAATTAAGAAGTGCGATCAGCACTGCCCACCAGAGCCCCGCATCGACGCCGGCGTAGAAGAGAACCGCTTTGCCCATGAAACCCGCAAGCAGTGGAATGCCGGCAAGTGAAAAGAGCTGCACCGTGAAAAAGAGAGCCATGAGCGGGTGGGTGGTACCGAAACCGGCGATCTCTTCGAGAGTCTCTTTCCCCTCTTTGCGCCACCTATCAAGAACCAGAAAGACGCCGCTTTGCATGAAGAGATAGGCGACGACCATGTAGAGCAGGCCGGTTTTGGCCAGAGCGCTTTGCACTGCCGCAAATCCCAGAAGCATATACCCGGCATGGGCCACGGAGGACCAGGCGAGGATTTTCGCGACCCTTTTTTGAAAGAGCGCCATGAAATTGCCCACCGTCATCGTAAGAAGCGCCAAAGTAACAAGAAGCGGCACCGAAAGGGAGACCATCTCTTTAAGTGCCGGTGCGAACATCAAGAACGCCGCCAGGGCCGCCGCGGTCTTCGCGGCGCCCGCCAGCAGCGCGGCATGGTCCGAGCGTACCAGTGCGTAGGTGTCCGCCGCCCAGGCATGCATCGGCACGATGGTGAGTTTGTAGAAGAGGCCCAAAAGCATGATGACGATGCCCGCCGTGCCGTAATAGTTCGGCGTTGTAGTGAGCGGCTCCAGAAGCCGGCCCCCGGACAACGTATAGAAAAAGGCCCCCAACATCAGTATGCCGGTCGCCACGGCGCCGGCGACGAATATCTTCACGGCGCCTTCGGCCTGCTCGGGTGTGCGGATATGGCTCGTGAGCACGACCGATACGAGGCTCACCGCTTCGAAAGCGATAAGAAAAGCAAGAAGCGACCGGCTCTGAAGCAGTGCCACGGCGGCGGCTCCGAGGAAAAGGGTCTGCGTGACGGTCAGGGCCTCTTCGGTATGGAGGATGACGGCGGCAAGAACGATCAGCAAGACAAGGGTAAAAAGCGTTCCGGCCGCGGAGGGTGCGAAACCGGCCAGGCCGACCGCCTTCGATGAGAAGAGCAGGGCTATCAGCGTCACGAGCAGGGCGGAGGGTTTGAGCATTTTCTCCGTCCGCCACAGCAGCGGCGAGAGTATCGCCGATGTCAAAAGAATCGAAAAAGCGCTGATCACAGGGCACCTCCCGTGGCGTGCAGTGCGTCGAAGGCACCGTTGATGATGCTAAAGAGCTGGGATGGAAAGAGTCCGAACCACAGAATCAGCACCGAAAATATCACCAAAGCCGCGAACTCGACCCGGTTCATGGAGAAATCGTTCGTTTCGACAGCCCGTGATATCTCCCCGTAGATGACCCGTCGGAATGTCCAGATGATATAGCCCGCCCCGACCATGGAGGCGATGGCGACGACAGCCATCCAGAGGCCGAACCGATGGATGGAGGCGATGAGAATCGAAAGTTCTCCAATGAACCCGGCGGTTCCGGGCAAACCCAGCGCCGCCAGGCCCGCGAGCACGAAAACGGCGGAGAGCCAGGGGGCTTTTTGCATCAGCCCGCCCATGTCGCCCATCTGCCAGCTTCCCGTCCGGTGGTGGAGAAAACCGGCGATAAGAAAGAGGGGAGAGATGATGAGGGCGTGGCCGATCATTTCAAAGAGCGCGGCACTCAGTCCGCCGAAACCCAAAGTGGCGATGGCCACCGTCACAAGCCCCATGTGGGAGATGGAGCTGTAAGCCACCATCTTTTTCAGATGGGTTTCGTAGATGGCCATGAATCCCGCGTAAAAGAGTGTGATGAGCCCGAGCGTCAGTACGACCCATGCATGGCGATGGGCCTGTTCGGGCATCATCAGCATCGCCATGCGAATCATCGCGTAGGCCCCCATTTTGAGCAACACGCCCGCCAGCAGGACCGAAACCGGAGCGGGTGCCTGGACGTGGGCGTCCGGCAGCCATGTATGAAAGGGAAAAATCGGCATTTTGACGGCGAAACCTATGAAAAGAAGCCACCATACGAGTGCCGGCGTAAGAAGCATCGACTCCTTGAGCTGCGTCATATCGAACACGCCGCTTTGGGCATAGATGAGAAAGAAGGCCAGCAAAATCAGCATCGAAGCGAAATGGGTGTAGAGGAAGAACTTCACGGCGGCGTAGATACGACGCTCGGCGCCCCAGATGCCTACCAGAAAAACCATCGGCACCAACGTAAGCTCCCAGAAGATGAAGAACCAGAGCAGGCTGGTCGTGGCGAAAACACCGACGATGGGGCCGCTAAAGAGTATCAAAAGTGCGAAATAGGGCCCCGGCCGGTCGATCGTCCAGCTCGAAAGCCCCACCAGAAGCAGAAGCGTCGCCGTCAGAAGCAGCATGATGGCCGAGAGTGTATCGACCTGCAATGTCAGGGCGAATTTGAAGGCGGGCACGTTCAGGAATTCTCCGAGCGAAAGATAGCCCCCGTGCGGGACGTGCCGAAGCAGCCAAAGCGCGTAGGCCAGCAACAGGGTAAAAAGCGCCAGGGCGACGTAGCGGACCCATGCGCCATCTTTTCGGCCCATCCAACCGACAAGGGCAGCGAGGAGTATCGGACCGAAGATGAAGATCAGGGCGCTCATACCGCACCTCCCATCCATAGTGCGATAAGAAGCAGCAGCAGTCCCAGGGCCATCGCTCCGGCGTTTTCACCGCTTCTTTTGGGCTGGAAACGGGCGAAAAGGGTGGTGGTTTTCTTTGAGAAAGGAAGGGTGGCGTCGATGGCGCCATCCACAAGCCTGCGGTCGCTCCAGTTGACGGCGCGGGCGAAACTCTGCACGATGAAGCTGCGGGTGAACCAGAGGATCAGATATTCGATGAAATAGCCGTTGAAGAGCACTTTGTGGATCGTCTGCATCAACGGCTGGGCCGCGATCTTTTCGACGAGGTCGAGCCGCCTGGCGTAATAGAACCAGACCAGCCAGGCCAGCAGGGCGATTGTGATCAGCATAAATGGAAGCAATCCCGCCACGTGAGGAGCGGTCAACCCCTTTTCGCTGACCATTTCGGCGATCGGCTCCTGGTAAAAGCCCATGAGCAGTGTCGCGGCCGCCATGATCCCCAGGGGCAGAACGATCCACAATTTCGATGGGGGTTTGACCGATTGATTGAGCTTTTTATCGCGTGGCTTGCCGGCGAAGATGAGAACCCAGAGGCGTCCGCCGTAAGCCATCGAAAGCAGCCCCGCGACGGTGACAAGAAGCGCCAACAATCCCGTTGTCTGGGGATTGGCGATGGCATGGGCGATGACGGCGTCTTTGGAGTGGAAACCACTAAAAGGCGGAATACCCGCTAAAGAGAGAACCCCCATCCCCATGAAAAGAGCCGTATAGGTCAGTTTTTTCCCCAACCCGCCCAGGCGCCAGAGGTCTTTGACGTGATGGGCCGCCAGCATGATGGCACCGGCACTGAGAAAGAGCAGCGCCTTGAAGACGGCGTGGTTGACCAGGTGGGTCATGCCTGCCGCCAGCGAACCGGCGCCGAGGCCGACGAAGGCGATGGAGAGGTGGGACATGGTGGAGTAGGCCAGCACCTTTTTCATTTCACGCTGCACCAGGGCGCTCGTGGCACCGATGAAGGCGCTGAGTGCACCGATGGAAGCGACGACGGCCAGCGCTTCCGCGGCCATGTAGAAATCGAAAAGACGTGCGACGATATAGATACCGCTATTAACCATCGTGGCCCCGTGTATCAGTGCCGAAACGGTGGTCGGCCCCTCCATCGCGCGCATCAGCCAGGGAAAGAGGGGAAACTGCCCCGACTTGCCGATGGCGGCGATGAAGATGAAGACCGCCATGACGAAGATGAAGTCTCTATCAAGCGTGCCCGATGCGGCCAGTTCGTTCAACCGGACCATGTCGAGGGTGCCTGCGACATAGTAGAGCGACCCGATGGCGGCGAAGAGAAAGATATCCCCGAAGCGGGTGAAGAGAAAGGCGCTTACCCCCGCGTCGGCGGGCTCTTTTTTCTGGTGCCAGAAGGAGATGAGAAGATAGCTCGCAAGTCCCATGAACTCCCACCCGACAAAGAGCGGAACCAGCTCTTTGGCGCTTACGAGCAGGATCATGCCGCCGATGAAGAAGAGGACCTTGGCGTAGTAGCGGGGCTGGTGGGGATCTTCTCCCATGTAGTCGTGGGCGAAATGGATATCCAAAAATCCCAGCCCGGTGGCGATCAGCAGCATGACGAGGGAGAGTTTGTCGATGTAGATGCCAAAAGGTATGGCGAAATCGCCGAAGCGGTACCACTCCAGCGGGATGTCGATGGGCTGTCGGTACTCCATCAGCAGCAGAAGGCTCACCCCAAACAGGATGGCCCCCGTGATTTCGGCCACCCAGAAGGCAAGTGGGGTCTTGAAGCGTCCCAGAAGATAGGCCGCGACGGCGCCGGCGAACGGTAGAATCAGTAGGATGAGAGGAAGGTTCATGCTCTCTCCTCGTTGCCCAGATCGTCGGGGCGGATCGCCCGGGTGATGCGGTGCGTGGCGCCGAAAATCAGTAGGCCCGCCGCCGCTTCCAGTGTCGCCAGGACGATGATGAGGTAGGCCAGTTCGATATTTTCGCTCAGACCAAGATGCCGCGCGGAGAGTGCCAGCATCAAAATCACTGCATTGACCATCATTTCGAGCGAAAAGAAGATGCGCAGAAAATCGCGCCTCGAACCGACGCCATACACCCCAAGGCCAAACAGTGCGAAGGCGAACACCATCTCAATCCCGAACATCGGCGGCTCCTTTCTGCGGGTGCGAAGCGGGTTTGCTTCTTAGAACGTCGACCATTTTGACGGTGCCGTATAACAGTGCCGCCGCGATCAGGGCGAAGAGTATGACCGTATCGACGTACCCTGTGAGGAAGAGGCCGGGATCTTCCGTCACCGATGAGCGCGTTTTTTCGAGTGTATGGCTTCCTTTTAGAAAAAATAGGCTCATGGCGACGAAAAGCCCGAAAGCGGTGACGGCGGTCCAGGGGCGCGGGGGCGTTTCGGGAAATTCGACGCCGATGATCGTGATGCCAAAGAGCATGAGCACGACGATGCCGCCCGTATAGACGAAAATCTGGAAAAGTCCCAGCAGCGTCGCGTCCAGCGAGATATAGAAGAGTCCGAGGGTCAGCATCATCAGGGCGAAACTGATCATCGCCGGGACGGTTTTTCTGATAAAAAGCGATGCCACGGCCAGAATCAAAGCGATAGTCAACAAAAATAGCGCACTCATTGATCGTCTCCTTCGGGAAGGGGTGCGGAGGAGAGGTCGAGGGAGGGAGAAGGCCCATTGGCGGCCTCCGTTTTTCCCGCGGCGGCCGCTTTGGCCTGGGCCTCTTTTTTCTTCTGTTTCAGCTCTTTGGCGACACGGGCCGCCTCTTCCGCTTCGAGGCGGCTTTTGATGTAGGATTCGGGAATCTCCACATGGACCCAGAAATCCTCCTGGCTCTCATGCCATCCTCCGGTGAGCATGTCGTAGCGGCCGCCGGAGAGTTTGATCGATTTCTCGGGCTTCGTGGGGCAGACATCTTCACAAAGGCCGCAGAAGATGCAGACGGAGAGGTTGACCTCCGGCACGATATTTCGTTTTTTGAAAGGAAGTTTCTTCATCGTGATGGCGTGTACCGGACAGATTTTGTTACAGGCGTCGCACCCGATGCAGGTTTCGTAGTCGATGCGGTGCTGCCCCCGGTAGCGGCCGGGGTGGTGGGCCGCTTCAAAACGGTAGTCATGCCCGTAGGCGGGGCTTTTGACGCTCAGCGCTTTGGAGACCCGGATCACTTTTTTTATAAAATCGGTCAAAAACATTTCAGGCCCCCTGACTGAAAAAGAAGGTTTTAGCAAAGAGTACCCATGCCAGATCGAGCAGACTCAGCGGGACCAGCCAGCGCCAGGAAAAGGCGAGCATCTGCTTCAGCGTCACGCGGGGAGTCGCGGCACGGATGGTGATCATGACGACCGCGACCATGAGCATTTTGAGAAAAAACCAGATATACCCGTCGAAAAAGATTCCTTTGTACCCTCCCAGATAGAGCGCTCCCACACCGGCGAAAACCGCCATGAACTCCACGAATTTGGAGAGGTTGAGCAGAAAGTAGTTGGTGCCGCTGTATTCTGTCAGAAATCCGTAGACGATCTCCTGTTCCGCATCGGGAATGTTGAAAGGCGGCTGCTCCAAAAGCCCCAGCAGGGCGATGAAATAGAGGGCCAAAGCCGGTAAAAGAATGATGAAAGTGAGCAGGTTGCTTTTTTCCACGATCTGCGCAAGATCGAGTGTGCCCAGCAGAAGCGCGGGCGCGAGGGCCGAGAGGAAGAAGGCGGTTTCGAAGGAGATCGCCTGGGTCAGGACCCGTATGCCTCCGAGAAAGGAGTATTTGTTTTCCGAACCGAAACCTGTCAGGAAAAGAAGAAACGGCTCAATGCCGATGAGAACGACGAGTATCAGCAGGCTGTAATGGCTTTTAAGCGCCGCTCCCGCGGGTGTCCACGGCACGTAGGCGTTGGGAAGCAGCGCGATGATGAGTGCCAGAAGGGGCATCAGAGAAAAGAGATGAGGGTTGACGCCCCTGGGGGTGATCGACTCTTTGGTCCAGAGTTTCGTCAGATCGAAAAGGGTCTGGTAGCTGCCGTGGGGACCGTTGAAATAGGGACCGACACGTTTGTGCAGGGGCGCCATGAATTTCCGGAAGAACCAGAAGAGGCCGACAGTCCATACCAGGGCGTAGAGCAAACCCGGAAAAACTAAGGCATCGATCAATGTCTGTATCATCTTCAATCCTTATCGGTCCAGGTCGCCCTGGCAGATGTAGAGGCTTCCGAACACCAGCGGGATGTCCGAAAGCGTTTTGCCCCGAAGGAGGCGGTCGAGAACCATCGTGTGGTTGACGCTGGGAGCGCGCATTTTGAGGCGATAGGGAGATTTCGCCTTCTCGCGTGTCACCAGGTGCATCAGAACCTCTCCCCGTGCCCATTCGACACGGCTGATGGCCTCCCCCGCGGGCAGTTTTTTCGGCACTTTGACCATATGGTCTCTGGCGGGGTCGAATTCTTTGGAGGCGACCCCCTCCTCGATTCTTCGTTTGGCCTGGCGCAGAATGTCGACGGACTGTTTCAGTTCGTCGAAGAGCACCTGGAAACGGTCCGCCGCCGTGCCGCCCTCCTGGGTGCGGTAGCCCATGTCGACCTGGTCATAAGCGGCGTAGGGTTCGCACATCCGAATGTCGGTTTTCACGCCGCTGGCCCTGGCGACGGGGCCGCTGAGCCCCCACTCGATCGCTTCGTCCTTGCCGATTTTGCCTATTTGGGTAGCCCGTTTGCGCATCGTGGGGTTTTTCGCGAAGACGTTTTCGATATCCCCGATCGTCGCGTCGAATTTATCCAGTGCCCTTTGGAGCTCATCCATCAGCTTCATATCGAGCGGGTAGCGCACTCCGCCGGGTTCGATCGCCGCCGTCGCGATCCGGGCGCCGCTGTAGGATTCCAGAACATCGAGAAAAAACTCCCGAACGTCCAGATTCCACAGCATCATCGTATGCAGGCCCATCGTGTTGAAAAAGTTTCCCATGCCCATCATGTGGGAGGAGATTCTGGCGCACTCGCCCAAAAGTACCCGCATCCATTTGGCGAACTCGGTGATTTCGGTACCGGCGATCTCTTCGACGGCCATGCAGTAGCCCGTCATCGAATTGATGTTGTCCATGAAGCAAAGACGCTCCACCGCCACGATGGCTCCGACGAAATCTTTCCGGGTCACCAGATCTTCCAGCGCCCGCCAGACGTATCCGATCTCCGGATCGACGGCGACGATATCCTCTCCGTCGCATCGCACTTTCAGACGGATCGGACCGCTGGCGGGGTGGGTCGGTCCCCAGTTGAGGATTACTTCCGATCCCTCCGGGTCGAGCTCGATTTCGTTGGTTTGCTGCTGCGACTTGAAATCGCGGACGATCGTTTTGATGTGCTCCATCTGCTCCTTTTCGTGGGCTTCCCAGTCGAAATCGCTCCGAAACGGAAATTTGCCGTAATAATCCTGGCTGATAATGATGGGCCTTAGGTCGGGATGGTTGCGAAACTTCACCCCGAACATCGAGAAAGCTTCCCGCTCGTGCCATTCGGCGGAGGGCATCACCGGGGTGACGGAGTCGATGACGCACGATTCCAGATCTCTGGGGATGTCGCATTTGACCCAGCAGTTGCGCCGTCCTTCCAGGTCTTCGAAGAAGTAGTTCATCTCCATGATGCCCTCTTCGGGAAAATCGGTGGGACTGACGGTGCTCAATGTCCGCAATCCCTCCGATTTGAGAGAGGCGGCGAGAGCGACGATATCTTTGGCGTCCGTGAGTTTGGTTTTGATCCAGGTGGGTTTGTACTCTTCGACGTACTCGGTCGAAAAGGTTTTCAGCCTCTCTTTGATACGCTCCATCAGAACTCCATCTCTTTCCAGATGCCACCCTGGCTGGCGGCACTGGGCTCTTTGGCTTTGATTTTGCGTTTGATCTCTTCGAGCCCCTCGATGATCGCTTCCGGTTTGGGTGGGCATCCCGCGACGAAGACATCGGCGGGAAGAATCTCCGTGGGATTTTTGATGACGGAGAGCGAATCGTTGTAGGGACCGCCGTCGTAGCTGCACGCACCCAGGGCCATCACATATTTGGGTTCGGGCATCTGGGCGTAGGTGCGAAGAAGGGCAGGGAGAATCTTTTTGCTTACCAGGCCCGTGATCATCAAAACGTCGGCCTGGCGAGGGGTTGGCGTGGACATATAGCCGTAACGCTCCCAATCGTACCGGGGGCCCATGGCCGCAGCCATTTCAAGCGAGCAGCAGCCGGTGCAGAAATGGGCCATCCATAGGCTTTCACTCCGGGCGTAGTCGAAAAAATCGAGTATCTTTATCATCGCGACAGGCCTTTGTCGTGGATTTGAAGTTCCCGCATGGCCAGGGTGATCGCACCCCCCATCAGCAGGGCGAAGAGCCCGGCAACAAGAGCGCTGTGCCCCTTCAGATCGAAGACGAAAAGGGTGAAAAAGAGCCCGGTCATGTCCGCTGCAATGAACATGATGGCATAGACGAAAAACCCGTAGTTCGCCCGTTTGGGCTGATCGCTGCTTGCAGGAAGTCCGCACTCGAAGTGGTCGTTTTTGACGCTATCTGGTTTGTAGGGGGCGATGGCCACACCGATGAAATAGAGAAGAAATACGGCGAACGTCACTCCCGCAGTATAGACAAGGAAAGATTCCATTCAAAACCTTCAGGAAAGATGAGAAAAAAATGTAAAAAAGACACACTCTTTTCTACAGGACGTCTATAAACAGGTTGTTTTGCAGTGTTACAAGTAACTGCTTTTGTGTATTGTATTCTTTTATTTATAAAAAAACGATAGAAAATGTTGTAAATAAACAAAAAAGATAATATCGGGTGTCTCTAAAAACCCATGCTCAGCCATGATTTTTCGAGCTTTTTACCCCATTTTCAGTATTTTTTCCTGTCATGATGGTTACCCGCTGGCTTTCATGGCAGCTTTTGACAATTCATCGCGCCGTAGAAGTTTGGATCGTTTTCCACGCTGAATCGGAGTGTCAGATATCCTTTTGCGGACTGCCTCTTACGAAGGCACTGGAACCTTCTTTCCAACCACTTTCAATATTTATAGTTATACTGTACGGTAAAGCTGAATTCGCTATGTCTGACGGCGATATTCTGTTTCAAAACGATGGGTGCTTCAACCATTGTTTGCGGCGCGTAGACGAAGGCGAGATCCATGGAGGAGATGTCGCTGATCGTATAGCTCACACCGGTCGTGTAGTGGTCTTCGGCGGTGGCGGGGAAGCCCAGAAGATTCAGCATATTGAGCAGCCCGCCATTGCTGAACCCGCCCGGTGAGAGTTCGATGGGGCTTTTTGCATGGTTGTAACCGAGGCGCAGTGCCCATTCCGTGGTAGCGTATTCGTATCCTATGGCGAAGACATCCTGGTCTTTCCAGTTGAAATCCTCGTACCCTTCCACCGATCCCCAGCCGATGCGTTTGTAGTCGATGGCGACGGAGTGGTGTGTGGCCCAGTTGTAGTCGATGCCGACGCCCATCTCTTCAGGCTGGGTGAGTCTGTCATCCAGTGCACCGAGGGTGGCATCCGAAAGAACGCCTTTGTACTTCATCTCCACGGGGGATTTGTAGACGGCTCCCACGATGAGGCCGTTGCCGAAGTCGTAGGTGAAGCCGGCGGACCAACCGAAACCGAAATCATTCGCCGCATCCGGGTCGATTTTTATGCCGCCCAGATGGTAGGAGATATCCAAAGAACCGTATTCGACGATGGGGGCGGCGCCAAAGCTCCAGTTTCCCATCCGGTAGGCGACGGGAAGGGCGATCTGCATCAGCATCAATTGGGTCTGCATGTTAAAGAGTGCGGGATTGCCTTCGAAATCGGTGCCCAGGCCCGCCGTCCCCCACATGCCCAGGCCCACATACCAATGATCGCCCATCGGTTTCGAGACGGAAGCGAAAGGGATGACGTAAAAATCGCTATCGCTGGGGTCGTAATCGTCCATAATCGAGGTTTTGGTTTCGATGTCGGGATAGAAAAACGTCGCACCTACGCTCATCTCTCTTGAAGGGGTCGTGGCAATGAGGGCGGGGTTGACCAGAGTCGATTCCGACTTGTGGCCGTAGGCGATACCGGCACCGCCCATTCCACGGGTTTTGGCCCCGACACCTATGAGCAGATCACCGTTGGTCGCCAGCAACGGCGTGACGAAAAATGCAAGAAGTGTCGTCTGAACGATCGGTCGGCGTGAATGCCTCATGGTGTATCCTTTTTCCGGATGGGTTTATACCCCTCTTTTCGCCGCTTCCATCAGGCGCCGCATCGCCTCTTCCTGCTCCTTTTGCTTGCGCATCGCTTCCCGTCTGGCGACCGCTTCGTTGGAGGGAGTGGCAGGGTCGGCGAAGACCGCTTTGCCGTAGAGGGTGCAGCCTTTCATGCCCGGCTCGCAGGGACGGCCCAGAAGGTCGCACGTGTTGCCTATCTGGTGGGAGCATGTCCATCCACTCATTTTTTCTCTCCGCTCTCTTTCTCCGCTTCGGCCACCAGTACGCCTTCGATCAGCTTGTCGATATCACCGTCGAGAATGGCGTCGACGTTGCTGAAAGCCTGGCCGCTGCGGGTGTCCTTGACCTGCTGGTAGGGGGCCAGCACGTAGCTTCGAATCTGGTGGCCCCAGCCGATGTCGCTCTTTTCCACACCCTCGGCTTCGGCTCTTTTCTTCTCCAGTTCCAGCTCGTAGAGGCGCGATTTGAGCATCTTCATGGCCGTCGCTTTGTTTTTGTGTTGTGAACGGTCGTTCTGGCACTGGACCACGATGCCGGTGGGGATGTGGGTGATGCGGATGGCGCTCTCTGTTTTGTTGACGTGCTGACCGCCTGCTCCGGAGGCGCGGTAGGTGTCGATGCGCAGGTCTTTGTCCTCAATCTCGATGTCGATATCGTCGTCGATTTCGGGAGAGACCATGACCGATGCGAAGGAGGTGTGGCGCCTGGCGTTGGAGTCGTAGGGGCTGATGCGCACGAGACGATGGATGCCGTTTTCGACCTTCAGGTAGCCATAGGCGTTTTCACCCTTGATAATAAAACTCACATCCTTGATGCCCGCCTCTTCGCCGGGCTGGTAGTCGAGGGTTTCGACCTTGAAGCCGTGACGCTCCGCCCAGCGCAGGTACATCCGATACAGGATGCTCGCCCAGTCTTGGCTTTCGGTGCCGCCCGCACCCGGATGGATGGAAACGATGGCGTTGTTGGCGTCGTGGGGCCCGCTGAGCATCACTTCGATTTCGACCTTGTTGACCCTCTCCTCGATCTCAGGCGCTTCGGCGAAAAGGGTTTCGAGAGTCTCGTCGTCCTTTTCTTCGGTCGCCATCTCGAAAAGTTCCATCGCGTCGGTCACGGCGCTTTCGGCCTCTTCGTAACGTTTCAGAAGGCGCTCGAGACGGTTCTTCTCTTTCTGTATCTCGCCCGCTCTTTTTGCATCGCTCCAGAAGTCCTCTTCCATCTCCATTTTGGAGATCTCTTCGAGACGTTTTTTGATCTCTTCGGGTTTGACGATGTTTTTGATATTTTCAATTTTGGTCTGAAGTTTTTTCATCAATTCGGAAAATTCGTAACTGTCCATATCCTGTCCTTGCTATAATAAATATCCGATTTTGTTCGCAATTATACCCAAAAGGTTTTCTGTGCAAATTATCAAAAATATTGAAGAAATACAAGCGGTCAGGAAAAAGATGAGAGGAAGTGTCGGCTTCGTTCCCACGATGGGTGCCTTGCATCAGGGCCATCTTACGCTGATACGAAAGGCACGGGAGGAAAACGACCATGTCGTCGTATCGATTTTTGTCAACCCGACCCAGTTTCTTCCCGGCGAGGACCTGGACGAATACCCCAGGCGCGAAGAGGCGGACAGGAAAATCTGCGAGCTGGCGGGTGTCGACATTCTTTTCATGCCGGCAACCGATGCGATGTACCACAGGGACGAAGTGACGCTCAAAGCCCCTCCCTATCTGGGATACATACTGGAAGGGCACCGCCGTCCCGGCCATTTCGACGGTGTGGTACAGATCGTCATGAAACTCTTCGGTTTGATGCAGCCGACCCGTGCCTATTTCGGCCGAAAAGACGCCCAGCAGCTTCGGATTCTAAAGAAGATGGCGGAAGACCTTTTTCTGCCTGTCGAAATCGTCCCGGTCGATACGGTAAGAGAGGATGACGGCCTGGCGCTGAGCAGCCGCAATGTCTACCTGAATCCCGAGGAGAGGGAACGGGCACTCTCGATATCGAAATCGCTCAAACGGGCTTCCCGTCTCGTCATGGCGGGCGAAACCGACGCCGAAGCGATCAAACTGGCGATGCGGGAGATTATGCGGGGTATCGATGTCGAATATATCGCCGTCGTCGACCGCGACTTCATGCCCCTTGAAAAAGTGGAGATCAAAAACACGCTCATTCTGGTAGCGGCGAAAGTCGGGAAAACCCGACTGATCGACAATATCTGGCTCTGATCGTCCGACTTGTCATTTTCCGGAAAAATTTGTGGCGAAAATGCCCTGTTGAAAAAGGGTCGAATCTTCTATACTTTTCATTGGGAGTGGCCGAATGACACACCCGACCCAGCTTGCCTGGCCACTCCCCCTCTTTTTTGACAATCGGTTTTTCCCCCGCGGTTTTTTCTTATTTGGTGTCAATGGTGCTTTGTCGCTTTCGCATAGATCCCCAAAGAGGGGTCGGGAACCAATTTCCCCTGTTCGATCATCAATTCGACAACCTCTTTGAACACGGGAACGGCGGACATGGCGGCGAAGTAATGGTAGGGCTTTTTCGCCTGGCGGACAAGGACGCCGATGGTGTAGCGGTGGGTCTTGTCGTTGGCGAACCCGATGAAGGTGCTGTTGTAGTGTTTGGCGTAGCCGCGCCGTTTTTTGGCGGCGATATGGGCGGTGCCCGTTTTGCCTCCCACCTCTATACCGGGAATCTGGGCTTTGGTACCGGTCCCTTTTTTGACAACTTTTTCGAGAATTTTCTGCATTTTATAGGCGGTGGCCGGCGGTATGACCTGCCGCTCCTCTTCGTTTCTGGGAACCGGATAGTGTTTGCCCATCGGATCGACGATGTCGGCGACGATTTTCGGTTCCACGAGCCGGCCGCGGTTGTTGAAGACATTGTAGGCGCGGACCAGTTGCAGGAGCGTGGCACGCATCCCGTAACCGTACGCGACGGTCGCCTTGTAGATCTCGCTCTCCATCTGGGTGACGTGGGGCATGATGCCGGTATGCTCATAGGGAAGGTCGATGCCGGTCTTCTGGGTGAAACCGAAATCTTTCAGACCCTCGGTGAAATCGACGCCATCAAGACGCTGTGCCAGCTGTGCGATGCCGATGTTGGAAGAGTAGACGATGATGTTTTCGGCGCTCATCCACGCCTCTTTGTGCTCATCTGTGATGATTTTTCTGCCCAGTTTGAACCGTCCGTTGTAGGTGCGTACCACTTCCATCGGATTGACTTTGTGCTCTCTGAGCAGCAGGGCGAAGGTGATCGGCTTCATGACCGAGCCGGGTTCGTAGGTGTATTCCGCGGCGGCCACATTGAGTGACGGGTAGTCTCTTTTTCGGATATTGTCCGGGTCGTACCGGTTGGAAGTGGCGATGGAGAGAATTTTTCCCGTTTTGGCTTCCATGACGCAGGCGATGATCTCGCTGGCTTCATGCTCTTTTTTCGCTCTGTCAAGCAGCGCTTCCAGGGCCTTCTGGAGCCCTACGGAGATATTCAGACGGATCGTCATGCCGTCGACGGCTGGCCGCACGAAGCTGTCGGCGTTGAGAATGATCGTGTTGCCGATATCGCGCTCCCCCTTGATTAGACCGTTCTGGATGGGGCGAAGCTCCTCTTCGTAATACTTTTCGAGCCCTTTGACGCCGACAGGACGGGTGAAGCCATCCTCTTCGCGTTTGCGCATGAATCCCATGACGGGTGTCAGAATGTCTTTGTAGGCGAAGATGCGCGATTCACCGCTTTCGGTGATGCTCAAACCGTACTTTATGATGCGGCCGCTGCTGGTGCGGTAGGGGATGAAAACTTTGAGCAGTCGAAGCTTGCGGGCCAGTTCTTTGAGATATTTCGCCCTATTCGCGTCGATCGAATAGGAGAGAACCACATTGCCTTTTTTTTTCAACCTTTTGGAGATCACTTTGGCGGGGATGCCGCTGTAGATACTGAAGAGATTGACGAAGAGCTCTTGCTTGTCGGGATCGATATTGTTGGTATTGACCATCGCCTTGTAGAGTTTCTGACTGAAAGCGAGTTTGAATCCCTCTTCGCTGACGATGCTTCCCCGCAGCGCCCGATTCGTTTCGCTGATGACCAGTTTCGGGATATGCCGGTTGCCCACGGCCGTATGCAGAATCGAGCCGATGAAGACCAGAATACCCATCAGCAGAAAGAGAAGAAGCAGCAGCAGCTTGGTCTTTTTGCCAATACGCTTGTCAAGCTCGCTGGATGTGGAGAAAATCGGCGACACGTCGTGGTGTTCGTTCTGAAATCAGATCTGGGTTCTGAGGATCTCTTTGTACGCGTTGATCGCCTTGTTGCGTACTTCGAGCATCATTTTCATACTGAGTTCCGCCTTGTCGATGGCAATGGCCGCCTGATGGAGATCTTTGACCTGTCCTGTCGCGATATCGCTCATCGCTTTCTGCCCATCCTGCTGCAGGGCGTTGACTTCATCCAGTGTCTCTTTTAGAACGTCTCCGAAATCTTTTCCCCCGGGTTTGACACCGCCTTTGTTTTTGCCCTTGAGAAGTTCGCTGGTGGAGAGCTGGCTGACACCCTGTACGTTCTTGTCCATTGTCCTCTCTTTCCTACGCTCTTAAGATATCGATGGCGCTGGTGGCCATCGCCTTGACACTCTGAAACGCCGCCACATTGGCCTGGTAGGCGCGCGTCGCTTCTATAAGATCGGCCATTTCGATCACCGGGTTGATGTTGGGGTAGGCGACATACCCTTGTGCATTCGCATCGGGATGGGAGGGGTCGTACTTCATTCTCGGTTCACTGTCGTCCCGCACCACCTTGTCGACGAGAACGCCCATTACCGGCGGATTCGCCGTTTCACCGGCCATCCCCTCATCCAGCGGATCGGAGTAGGGGAGAAAGCCGGTGTTTTCATCTATTTTACTCTGTAAAACTTTATCGAAATTGAAAGCTTTGAAAACCACTTCCCGCCGCCGGTAAGGGCCGCCTTCGTCGGTGCGCGTGGTATTGGCGTTGGCGATGTTGGAGCTGATGACATTGACGCGGAAGCGCTGGGCGGAGAGGCCGTAGCCGTTGATGTCGAAGCTGTTTAGAAATGCCACTGAAAACTCCTTCTATCCCTTTATGTTTTTGCCGAGGCATCAAGTACGCTGCGGAAAATGGCACTGTCTTTTTTCAATGCCGCTACCAGGGCGTTGTAGACGACGGTATTTTTCGCCATTTCGGTCGTCTCGATATCCAGGTCGACCGTGTTGCCGTCGTTTCGGGCTGTATGCCCGTCTCTGAAAAAGATCTCCGCTCTCTTACTTTCCTTTTCCCGGGCAGTGCCGATATGGTTTTCGTTCGTGAGGCGCATTTCGAGCCTCTTGGGAGAGTGCGCGAAGAGCTCGTCGCTCTTTTCGGCCAGAAGTGATTCGAATGAGATATCGCGGGCTCGATAATTCGGCGTATCGACATTGGCGATATTGGAGCTGATCATATCCTGGCGCATGGCCCGGTAGTCGAGCGCTTTTTCCAACAACCCGTGAACGCGGCTGATCTGCATGTTTCATTCCTCCCGGATGACTTGCTGAAAATGAAGCAAAAATCGTTCCCAAAAAACGATTTCACGCATCCGGATGGATGATGACGGGGGAGTTTTCGCTCAGTTTTGCATGGTCGAGCCAGGAGAGGTTGTTGACGCGGATGACTTTGAGAAGCTCTTTAATGTACGCTTCCCCCCGTTCGGAGTAGTTTTCGAGTGTCCGGGCCAGAAGGGTGCCTGAAAGGGGTTTGCCTTCGCGCCGCAGCTTGGCCCTCATTTCCCTGAATTCTCTGTAGGCGGGGTGGGTGTTGAGGTTGAGAATATAGGCGCGGACCGAATCGAGAGGTGTGTTGAACGAGGCCAGCCCGTAATCGCCCAGATAGCTCCGCTGCTCCCTTGGCTTCATGGAGCTCTTGCTGAAACTCCACTGTCCGAAGAGTGCATTGCCTTTTACCGCGAAACGGGATGTGCCCCATCCGCTCTCGACGGCGCCCTGGGCGAGTATCAGGGAGGCCGGAACGATATCGACCCGCTTTTTCAGCTCTTCAAGCAGCGGAGGGGTGAGGATGCCGTTCTCTTTTTTGATCACTTTGTATTTGTAGGCGAGACGGCGAAGCCACCGGCTCTCCTTTCTGGAAACAGGTCCCTGGGGGATTTTCCGAAGGATTTCCAGAAGCCTTTTTCTCTCCCGTGCCACTTCCCGATCGGCTTTGAGCGCCCCGGATGCCAGGAGGCGCAAAAAGATGCTCTTTTTTACCTCGACCGGAATGTTTTTCGCTTCATCCGACCACCGGTCCGAAATACGGGTCAGTTCGATGTCGGGTACCTGCTCCATCCCTTTTTTGAAAGCTTCCCGGGTGTAGCCCAGGTTGTCGAGAATCTGCATGGTCTGCTGATAGGACTTGACCGTGTAGCGGAGAAACCGAGGCGTTTCGGCTCTTTTCTCCTCCTTCGGAAGATGCGTTTCGCATCCCGTCCAAAACAGCGGAAGGAGCATCGCAAAAAAGATGCGGGAAAACAGAAAGCAAACCTTACTATCAGTTAACATTTCATATAATATCAAAAATCTACAGACCTTTTCAAAAGAAACGCCGTATGATCGATCGCTCCCTCTTTCTCGCTGCCGTGACACTGATTGTGACCGGCATTGTTTTCAGCTATTCGCTTTCGGCCTATACGGTTCTGCTCTACAATGTTCCCCCCTACCACTTTCTTCTCCGCCAGTTGGTTGCGGGAGTGGCCGGCATCGTCCTGATGTGGTACATTGCGCGTCAGAACCCCAAGAAGGTCGTGATATGGCTCGGCTTCACATTACTGGTCGTTTCCGCTTTTCTCATGGTGGCCACCCCGTTCCTTCCCGAGCAGATCGCAAGGGAAGTGGGCGGTGCGAAACGCTGGATACGGCTGGGGCCCGTTTCGCTCGCCCCTGTCGAGTTCTTCAAAGTGGGGTTCGTCTTTTTCCTGGCGTGGAGCTTTTCCCGCAGGGTCATCCCCAAACATGCGGCCCGGTCGGAGGATGTGCGCTACACGCTCAAAGAGGAGCTTCTACTTCTGCTTCCCTACATTATCGTGTTCGCCGCGATCATGTTCATCATCGCCATCTTTCAGAACGACCTCGGACAGGTGGTCGTTTTGGCGGCGACCCTGCTGTTTATGATGATCTTCGCCGGCAGCAGCATTCGGATATTCGGCTTTTCGATTCTGGTGGGCGGGCTTGCCTTGGCCGCTTTCGTTGTCACCTCTCCCCACCGGATCGAGCGTTTCAAGGGATGGTGGTTCATGCTGCAGAACTCTGTGGCCAAACTTTTTCCCCAGTGGGCGCATGCCGTTCCCAAGGTGAATCTGGTCGAGGAGCCCTATCAGGTGAGCAACTCGCTGCATGCGATTCATCACGGCGGGCTTTTTGGCGTGGGATTGGGCAACGGCGTTTTGAAGCTCGGTTTTCTGAGCGAGGTACATACCGATTTCGTGCTGGCGGGGATGGCCGAAGAGATCGGGGTGGTGGGTGTGGGAGCTGTCGTCATGCTGCTTCTGTTCATCATTTTCCGGCTTCTTAGAATCGCGGGAAGAGTCCCGAATACCATCTACTATCTCTACTGCTCGGGGCTGGCGATGATCATCGGATTTGCCTTTTTGATAAACGCCCTGGGCATCAGCGGCGTCATTCCGCTCAAAGGCATTGCCGTTCCCTTCCTCAGTTACGGCGGATCGCAGGTCGTGGCTCTTTCGATCGGTATCGGCTTGGCCCTCTCGATGAGCAAAGAGGCGAATCTGTAGTACCGTCTCTCAAGCACACATAAGGAGATACGATTTGGACAAGGTGAAAAAACTCGAAGAGATGTTCCGTCTGCAGCAGCGGCTCAACGACGAGACCAACGGAGTGAAGTGGCGTGAGGGGGTGACGAAGCACGGAAAGATCATCAACTGGAAACGCTGCATTGTCATGGAGACGGCGGAACTGATCGACAGTTTCAGTTGGAAACACTGGAAAAATATCGCCGGAGGTATCGATTTTGAGAACATCAAAATCGAGATGGTCGATATCTGGCATTTTGTCATGAGTTACATTCTTCGGTTTCATGTGCCCCAAGAGGCGGCGAAACTGGCGTATGCGACGATGAAGGTGAGTGCCGTCAAACTCCCGACCTCCTGGAGCGAAGCGGACAATGCCAGAATCGAGACGCTGCTTGAACCCTTCGAGGACCTGATGGCGCTTGCACTGATCAAAACCGACGACGTAGCCTACAGGGAAGAGCTGCTGGAGCAGTTCTGGGAGTGTGTCGATGCCGTCGGGCTCGGTTTCGACGAACTTTACCGGCTCTATATCGGCAAGAATGCGCTCAACCAGTTTCGGCAGATGCACGGATACAAAGAGGGCACCTACCTCAAGGTCTGGAACGGCAGGGAAGACAATGTAGTGATGCAGGAGATTCTGGCGGAACGCCCCGACATCACCTACGACGGACTGATGGACGCGCTCGAGGCCGCGTATGCCACGGTGAGCGGTAAAGAGTGAATGGATGGTGAAGCGGAAATGGGGAATGGATGATCGGGAGTGAAAAAAAGGTGGGCGAATCCTCTTTGCGTTCAATGCCAGGCACCCGACATGCTATCCTTCTGACCGGCGGCGGGACCGGGGGGCACCTGGCCATCGTCCGTGCCGTCAAAGAGGCGCTGCTGGCCCAGGGTGTCCGCCCTTTCTACATCGGCAGCGAAAGCGGACAGGACAGGGAGTGGTTCGACGCCGACGGGGATTTTGCCGACAAACTCTTTCTGCCCACGCGGGGTGTGGTGAACCGGCGGGGCTTTGGCAAGGCGGCCGCTTTGGGGCAGGTGCTCAAAAGCAGTGTCGCCGCCCGCCGCTATCTGAAAGAGCACGGCATATCGGCGGTTCTGAGTGTCGGAGGCTTCTCGGCCGCTCCCGCCTCTTTCGCCGCTCTGGCATCGGGCGTGCCCCTCTTTATCCACGAGCAAAACGCCGTGCCGGGACGTCTCAACCGGCTCTTCCGCCCTTTCTGCCGAGCCTATTTCTCTTCCTATGATGGGGAGCGCATCGATTATCCGGTCAGAGAGGTCTTTTTCCAAAAAGCGAGAACCCGAGCAACCATCCGCACCGTTGTTTTCCTTGGCGGCAGTCAGGGGGCGTCGGCGATCAACGATTTCGCCCTCAAAGCCGCTTCCGGATTGAAAGATCGCGGCATCGCAATCATCCATCAGACCGGCAGAAGAGATTTCGAACGGGTCAAGCAGGGATACGCGAGAGTGGGAATCGACGCGGATGTTTTTCCTTTCGACAAAGCATTGCACGAAAAGATCGCTCGTGCCGATTTCGCCGTCAGCCGTGCCGGTGCCAGCACCCTCTGGGAGCTGGTCGCCAACCGCATTCCCACCCTTTTCGTTCCCTATCCCCATGCCGCCGGAGACCACCAGTATTTCAACGCGAAATTCCTGTGCGAGAAGGGGGCCGCGTGGGTGAAACGGGAATCGGAGCTGGTGGTGGATGATCTTTTGAACATCGATGCCGAGGCGGTCGAAGCGGCCAGCCGCCGGCTGGAGGGATTGATAGGACCGGGAGGTGCCGAGGCGATCGCCAATGCCCTTTTGCAGGGGGTACTTTAACGCCGTTGGGTCAGGGATTGCCTCTGTGTCAGTAGATAGATCGAAGTAGCGAACACGGCGCCCAGCGTGTCGCATAGCATATCCTTCTGGGCATCCCAGACATCCCCCTGTGCCCCTACGTAGTCGGCCCCCGCCTGAGGATTGAGGGAGACGGCGGCGATCCACTCGACGATCTCGTAAAGCGCCGCGATCGTGACGATGGAGAAGACGGGAAAGAGAAAGAGCATGATGCGGTTTGCAACGAGCCGTTTTCTGTCGATCAGTTCGGCGATGGCGTAGGCGTAGAAGCCGACCGAGAAGTGGGCGATGCGGTCGTAGTTGTTGCGTTCCCATCCGAAAAGGTCGTTGACGAGGTCGAAAGGGACCTTCGCGAAAGTGTAGTGTCCGCCGACCGTGTGCATGTAGACCCAGACGCTCATCAGGGCGTAGGCGGTGTTGGAAAAGCGGAATTTCGGGTAGGTGAGTACCAGTGGCACCACGACCAGCAGAACGGTCAGGTTTTCCGCGATCCAGACGGCTTTGTCGAGGGGATCGATGGCGCAGAGGAGGAAAAGAATGATGTAGCCGCCCAGAAGAAGATGGGGAAAATAGTGTGCAGGAGCGGAATGTTTCATGTTCTCTTTTCTCCCTCTTGGCGGAAGGCCCGGACGACGGCTTCGGGAATACGCGCCGGCCGCATCGTTTCGGCGTGGACGAAGATCCATTCGCTTCTGCCTTCGCACAGGAGCGTGCCGTCGGAGATCCTCGTGATACGATAGCGGCGCACCGCTTTGATCTTTTCGATCGAATCGAGCCAGGTCTCTATCTGCAGCTTCTCGCCGGCGAATGCGGGTCGGTGATATTCGATATGATGGGATTTGGCGACCCACGTGCCGCCCGTCTCCTTTATACAGCGTTCAAAATCCCAGCCCACCGATTCGGAGTGGGCGGCGGCCGCTTCGACCATCCATTGCAGGTAGTTGACATTGCCGACGTGCCCGTTGAAGTCGATCGCCTTTTCGGGGACGGTGAAGCGGTGGCCAAAGAGGGGAGAGGCAGCCATCGCTTTAGCGCTCTATCTCCCCGTTGAAGGCGATGATGCCGTAGGTCAGGTTGCCGATATGTTTGAACCCCTGTGCTTTCATGACATGCTGGACCTGGTAGCTCCGGCTTCCGGTGTGGCAGTAGAGGATCATGCGGTCCTCTTTCTTGTTCTGAATCTTTTCGAACCAGTCGTAGAACCGGGAGGTCGGCCAAAGCTTGTCGGTACCCTTGATGTGTCCCATCTGAAACTCCATCGGCTCCCTTACATCGATCAGTTCGAAAGAGACCATGCCCAGCTCTCTGGCCTCCAACAATGCTTCGAGTTCGTCGCCGTCGAGCTGTTCCTTTTCGACCAGCAGCTGCGCTTCCTCTTTGCTCAGGCCGCGGGAGTGGAGGTGAACCGCCTCTTCGATCGCCTCCTCTTTGGCGTGCCTGGCGGCATATTCGGGGGTGCAGAAGATGCCGCAGTGACAGTGGCCCTGTTCGGGAATCTCTTTCTCCAGTGCCGGTTTGCAGGGGCAGATGCGGTTGTCGGCCGCTTTGCGCTCCTCGGGTGTTTCACCGATGACCATGAAGCAGGGGCAGTAGCGTTTGCCGTAGATCATTCTATTGCGGGCCAGTCCCATGGCGACCCCTTCGTTGATCTCCGCGTCGGGATTTTGGACGAAACCGAACTGATTGTTGACTTTTTCGACGAATTTCCAGGTCTTTTCCAATTCCGCCTGGAATTCGTCCGAATTGATATCGATCTGCTGCATAAACGTGACTCCTGTGAGATAATGAAAAAATTTTGATAAAACGGTGGCGTCATTGTAGCAAAAACCGCCGGCAAGAACGTTTTGGGGTATAATTAAGAATTGGCGTACAAATCCTGTTGAAGGAGGGGTTCATGACACAAAAAAATACGCAGTCCGAAACGACGGGAGCCGATGTGGAGGCACTCAAAAAGGAGATCGAGACACTGAAAAAAGATCTTCTCAGGCTCACCGAAACGGTAGGGAAGGTCGGCGAGGCGAAACTCAGGGAGTCTCTCGATGGCGTGAAGGAGCGGATCGCTTCGGAAATACCGCCGGAGCAGCTGGAGAAATTCGACGCCCTGAAAGATCAGGGAGAGGAAGCGATCGAAGCGATCAGGCGGCAGCAGAAGGAGCATCCGGTCGGTACACTGCTGGTGGCGGCGGGTGTCGGTTTTCTTCTCGGGAAAATCCTGGGAGGGAAAAACTGATGTCCAAAGTGACCGTATCCGATTTCATCATCGCTCTGATGGACCTGCTCGAAGCAGAAAGCCGGGCTCTTCAGGAGTCGGCCACCCTCTTCATGGAGGAGCAGCGGGCATCTTTGCAAAACACCCTCTACCGGAGTGGATGGATGGTGGCGTGGATAGTCGCCGCGGTCACGGCGATGCTCGGGGCGGTCGGATTTGCTGTATGGGGTCTTTACCTTCTCTTCGCCCGTTATGTATCGGAAACCGGGGCGCCTTTTGCGGCCGGAGCGGTGCTGCTGCTTTGCGCGGCGCTTTTTACGCGGTTGGCCATGAAGGCGAGGGTCTGAATGGATGAGAGTCTGACCGAAGCCCGCAAACGGTTTGAAGCGATCGCGCAGGGGCGTTACGTTCCCAAAAAACTCTCTGTTGGGGAGGCAAAAAAACGACTGAGAGAAACCGATCCCGGTATCGATGTCTCGGATCTGCTGTGCGCCTTGGCCGAAGGAGATCTCAAGCGTGCCGGCTCCTCTTTTTTGTGGCAGACGCTCGCCCCCGAAACCGTGGCCTATTTCACCCCTCTGATCGTCGGCGCCATCGCGTCGATGATGGAAACAAAACCCGAAAAAAAGGGTGAAAATAGCTGATTTCACCCGCCTCTTTTTCTGCGATAACCGATATTTCAAAAGTTTTTGGATAAAATCAATCCAATTTAATCACTTCGAAGGTTGAGTTTGATGGATATTCGACAGGCTTTTTTGGACTACTTCGCCTCCAAAGGGCATACTATCTACGAAAGCGCGCCGCTGGTTCCCGACGATCCCACGCTGCTTTTCACCAACGCGGGAATGGTTCCTTTCAAAAACATTTTCACCGGGGAGGTTCCCGCGCCGAACCCACCCAGAGGCACGAGCTGCCAGACCTGTATCCGTGCGGGGGGAAAGCACAACGACCTGGAAAATGTGGGGCATACGGCACGCCACCACACCTTTTTCGAAATGCTGGGCAACTTCAGCTTCGGTGACTATTTCAAGGAGGAAGCCATCGCCTACGCGTGGGAGTTCGTAACAGGTATACTGGAACTGCCGGTCGAGAAGCTCTGGGTTACCGTCCACGAAAGCGACGACGAAGCGGCACAAATCTGGGCGAAACATATCGCCCCCGAGCGCATTCTGCGCATGGGAGACAAGGACAATTTCTGGCAGATGGGCGACACCGGTCCGTGCGGTCCCTGCAGCGAAATCTTCTATGACCAGGGGGCGGAGCATTTCAACGGGCCCGAAGACTATCTGGGCGGCGACGGGGACCGCTTTTTGGAAATCTGGAATCTCGTTTTCATGCAGTACGAGCGTGACAAGGCGGGAAACCTGACACCGCTTCCGAAACCTTCCATCGACACCGGCATGGGACTGGAGCGGGTCGTGGCGGTCAAGGAGGGGAAGTTCAGCAACTACGATACCGAGCTTTTCATGCCGATCATCCGGGGTGTCGAAGAGCTGGTAGGCCGGCCCTACGTCTATGAAAAAGGGGCAAGCTACCGCGTCATCGCCGATCATCTGCGCTCGACAACGTTCCTGCTGGCCCAGGGGGTCAACTTCTCCAACGAGGGACGGGGCTACGTGCTGCGCCGCATTCTGCGCCGCGCCGTACGCCACGGCTACATGCTGGGTCTTCGTGAGCCCTTCATGTTCGGACTGGTCGATGTTCTTGTTGATATCATGGGCGGCCACTACACCTACCTCGTCGAGAAGAAAGAGACGGTCAAGCAGATGATGCAGCTCGAAGAGGAGCGCTTCTTCGCGACGATCGCCGCTGGCATCGAACTCTTTGAAAAAGAGCTCGCCCATACCGACAAGCTCTTCAGCGGCGCCGTGGCCTTCAAGCTCTACGATACCTACGGTTTTCCGCTCGATTTGACACAGGATATGCTCAGAGAAAAGGGGCTCGAGGTCGACATCGGCGAATTCGAGCGGTTGATGCAGGCGCAGCGGGAGCGGGCCAAAGCGGCGTGGAAAGGCAGTGGGGACGCGAAAGTGGAGGGAGATTTCAAAGCGCTTCTGGAAGCGTGCGGCAAAAATCTTTTCGTCGGCTACGACAATCTCACGGCCGAGAGCAAGGTGCTGGCGCTTTTGAACGAGAGTTTCGCCCGTGTCAAATGCCTGGAACCCGGACAGAAAGGATGGGTGATGCTCGACATCACCCCCTTCTACGCCGAAAGCGGCGGCCAGGCGGGCGACGTGGGCGTACTGCGCGAGACACTAAGCGGCGAAACGCTCGCTAGGGTGGTCGATACGAAGAGGTTTTTCGAGATGAATCTTTCGGAAATCGAAGCGGTCGAAAAGATGTGCGAAAACGATCTCGTCGAAGCGGCCGTCGATACGGCACGCCACGAGATCGCCAAGCACCACAGCGCCACCCACCTGCTGCACAGCGCCCTTAGAGAGATTCTGGGCAGCCACGTGGCACAGGCAGGTTCTCTGGTCGAATCGGACCGGCTCCGCTTCGATTTCAGCCATCCCGGGGCGATGACGTCCGAGGAGATCGCCGCGGTCGAAGCGTGGGTCAACGACAAGATCGAGCGCGGTATCGCCGGTGAAGTGGAGGAGATGGACATCGAATCGGCGAAAGCGAAAGGGGCGATGGCACTCTTTGGTGAAAAGTACGGCAAGAAGGTGCGAGTCGTCAGCTTCGGAGAGAAAAGTATCGAGCTGTGCGGCGGTACCCACGTTCACAACACAGCGGAGATCGGGATGTTCCTGATTACCAAAGAGAGCGGTGTCAGCGCCGGGGTACGCCGCATCGAAGCGGTCTGTGGGCATGCGGCCTACGAGAGGGTCAAAAAAATGCGCGAGACGCTGGCGCACATCGCCACGGAACTCAAGGCCAAGGACCCTCTGCAGGGAATCGAAAAACTCCAGCAGCAGGTCAAAGAGCTCAAACAGTCGCTCAAAGAGGCGCAAAAGAGCAGAAAAAGTGATCTAAAAATTGGAAAGATCGGCGATGTCACCGTCGTCGTCGACGAGGTGGAGGGTGGTGACATCAAGACGATGATCGACGATCTGAAAAATGGCCACGACAAAGTGGCGGTGATGCTCTTCCAGAAAAGAGGGGAGAAAGTGCTTATCGCGGCGGGTCAGAAAAACACTCCTGTGAAGGCGGGAGCGTGGGTCAAAGAGATCGCACCGATTCTTGGCGGTGGCGGAGGCGGGCGCGACGACTTCGCCCAGGCTGGCGGCAAAAAACCTGAAGCGATCGAAGAAGCCAAAGCGGCGGCGATGACGTATCTGGAAAAGACAATTGGGCAGTAGCCATTGGAAAACTCAATGCGAATCGGCAGCGAAAAGGTATCGAAAGCATCTTCCGTTCACTGTCTGCCATCTGAAAGGAGGTAGTGTATGAAAGAGTTTGCCGTCGAATTTTTCAACAACTTCTCCTTCTTTATCGTCTTTTTGCATGTGCTGGGTGCCATCGTCTGGGTAGGCGGCATGATCGGCATGCGTCTGGCGGTCCATCCGGGGCTGCAGCATATCGACGACCCGAAGGTCCGTCTTGCCCGGACACTGGAGATTGTGCGCAACCTTTTTGCGCTGGTACTTCCTTTCATCGTGCTGATTTTGCTGACCGGATTCATCATGGGACTTGCGGTGGGAGCGCCCGGCAGCGAATTGGCGACGGTCGTCTATATCAAAGAGGCGGTCTGGCTCGTGATGACGCTCAACTATGCCGCGATGGTCTATCGCCGTAACCGGGCGGAGCGCTTTTTCGTGGCCGGAGACCTCTCCGGAGCGAGGGAGATGCTAGCACCCATTCCCAATCTGATGCTGCCGGTCAATATCGCACTGGGTGTTTTGGCACTCGTGCTCGGTATCTATCTGAGGGGGTTTTGAGCCATGCTGCTTCTGGGCTCTTCGTCGCAGACCCGCGCGAAGATACTTCGCGAGCACGGGATCGACTTCACCCAGGTCGGATGCGATTTCGACGAGGAGGCTCTGGATCATTCGATTCCGAAGAATTTCGTCTATCACGCCGCCATGGGAAAGATGAGGGCCTGTGAAGCGAAGTATGGTCTTCAAACCCCGATACTCTGTGCCGATACGGTCGTCACGGCCCATGGGAAGATTCTCCGCAAGGCCAGGGACGGGGAGGATGCACGGCGTCTGCTGCGGATGCAGAGCGGAAGCGACGTGAGCATCATCACCTGCATGGTCTACAAATCGGAAAAGAAGATGTTCATCGATCTCTCCGATACGGTCTACAGATTCGCGCCCTTTGACGAACAAGCGCTCGAACGGTATATCGAAAGCGGAGAGTGGCGCGACAAAGCGGGCGCGTGCATGGTGGAAGGGTTCTGCAAACCCTACATCGAGAGTGTTCGGGGGTACGAGAGTTGCGCCATGGGGTTGACGGTCGAAAAACTGGTGCCCTGGCTGGAGAGTGCGTGAGCGGGGCATTCAAAATGATAAAAGGAGCGAAGCGACCTTTCCGAAACTTTTCACTAAAAAAGGGCGAAGACCGTTATGTATAAAAAAGAGCTTGCCGCCCTGCGCCGTGCCAACCGTTTCCGCACCCCCGTGATGGCGGATCCCGACGCTGTTGATATGGCGAGCAACGACTATCTTGGACTCGCCCACAAGCGGAAGCTTTTCAAAGGCGCCTGCCGGCGTGTGGCGGATTTTCCATGGCATGCGCCGAAGTCATCGCTTTTTGTGGGAGGATACCATCCCATTCACCGGGATTTCGAACATCGCCTCGCCGAAGCGAACGGATTCGAAGCGGGCGTGGTGGTCGGCAGCGGATTTTTGGCCAACCTTGGTCTGATCGAATCCCTCGTGCGTCGGGGTGATGTGCTTTTTATCGACGAGAGCTATCATGCCAGCGGGATGGTGGGAGCGAAGCTGGTGCGGGGGCGCGTCGTCACCTTCGCCCACAACGATCCGGCCGATCTGATCGAAAAGCTTTCCGATGTGCCGGCAGGAGGCAGACGGATCATTGCGGTCGAAGGCATCTATTCGATGGAAGGCGACAGGGTCAAAAGGGATTTTTTCGAGATCGCCGAATGGTTCGACACCCTGATGATCGTGGACGAAGCGCACAGCAGCGGAACGACAGGACCCAATCTTCTGGGTGTTTTCGACCATTACGGCATCGAGCCGGATGCACGACATATCAAGATGGGAACGCTTGGAAAGGCGTACGGAAGTTACGGCGCCTATATTCTCGCCTCCGAAGAGATCGTTTCGTTTCTGCACAACCGTGCCAAACCGCTGATCTATACCACGGCCCCTTCGCTGTTCGATATCGCCCTCGCTCACGAGGGGTTCGATTACATCATGAAAAAACGCAAAAAGCTTTCGCGGAAAATAGAGAGGCTCAAAGCGGTGGCGGAGCCTTTTGCCGGGACGATGCCCGAAGGGATGATCGTTCCGCTTCCGATGCCCGATATCGAGACGACCATGATTTTGCGGGATCGTTTGAAGAAGATGGGGTTCGAGGTGGGCGCGATACGCCCGCCGACCGTTTCCAGTCCCATCTTGCGTGTCATTCTTCGGACGGCCGTGAAACCGAAACGGTACCGGGAACTGTTCAAAGCGATCAAAAGGATGCTGCATGGGTGAATTTAGGTGCAGCGCTCTGACGATCTCCAAAAAGGGGAAGGTCTTTGTTGATATCGCCTTCTCCATACGCCGCTCTCTGGCACTGGTAGGGGAGAGCGGCAGCGGGAAGAGTTTGACGCTCAAGGCCCTTCTTGGAATGCTTCCGAAAGGTTTTAAAGCCCGTCTGGCGTGCGAAAGCGATTTTGGGCTGCGGCGTGGCGAAACGGTGGCCTATGTGCCACAGAACCCCTTCACCGCTCTCTCCCCTCTTACGAAGATCCGGGATCAGTGGATCGTGGCGGCGGAGAGTGCGCCGGAGCGGATGGCGCAGGTCGGGCTTGAGAGTGAATTGCTGAACCGTTTCCCCCCGGAACTCTCCGGCGGACAGCTGCAGAGGGTGGTCATCGCCATGGCCCTGTCGTCGCGGCCGAAGCTGCTTTTGCTGGACGAACCGACCACAGCGCTGGATGCCGATCTTAGAGAGATGGTCGTGAAACTGCTCCTTGACCTGCAGGAAGAGATGGGGTTCAGGATGCTTTTTGTCACCCACGACATCGCCACGGCAGCGAAGCTCTGCCGTGAAATCGTCGTCATAAAAAAGGGGAAAGTGATGGAGCGCGGGATGATGGATGAGGTGCTTTCCTTCCCCAGGTCGGACTATACCAAAGCGCTCATCGCCGCCAATTTCGCACATCGGGAGTTTAGAAGTTGATAAAATTTTTTGTGAAACTGCTAGTCCGCCTCGCCATATTGGCGGCAATGGCCCTTTTCGGGTATCTGGTCTATCTCTATTTCGAAATCGGCCACGAAGTGGAGCCGCTGGTGCATTACAATCCGCCCAAGACGACGCAGATTTTCGATCGCAACGGCCGGCTGATCGCCAACGTTTTTGAAAAGGAGCACCGCATCTATGTTTCCTACGACGAGATTCCGGGCAGGGTGATCGAAGCGCTGGTCGCCATCGAGGATACACTTTTTTTCGAGCATCACGGTGTCAATCCCGAAGCGATTTTCCGGGCGCTTGTCAAAGATATCAAAGCGAGGAAAATGGTCGAGGGGGCATCGACTCTGACCCAGCAGCTGATCAAATCGACGCTTCTGAGCCGTGAGAAGAAGATCAAAAGAAAGATCAAGGAGGCACTCCTTTCGATCCGCCTGGAACAGGAGCTCACGAAAGAGGAGATTCTTGAGCGCTATCTCAACGCGATCTTCTTCGGGCACGGATATTACGGCATCCGGACAGCCTCTTTGGGCTATTTCCACAAAGATCTGGACGAGCTGACACTCAAAGAGATCGCCATTTTAGTCGGTCTTCCCAAAGCGCCGAGCGCCTACGATCCGACGCGCCACTACGCCAACGCGATGGCGCGGGCCAACCGGGTGCTGGAGCGCATGAAGGCACTGGGATGGATCGACGAGGCGACCTATATGCGTGAGATCAAGGAGGCACCGAAGGTGTACGACGACACGCTGACACAAAACCGTGCCCCCTATATCGTCGATGCGGTGATCAACCGGCTGCTTCCGAAATACCACGACATACGTTCGGGCGGATACAGGATCGAAACGGCCGCGGATCTGGAGTATCAGGCGATGGCGCGCGATGCGCTGAAGTACGGTTACGAAGCCTACCGGAAACGGCACGGTGACGATGTGAACATCTCCGAAACCTTCAACGGGGCGATGGTGGTGCTCGACGGCAGGAGCGGGGATGTGCTAGCGATGCTCGGCGGGGTCGACTATGCCCGAAGCGCTTTCAACAGGGCCGTCTCTTCACGGCGCCAGCCGGGTTCGGCTTTCAAACCCTTTATCTATCAGACCGCGCTCAATCTGGGATACAACCCCGAAAGCCGGATTCCCGACATCGCCCGGACCTATCGTTTCGACGAAGGCAACACCAGCAAACTGTGGCAGCCCAAAAACTACGAAAAGGACTACAAAGGGATGATCACGCTGCGGGAGGCACTGGTCCATTCAAGAAACCTGGCGACGATCAACCTCGTGAGCGAAATTGGAATCACGACACTCCACAGCAAACTGGATGTTTTCGGTATCGAGGATCTTCCCTACAACCTCTCCATCGCGCTGGGGAACATCGCCCTCTCCCCTCTTCAGATGGCCCGCCTCTACACGGTTTTTGCTGACATGGGGGTGTTGCACGAACCCAGACTGGTGGTCAACCTCTACGATGACAAAGGCAGACTGGTTGAGCATACAGAGAGCGTGGGCAAAGAGGTCTATCCCAAACCGCAGGCTTATCTGATGATTGATATACTTAAAGATGTGGTACGGCGGGGGACCGGCAGAAACGCGAGGGTCAAAGGGATCGACATTGCAGGAAAGACCGGAACCACCAACAACAGTGTGGATACATGGTTCTGCTCCTTTACACCGGATGTGGAAACGGTTGTCTGGTTCGGAAACGATGACAATACACCCCTTCCAAAACACGAAACGGGCGGTCGGACGGCAGCCCCGGTGGCCCGAGTTTTTTACGGGGCGCTGGCAAAGAAACATCCGGAGTTCATGCGAAAGTTCGAAGAACCCGAAGGGGTTTACCATGCGACCCGGAACGGAAAGGATGTGATCTATACCGATCTCTCCCCGCTGCCTGCCGTGGAGGCCTCCCCCACGGAGGAAGAGATTATATTCTAATTGACGTTACACCATAAAGGACGTATATGACGACAAAAGAGCGGTACAAAAAGCTCAAGCAGCATCTAAAAGAAGAGAATCCGGTTTTGCTGGATGTCATCAGGCAGTACGAAAATCTGGACAGGATCGCCCACTCCCTGGGATTTCTTGGGTCTGAAGAGAGTTATACAGCCAATATCTCCTGGTGGCCGCTAATCTCCGTTTTGGGAACCTTTTCCGCTGGCAAATCGACTTTCATCAACAACTATCTCGGGGTGAAGGTACAGCAAAGCGGCAACCAGGCGGTCGACGACAAATTCACCGTCATCTGCTACGGCAACAACGAGAAGGTGCAAACCCTTCCGGGTCTGGCGCTCGACGCCGATCCGCGCTTTCCTTTCTACAATATCAGCGAAGAGGTGGAGAAGGTCGAAAAAGGGGAGGGAAGCCGTGTCAACCTCTATCTTCAGCTCAAGACGGTCAAATCGGATGTGATCAAAGGGGAGATTCTGATCGATTCTCCCGGTTTCGATGCCGATGCCCAGCGCGATTCGATACTGCGCATCACCGATCACATTATCGGGATGAGCGATCTGGTGCTCATTTTTTTCGATGCGCGCCATCCGGAACCCGGCGCGATGCGCGATACGCTGGAGCATCTGGTCGGAACGACGGTGGGGCGCAGGGACGCCAACAAGATGCTCTACATTCTCAACCAGATCGATACCACCGCCAAAGAGGACAACCTGGAGGATGTGATGGGCGCCTGGCAGAGGGCGCTCTCGCAGCAGGGGCTCATCTCCGGAAATTTCTTCGCCATCTATAACGAAGACGCGATGGTGGCCATCGACGATCCGGCCGTGGCAGAACGCCTGAAGCGGAAAAAAGACGAGGATCTGGCCAGAATCATCGAGCGGATGGAGGGGGTCAAGATCGAGCGTGCCTATCGCATCTCCAAAGCGCTCGAAGATTTCGCGAAAGAGATCGTTACCGAGAAACTGCCGCTGCTGCGGAAGGCACTCGGTCGCTGGGGCCGCCGCGTTATGGTCGCCGACCTCGTGCTGGCGGGGCTGATCGCCGCCGGTGTCGGCTCTCTTTTCACGCTTGGCATGCTTCCCTCCTCCATGGGAGGGGTGGTGGCAGTCTACGCCGCCGCGATCGTTCTGTTTCTCTTTATCCACTTCAAAATGCGCCATCTCTTCGGACGCATGGAAGTGAAGCGCTGGATGCAGAAAGATCCACGAATCGCCCGTGCGATCGAACAGAATATCCGCTGGTATCGTCCGATGCTGCGTATCTGGTTAAAAGGATGGAGCCGCCGCGCCGCCGATAAACTGGAGCATGTGATCGACTACAGTAAGGAGGCGATCAGAAAACTCAACGACCAGTTCGTCAGTCCAGCAGGTGGTGAAGGCATAAAAAGTTAAAAATTTCGGCGGGTGCGAGGTACGTAGTCTACCGCTAATTTTTTAATTGAGTTCGTCGTCTTTCCAGTATTTCGTTCCCTGGATCGTGGCTTGCAGTGCCAGGCCGTTTTTGGTTATCTTGTAGAGGTGAAGGCCGGGCGCGACGGTGACGGCGGCACTGGCGGCACCTCCTTTCTCTTTGGCTTTGGCGGCGGCATCCGCCTGGGCGTTGGCTTCCCATCCGCTGTTCACGAAATTGTCGAATACCTCTTTGTTGTCGAAAATAAAGACAATGCGAAAATCCTTGACACCGAGGCCAACACCGACTCCGCCCGAAAACATTTTCATAAAGATATCTTTGCCTGTTTTGTTGTTATGGGCGAGTCCCGAACCGTTCTCCGTCGAAAGGAGAAACAGATTGATGCCGATATTGGAGAATGTGGCGTACCCATAGGCATTTTTTACCTGGCTGCGGGCTTGCGGTACATATCTATAGAGCATCTGCAGTGTCTCGCGACTCATCTTCCGTATCTCCTGACGAGCCTTTTGGATTTCCTCTTTGCTCTTGTCGCCTCCAAAAAATCCCGAAAAGAGAAAGACGACAGCCACAAGAGCGAGCACCAGTTTCAATCGTTGTCTCATCGACGACCTCCCGAATTGTTTCCAATATCATAACAAATCGGCAGGCAGCTCTTGCTGAGAAGAAAGTGTTCCGCGTCGATTTGACACTCAAAGATATTTTGTGCCAACAAGCACATAAAACCCTAAAATTACAAACATTATAAAACTTGACAATGCCAATATCAACATTGTAAAATTTCATCAAAAAAACGAGGAGTTTTGTCATGTCGAAACATGAATTTCAGACCGAAGTGAACCAGCTGCTCCATTTGATGATCCATTCCCTCTACTCCAACAAAGAGATTTTTCTAAGGGAACTCATCTCAAATGCCAGCGACGCTCTGGACAAACTCGAATTTCTCAAACTGACGGATGAAAAGTACAAGGAACTCGACCTGCCAAGCAAAATTGTTATCGTTTTCGACAAAGACAAAAAAACCCTGACTGTCAGCGATACGGGTATCGGCATGAACGACGAGGAGATGGTGGAAAACCTGGGAACCATCGCCAGAAGCGGTACGAAGAGTTTCATCGAGAGCCTCACCGGTGACGCCAAAAAAGACAGCCATCTGATCGGTCAGTTCGGCGTGGGCTTCTACAGCTCCTTCATGGTGGCCGAAAAGGTGGAGGTTGTCAGTCGCAAGCCCCTCGAGGAAAAGGCCTGGAAGTGGGTCAGCGAGGGGAATGGCGAGTACGAGATCGAAGAGGCCCAAAAAGAGGATTACGGCACCGACATCACTCTTCATCTGCGTGATGATGCCGAAGAGTTCGCCAGCGAATGGCGCATCAAGAGCATCGTCGAAAAATACAGCAACCACATCCCTTTCCCGATCTATCTGGTGAACGAGAAAGGCGAGGAGGAGCAGATCAACAAGGCTTCGGCACTCTGGCGTCTGCCAAAAAGCGAACTCAAAGAGGAAGACTACAAGGAGTTCTACAAGCAGATCAGTCACGACAGCGAAGATCCTCTCCTGTGGGTTCATACCCGTGCCGAGGGGACACTGGAGTACTATACGCTCTTCTATGTTCCGAAAAAAGCGCCGATTGATCTTTTCCGTGTCGATTACCAGCCGGGTGTGAAGCTCTATGTCAAACGGGTTTTCATTACCGATGAAGACAGAGAGCTGCTGCCCACGTATCTGCGCTTTGTGCGGGGTATCATCGACGCCGAGGATCTTCCGCTCAACGTCAGCCGCGAAATGCTGCAGGAGAATGTTATTCTTGCCAAGATCAAAAAAGCAGGCGTCAAGAAGATCCTGGGGGAGCTCAAAAAGCTGCTAGAAAAGGATCGGGAAGCTTACGAAGGGTTCTTCAAGGAGATGGGCAAAGCGCTCAAAGAGGGTATCTACAGCGATTTTGAAAACAAGGATGCGCTGCTTGACCTGATGCTGTTCAAATCGAGCGAAAAGGAGGGGTATACAACCCTCAAGGAGTACAAGGCACGCATGAAAGAGGGGCAGGAGAAAATCTTCTACCTTATGGGCGAAGACGAGAATCTGCTCCGCCACTCGCCACTGCTCGAGAAATACAGGGAAGAGGGCATCGAAGTGCTTCTGTTCGACGATGAGGTGGATGCCATCGTCATGCCCACCGTTACCGAATATGACGGCACGCCGCTTGAGAACATCGCCAACGTCGAAGAAGAGGGCGAAGTGGGCGAAGAGACGAAGGAGAAGTTCGCTTCGATCGTAGCCGCGATGAAAGCCGAACTTGGCGAGAATGTCAAAGATATCCGTCTGACCAAACGCCTCAAGGAATCGCCCGCCGTGGTCGTATTCGACAAGAACGATCCCGATATCGCGATGCAGCAGATTCTGCGTCAGATGGGACAGGAGGTCCCCACACCCAAACCGATTCTGGAGATCAACCCCGACAACGAAATCTTCCAAAAACTTCTCGAAAAGAACGACGAAACCGTCACGCGGGATATCGCCCACGTCGTGCTTGATGAAGCGAAGATGGCTGCCGGCCTCGAAGTCGACGACATCGCCGACTTCAACGCCCGTTTGAACCGCCTGATCGCAAAAGCGATCTAAGGTATCATTTGGCGGGTTTCAGCCCGCGAATGGAGAAGATGTGGCGCCCGCCTTCATACCGGTAGTCCAGTTCGGCACCGTGGGCGTCGAGAATCGATTTGACGATATAAAGACCTAGCCCGAAACTGTCTTCCGAATGGTTGGGCTCCCCTTTCGCGAAAGGTTCAATGATCTCTTCGAAATTCTTGGGAAGGGGTTCCCCTTTGTTGATCACCTGAATGACTCCCTTTTTGCAGCAGATCTCCACCGAATTGTCGGGTGAATATTTCAGCCCGTTGTCGATGAGGTTTTTGATGACGATGGTAAGCGTTTTGCAGTCCGCGATCACTTTGCAGGGGTGACATACGAATTGCACCCGCCGGTCGTTCTCGATGAAAAGGAGCGTCGAGACGTCGTTGACCATCGTTTTGAGATCGCAGACATCGGGATTGAGATCGAGAGATTGGGAGGTGATCATCTCCACTTCCGCCATCTCCTGAATCAGCTGCTCCATCCGTTCGAATGCGCGGCGAAGCACCTCTTCCTCCTCTCCCCCGTTCATCAGTGCGACACTCAGTTTCCCTTTCGTGATGGGGGTTTTGAGTTCGTGCATGATATTGCGCATAAAGAGTGTTCTTGCCTCTTTCATCGCCCGGATCTTTTTGGCGGCGGCATCGAACTGGTTGGCGACGAAGGCGATTTCGTCCCGCTTCTCCGATTTGGTCGAGACATCCATATTCCCTTCGCCGAAACGGCGGATCTGTTCGGCCAGAGTTTTGAGCGGCTTGAGGCTGCGCAGCATCGTCCAGTATAGTAGGATCAGAATGGCCATCATGCTCCCGAAAAGGAAGGGAATCCATTTGGGGCGGTAGACATCCATGGGCGAGGCGATCATCGTGGAGTGGTCGGGGCCGATGAGCTCGAAGTAGAGATTGTCGCTGTCACGGTAGATTTTGAGCCGGCCGTCGAGTATCCGCTCCGAGACGATCAGAGGAAAGGAGCTGGGCGGATGCCGGAATATCTGCTTGAGATCGGATTTGATGGTTTCGGGATATTCGATGACCCGGTAGCCGCGTGCTTTGAACCTTTTTTCCGGATCGCCCACCTCCTCGAGGATGATTTTTCTGATCTCCGCTTCGTCGTGAAGCACCTTTTTTTCGATGAGATGGAGCTCTTGCGCTTCGAACTCCCGTACCGTCATGACAAAAAAAGCGATCAGCGCCGCGACGGTGAAGAGAAAAAAGAGGTTGAGTTTGAAAAAGAGGGAGTGTCGGTTCACGGCGTGAATTTGTATCCGGCTCCGCGGATGGAGTGGATATAGCGGGGTTGTTTGGGATTATCGCCGAGTTTGCTGCGGATACGGCTGATGATGACGTCGATGGTCCTTTCACTGCTCTCCCATGAGATCGATTCGGCATTGTTGGCCAGGTAATCGCGGGTCAAAATGGTGCCGGGATTGAGCAGAAAGAGGCGCAGTATCTCGTACTCCGCCGTCGTCAAGTCGAGTTTGTTCCCTTTGAAAAGGATCTGCATTTTTCCTTCGTTCAGTTCGAAATCGCTGCTTTCGGCCTGAAGGGTAGGGCGGTATCGGCGCAGGACCGTCTGGATGCGCGCCACCAGTTCCCTCGGCTCGTAGGGTTTGGGAAGATAGTCGTCCGCGCCGTATTCGAGACCTATGATCTTGTCGGTCAGATCGCTTCGGGCGCTGGAAATGATGATGGGGATATCGTAATCTTTTCGGATCAGTTTGCAAAGCTCCAGGCCATCCATCTGGGGAAGGGTGAGATCGAGAATGATGAGATCGTAATGGTCGAGTTCCAGGGCGTTCAGCGCCGCTTTCGGCGTTTCGACACTCTCGACCTTCATGCCGTACTGTGCCAGAAATTTGGTCAAAAGCGAGCTTATGTCGACATCGTCTTCTATCATGAGTATATTGATCATCGTTGAACCTTTTATGTGTGACACGGTATCGTGTGCACCGCTTCGCCATTCTCTTCCGGCGAATCTTCGTCGGCTATCCGACAGGAAAAAACACTACCGTAATTATACGCTATTTTGAAGTGATCGTTTCATGCTGCCGCTTTTCAATTCTATTCTCCTGTGTGTCACCGTGCTGCTTGATGGCGGCACCGATCGTCAGCAGGATGGCAAAAAACATGGCAAAAATACGTAACAGCATAACAACCTCCATATAGCGTCGCCGAAAGAGATTGTCATTATAAAAGAGGAGTTTTGCTCGGGTGTCAACCGAGTGTTAACGGAAATGAATTTTATGGAAGGCGAAGGGTCCGCGCCAGGAAGTGGCGCGGATGGGTATCAGCAGGAGTATGTGGTTTTGAATTCGAATGCGGTCGGCCGTGCCTCGTCGGGCCAGATCTGCGTTTCGAATTTGTAGTTTTTGAAGGTTTCGATGAAATCGTCGGTCATGACGGGCTTGAGGAACTCGTTATCCGTAAGCAGCGCTTCGATCGCCTCGCGGAGTGTATGGGGCATCTGCTGGATACCTTTTTCGCGGATTTCATCGAGTGAAAGCTCGAAGAGGTCGATATCCATCGGCCCGACCGGTTCGTACTGGTTTTTGATACCGTCGATTCCGGCAAGCAGCAGTGCCGTGAAAGCGAGATAGGGACAGGAGGAGCTGTCGGGGAAACGTGTTTCGATGCGTACCGCCTTTTCGCTGGCACCGTAGGGAATACGGATGGAAGCGGAGCGGTTCTGGCTGGAGTAGGTCAGGATACTCGGAGCTTCGAAACCCGGAATCAGGCGCTTGTAGCTGTTGGTTGTCGCGTTGGTGAAAGCCGCGACCGCCTGGGCATGCTTCAAAACGCCGCCCATGTACCAGCGAGCCGTGTCGCTGAGGTTGCCGTACTCTCCCTCTTTGTAGAAGAGGTTTTTGCCGTCCTTCCAGATGGATTGGTGGACGTGCATTCCGTTGCCGTTGTCGCCGAAGAGCGGTTTGGGCATGAAGGTCGCCGTTTTGCCGTTGAGATGGGCAACCATGCGCACGACGTACTTGTATTTTTGGACATTGTCGGCCGCTTCGACGAGTGATCCGAACTTGACGCCGATTTCTCCCTGGGCCTGCGCCACTTCGTGGTGTCCGAGAACCACTTCCAGTCCGACCTCTTCGAGCACCTGCATCATTTCGGCGCGAAGGTCGACCATGCTGTCTGTCGGTGCGACGGGGAAGTATCCGCCTTTGGTGCGGGGGCGGTGGCCGATGTTGCCGAAATCGTCGTTGCGGCTCGGGTCGTTCCATTCGCCCTCTTCGCTGTCGACACGGTAGAAGGACTCGTTGATCTCGTCTTTGATCTGGACATCGTCGAAAATGAAGAATTCGTTTTCCGGGCCGAAGTATGCCACATCGCCCACGCCGGACTCTTCGAGATATTTGAGCGCCTTTTTCGCGATGGATCGGGGACATTTTTCGTAAAGCTGGCCTTTGTAGATATCGAAAACGTCACAGAAGATGATTATGGTCGGATCGGCCGTAAAGGGATCGAGGAATGCCGTTTCGATATCGGGCTTGAGGATCATGTCCGATTTGTTGATCGGTTGCCACGCTTCGATGGAACTGCCGTCGAAGGGAAGTCCGTTACTCAGCATATCTTTGTCAAGAGCACTCAGAAGGTAGGTCAGGTGGTGCCATGCACCTTTGATGTCCGTGAAGCGCAGATCTACGAATTTGACATCGTTATCCGCACAAAATCTGAAGAACTCGTCGACATTGTTGACAAATTTGCCCATTTTCTCTCCTTGGAAAATTGAAATATCGGGTATTGTAACAAAAAAAAAGTAAGAGGCAAGTGAAAGGGTTGCTTAAAAAATAGGCAGGAACATTTCGTGTTTCCATCCTTTGCAATACAAGCGGAACTTGAAACCGAAACTGCTATGATAGAGGCATGAAAAATTTTTCGTGGATGCAAACCATCGCCGTGTGTCTGCTTTTTTCATGGATGCTCACCCCGCTCGAGGCACAGACCGGTGCCACCGATGCGAACACATCCTGGGTGGATAACTGGTACGAAACGGTTTCGGGTGAAGTGGTCGACTGGTCGGAAGCGATCGACAGGCGTCTGTACCAATGGCTTGGCGGGGATGAAAACATTTCCGAAAGAGGTACCGAAACGCCTCTGGAAGCGGAACGGCAACAGACCGATACCTTTTTTCAAACGCAGAAATACCTCAGCGAAACTTCCATAAGCTATGTGCGTCTGCGTCTGGGTACGGCGTTACGTTCCCTCGATTCGGACGAGACGAATTTCAATGTCCGAGTGCACCTGCCGCTTTCACGGACTAGAAAAAGACTTCGCCTGTTTATCGAAGACCTTAATGAGGACAATGTCGAAAACCTGGTAAAAAAAACCGAAAACGGCAGCGAAGAGGTTTCCCCGAAGGTCGGAATCAATTACTTCGCCCCGAAAACATACGGAATTTATTCCAAATATTCCCTGGGTTTGAGTGGCCTGCATCCCTACCTTCGCGCCAGATACAACATGGTGTTCGAACCGGGGGGATGGGTTGTCGAGCCGGTTCAAATCTTTCAATATTCGGAAAAATACGATTTTTCCGAGAAGACCGATCTCTATTTCGACACGGAACCGTGGGAAGAGACCCTTTTTAGAGTGCAACTGAACCGTGGTACAAGAGCGCACAAAAAAGGGATGGCGTACGGGATCGGTCTAAGTTACCACTGGGGCTTGACAGGCCACAGCGGCATGCGGCTGATTCAGAGTTTCTCTGGCCATACCCATTACGAATACACACCCGACGACACGGATGAAACCAAGGAGTATTCCGGCATCTACAGCTATACGACAGCGTTCGGCTACCGCAGGAGCGTGTGGAAAAAGTGGCTCTATATGGAAGCGATACCCGCTATCAATTTCCATAAAATGCACCACTTCCATCCCAACTACTCCTTCACGATATTCTTCGATCTTTTTTTCGGAAACTATCGCTAAAAGTCGACAAACGCCCTGTCGCGGTTTCTGAAGTGGGCGGCACGGGTGTAACCGATGGATCGGGCCAGTTTGTGAATCTCCTCTTTCATGAAACCCACCTGCTCCGGTTTGTGGGCATCCGAACCGAAGGTGATGGGGATATCCCGCTCGTAAGCCATGATCAGCAGTTCACGGCTGGGGTAAGCCTCTCCGATCGGTTTACGGTATCCTGCTGCATTGATCTCGATGACCATATCCGCTTTTTTGATGGCATCCATCGCCCTTTCCGCGATCAGGCGGACATCGGTTTTGGGGACATATTTGAAAACTTTGATCAGATCGAGGTGGCCGACGATATCGAAGCACCCCTTTTGGGCCATCGCTTCGACGAGATCGAAATAGTCCTGCCAGATAGTGTCGATGTCGGCCCCTTCGTATCTGCCGATAAATTCGGGATTGTCAAATCCCCACCTGTCGATGAAGTGAACCGAACCGATCAGGTAGTCGACATCGGCCTTCAGTACCCGCTCATCCATGTGGCCCGGCAGCCAGTCCACTTCGTAGCCGAGGCGGATGTCAATGCGTCCGGCATACTTTTGCCTGGCCTTTCTGACATCGTTTTCATAGGCACGCATCTCTTCAAACCCCATCCGGTAGCGGGGGTCGAAATCCATCGGGGCGTGGTCGGAGAAACCGAAAATATCGATCTTTTCCGCGATCGCTTTTTCGATATAGTCGTCGATCGATCCTTCCGCATGATTGCAGCGGCTCGTATGGTTGTGTAAATCTACCGTCAAGGTTTCACTTCTCGCTTTCTCTGTTTTGCTTTCAGATAGGTTCCGTTCTCTTTCACCTCGATTTTGCCCTGTTCCAGCAGTTTCGTCAACGCCCGTTTGAAATTTTTCCGGCTGAGCCCGAGCAGTGCCTTGATCCGTTCCGGATCGCTCTTGTAGTTCAGGGGCATCATTCCCCGTTGGTTGTCGAGAAAGGCGACAATTTTGTCCGCGGCGATATCATCGCTCTTTTTGCCGATGGGGCGCAGAAGCAGATCGATCTTGCCGTCGTCGCGGATCTGTTTGATATAGGCGGTTTTGGTCTCTTTGATCTTCATCGGTTCGAAAATGTCGGAGTGGAACACCAGGCCGTCGTACCGTTTTTCGACCACCGCTTTGTACCCAAGGTCGGTTTTGGCGTAGACGAGAATCTCCACCGCCTGGTTGCGTTTGAGATCGTTGCGTCCTGCTCTTTTCAGCTGCCGGTCGAAAATTTCGGTACCCACGAGGCGATGGGTCTTTTCGTCGTAGGCGACCCGGACAATCCGGCGGTCCCCTTTGCGCATCGGCATGCGCTGAAACATCTTCGGCACAAAGAGGTCTTTGGGAAGCCCCCAATGCAGATAGGCGCCATGGGATGTCACATCGACCACCTCCATGAGCGCCACCTCCCCCAGCATCGCTTCGGGCTGTTGCGTTGTCGCGACGATGCGGTCTTCACTGTCGGTGTAGACGAAAACGTCGATAGTGTCGCCGATTTTCATCGAAGGGAGTATGTAGCGTTTCGGAAGCAGCACCTCTTTGGCCTCGGTGCTGGCGAGAACAAGACCGTAATCGGTCTCTCTGGCGATTTTCAGGCGGTTGACGGTGCCAAGTTCAAGATATGCGTTCATAGGGCGATTATAGCGGATTTTCAGTCGGGTTCCATAGAGCCGGGGCGATAAAAGTGTGCGATGGGAGGGAAGCGGTTTGCTACAATGTGCCAATCGATAATTTTTTCGGAGTATGACACGGATGCGGTTCATCGAATATTTTCTCACCAACAAGCGGCTCAACCATGTGCTGCTGCTTTTCATCCTGATCGCAGGCATCAACGCCTACCGCGATATTCCCAAAGAACTCTTTCCCGATGTCACGCTCGACATGATCGACATCTCCGGAGGCTACCCGGGCTCCAGCGCCAAAATACTCGACAAGATGGCGGTGCGGGATATCGAAGACGCCATCGAGGGGATCAGCGGCATCGAAACCACCGAGACCATCATCGTCCCCGGACGCTTCGATATCATCGTCACTCTCGCAGACGGCGCGGACGCCATCGACGTGCTGAACAAGGTCAAAGACGCCATCGCGGCGAGCCGGCAGTACCTTCCGGCCGACATGGTGGAGCCGGTGGCGACGCTGCTGACGCGCAAGCGGGACCTTCTTTCCCTTTCGCTCGCTTCCAAAACGCTGGACCGCAAGCGGCTCATCGACGTGGCCAAGCGCGTCAAACGCACAATCATGCACACCGAGGGGATCGCCGAAGTGAGAATCTACGGCGACTCCGACGAGGAGATTCTCGTCAAAATCGACTCCGACGCGGTGGCGGCCTACGGCATCAGCCCAAAATCGCTGCTTGGTGCCATCTCCCATCTCTCCTATATCTATCCGGTCGGAAACATCGAAGAGCCGGGCAACTATGTTTTTCTATCGACGGTCCACGGAAAAAAGGATCCCAAGGCGTGGGAGGATGCCCGCCTTACTGTCGACGGAAAAACGGTGCGGCTGGGGGAGGTGGCGAAAGTGACGCGGCGACTGGCCCAAAGCGCCACGCTCTCCTCCTTCAACACGCTCGACAATGTGACGCTGAAAATCTACAAAGCCTCGCAAGGCGATGCCATCGCCCTCTCCAAAACGCTGCGAAAACTTGTCGAAAGGCTGAAAAAGAGGTACCCCGAGGTGGTGTTCGACATCTATCACGACTCCTCGATACCGATCAAAAAGCGCCTGGATGTCATCGTCTCCAACATCATGTTCGGCCTGATACTCATATTCGTCACGATGACGCTGCTGGTCAATTTCCGAATCGCCGCCATCGTGACGATGGGGATTCCCTTCTCCTTTGCCATCGGCCTGCTCTTCATCTACTACACCGGATATACGATCAACATCGTTTCCCTGCTGGGCGCTCTGATCGTCATCGGCATCGTCGTCGACGACGCGGTGGTGGTGGCCGAGAATATCCAACGCTATATCGACGAGGGGATGGAACGCCATCTTGCCGTTTTGCGCGGCGTGCGGGAGATGATTCTTCCCGTGACACTGGCGACGGTAACGACGGTGGTCGCCTTTTTGCCCCTTTTCCTTCTTTCCGGAGAGATTTCCCATTTCATCATCCTGATTCCGATCGTCGTCATCATGGTGCTGCTCGGGTCGCTGATCGAAAGTTTCCTCTTCCTTCCCCTTCATGCCAAAGAGTTTTTGAGACAGGGCGGAAGCGTCGTGGACTGGAGACCTCTGCAGAAGAGATACGAACGGTCGCTCATATTCATTGTCCGACACAAAAAGCTCTTTTTGGCACTCTTCATCGTCGGTATTCCGCTGGCAACGTTTCTGATGATCAAACAGATCCATTTCCAGTTTTTTCCATCCTTCGACAGCCGTTTCATCTACGTGACGGGACGGACCGATCTCAATACGCCGATCGAAAAGACCCACGCGGTGGCCAAAGAGATCGAGGCGGTGCTGCTGAAGCACAGGAAGGAACTGGGCCTCAAATCGGTTTCCGCGGTGGCCGGATCACGGACCACGATGGGAGGAGAGAACGAAAAGGACAACGGCTCTTTCTACGTGACGCTTGAGCTTTACGATCTTGTCGATACCGACTGGATCAACCGTTACCTCAACCCCATTTTGAATCTCTCTTTCGATTTCAACGACCCCGAGAAACGGCGGCGGCTCACAACCTACGAACTGGCCGGAAAGATCGAAATGATCATCGCCCCATTCAGGGAAAGGTACCATCTCGAGGAGCTCGGGGTCAGGCAGCGTCATATCGGCGTTATCCGCAACGATATCAAGATCAATTTCTCCGGAAGTGACGACGAAACGATCGTCGAAGCGATGGAGCGTGTCAAAAAGGCGCTCGCCGCGGTGCCCGGCGTGAGGGGGGTGAGCGACAATCTTCAGTACGGAAAGATGGAGTGGCAGATACGCGTCAACGACTACGGGGAGAGTCTGGGGCTGACGGAAGGCGACGTGGCGCGTCTGCTTTCTGGCTATTTTCTTACACGGCGCCAGGCGATGACTTTCGGCAAAGAAGGGGTGGTGGAAATTCGTACCGAAGAGACGTACAAAGACGATCTGAAACGGCTGGAGGATTTCGACTATCCCCTTCCCAATGGGCGATACGTAAAACTCAAAGAGATCGCCGACTTCGTCAAGTCACGGGATTTTATGCAGATAAAAAAACGGGATGCGGAGGTGGTCAAAACGGTCTTCGCCACGATCGACAAACAAAAAACGACGGCCAACGACGTTCTCGACGCCATTGTGCCGCTGCTAGAAAGTGTCAAAGCCGAAGGTGTTAAAATCCACCTGATGGGGGAGAAAGAGAAAAACAGGCAGCTCGCCAAAGAGATGAAACATGCCACCGTGGTGGCACTCTTTCTGATTCTGATCGCCCTGCTGCTTATTTTCTCGAAAATCAAATACGCTCTGATGGTCATGTCGGTCATTCCTTTTTCGATTCTGGGCGCTTTGGCCGGACACCTGCTGCTGGGAATCAACCTCTCGATGCCTTCCGTCATCGGCATCCTCGGACTCGCCGGGGTCGTTGTCAACGACGGCATCATCATGCTCGATTTTCTCCACGGCACCCACGATGCGGGAACCTTTTTTAACAAGGCGGTGCTGCGCCTGCGTCCCATCCTCATCACTTCCATCACCACTTTTCTCGGGCTCTTCACCCTGATCTTTTTCGCGACGGGGCAGGCGGTCATTCTCCAGCCGATCGCCGTGGCGATCGGTTTCGGCCTCATCTGGGGCACGATGCTCAACCTTTTCTACCTGCCCACGCTCTATGCGGTAGTCAATCGTATTGAAATGGGACGATAATTTTCCTATAATGAACAACGCACTATAATCAAAAGGATTTTGTACGACCAAAGGAGGTCAATGACACAAGAAGAGCTTGACGCCATCATGGCGGGAGAGCTGGAGATGGAATCGGAAGAGTTGTCGGACAACGGAACGATCCTCGACAGAGATTTTGAAAGAGACGGGGAAGATGTCTCACTGGACGATGTGCTGGAAGAGGAGGTGATCACACCGCCGCCGGCGACCCGGGAGCATCGTGTCGTGGAGCAGCTCGATGACGTGACCCGCGATTCGGAGGAGAAAGCGGGTGAAATTTTCGATGCACTCGAAGGGATCATGAACGATGTGGAGGAGGCTTTGTCGGCGAGTGAGAGAATGCAGGTGATCGCAGAGGATTTCGAAGAGCTTTTCATGACCCTGCGAAAAAAATTCCCCCACATCAAGCGTTTCGGCAGCGCCGCGACGCAGGCGGTGATTCTGCACAAACTCGCCGACGAGTCGACGAAAACGCTCGAAGATGCCACCAGCAAAATTCTCGGCGCGATGGATACGATGCAGTACCAGGATATCCACCGCCAGAAGATCGAAAGGGTCATCAACATCATGCGGGCGCTGAACCGCTATCTGAGCGCACTCTTCGAAGGGAAGATCGAAGATGGCAAGCGCGTCCGGTCGGCACGCCACATCCATGGCGACAAAGGGACGGAAGAGGTGCTCTCCAACGAGGAGATCGAAGCGCTGATCGCCCAGTTCGGAGGAGGCGAAAAGAATGGTTGAGCTGCTTTCGCCCGCCGGCAATCTTGAAAAGCTGAAAATCGCCTTCGCCTACGGCGCCGATGCCGTCTACGGGGGAGTGAGCCACTTTTCCCTGCGTATCCGAAGCGGCAAGGAGTTCACCTACGAATCCTTTCAGGAGGGAATCGACTACGCCCATGCGCGGGGCAAAAAGGTCTATGTCACGATCAACGGTTTTCCTTTCAATTCGCAACTCGAACTCTATCGCAGCCACATGGAGAAGATGGCGGCGATGGGGCCCGACGCCTTTATCATCGCCACACCCGGGCTTGTGAAGATGGCCAAAGAGGTGGCGCCGGAGATTCCGATCCACCTCTCGACCCAGGCCAACGTGATGAATGTGCTGGATGCGCAGTTTTATTACGAAATCGGCGTCAGCCGGATCATCGCGGCGCGGGAGATCAGCCTGCGGGATCTGGAGGCGATCAAAAAGGCGCTGCCTGATCTTGAGCTGGAGGTCTTCGTCCATGGCTCGATGTGTTTTGCCTACAGCGGGCGCTGTCTCATCAGCTCCCTGCAGAGCGGCCGGGTCCCCAATCGGGGGAGCTGCGCCAACGACTGCCGTTTTCCCTATGTCCTCTATGCGGAAAACCCCGAAACAGGCGTAACGTTCCGGCTTGAAGAGGAGGAGGGGATCGGCACCTACATCATGAATGCCAAAGACATGAACCTCGCCTCCCATATCGACGAGATTCTCGCCTCCGGCGTCGTCGATTCGCTCAAGATCGAAGGGCGCACCAAGAGCCCCTACTACGTGGCGGTCACAGCCCACGCCTACCGGCAGGCGATCGACGATTTCTACGCGGGGCGGTTCGATGCCCGGAAGTATCAAAAGGAGCTGCATACGACGAAGCACAGGGGCTTTACGGACGCCTACCTGATCCACCGCCCCTTCGAGAGGGAGGGGACGCAGAGCCTGGAGAGTTCGATCAGCGAGGGAACCCATCAGGTCGAAGCGCTGGTGGACGAGGCGGGGATGGCCTTCTTTGTCAAGGACAGGGTCTGCGAAGGGGACGAGATGGAGATCCTCTCGCCCAAACCCGTTGCCCGGGAGGTCGAAAACGAACGGGGCACGATTTTCAGAAAGTCCGACGGAAGCTGGTGGCTGAAGATGAAAAAGCTTCAGACGCCCAAAGGCAGAACCTACGAGTGCATCCACAGCGGCAACGAAAATCCGATACTCCTGCCCGCTCCTCTGCCGCCTTTCACTTTTTTGAGAAAGCCTCTCGATGAATGAAAAGCTTACACGCGGCAGGCTGCTGCGCATATGGTGGGCGTGGCAGTGGCGTACCGTCGTCGCCACCTTCGTCGGCTCGCTGGTGCTGATCACGGTGTTCGCTTTTTTGGCCGGATTTTTGGGCATGGAGAAATCCCTGATCACGGCCATCGGCAATTTGATCTACATGGGAGTAGGCATTTTCGCGTCGATCTATTTTCTTGGGTTCGTGCTCAAAAAGGATTTCGGGGATTTCAGACTGACGATAGAGGAGAAAGTCTATTGCGACGAAGAGGATTTCAGAAAACAGCACGACCAGCCGGATGCGCTGCAGAGCGAAGACCAGATCGTCTGATTTTCGCCCTGCAGCTTGAAAAAGGAGGAAAAGAGTATGCGATTTGTGTCGATTATTATCGGAAGCAAGAGCGATTACGAGGTGATGAAAGAGTGCGGCAAGACGCTGGAGAAGTTCGGTGTTCCCTATGAACTGATCATCTCTTCGGCGCATAGAAGCCCGGAGAGGACCAAAACCTATATCAAAGAGGCGGAAGAGCGCGGCGCGGTCGTCTTCATCGCGGCAGCCGGCATGGCGGCGCACCTGGCGGGGGCCGTGGCGGCCACGACGATCAAGCCGGTCATAGGCGTACCGATGAGCTCTTCCGACCTGCGCGGGGAAGATGCGCTGCTCAGTACCGTTATGATGCCGGCTGGCATGCCTGTCGCGACACTCGCTATCGGCAAAGCGGGCGCCATCAACAGCGCCTACCTGGCGATGCAGATTCTGGCCATCGACGATGACGAACTGAAGGTGAAGCTCACCGAAGACCGTCTGGCCAAAGCGAAGAAGGTCGAGACCGATTCGGCGGAGATCGAAGTTCTGATCGCCGAATGAACCGCCGAGTTTGATGTTTATGCAGCGTCGGTTCCCCAATCCACCCGTCCGTGAAAAGAAGGAGTTGCAATGAGTACATGGCTGAATATCCGGGCCTATGCCAAACTGGTCGGAAAAGATTTCGATGAGGTGCTTGATCTGATCGATCGGGGTATGGTCGACTCGAAAGAGGAGGATGGAGAGATCTTCATCAGAGCCGAAGCCCAGGGCAATCTGCCGACCTCAAGCGGCAATTTGAAGGGCGAAGTGCTCAGGGTCGATATGGAGACGGGAGACGGGCTGCAGTTTGTTGAAAAGACGATCGGCACGATTCTTTCGATGCACGAGAAGGTCGTCGACGCGAAGGAGGAGACCCTCGAAGCTCTCAAGAACGAGAACCAGTTTCTCAAAGAGGCGCTGATGTCGATGCAGGAGCTTTACGACGAAGATAGGCGGACGATCGAAACTCTCACCGGCGAACTCAATGCCACGAGAGAGGAGCTGGAGTTCGTCAAACGTAAATACAAGCTGATGTGGGGCAAGATGGTCGAAAAGCACGCGGGACGCCGCTCATGAAAATGACGCCCGAGTGCGTTGCCTGCATCTTCTCCCAGGCGCTGAGAGTATGCGAGACACTGGGTGTCGACAGAAATACGACGAAAAAGGTTCTAGACAGGGTCGGATGCGATGTACCCGCATGGTCTTTTGACCAGACCCCTCCTCAGGTGGCAGCCCGGGTCTATCCGATGATCGCAGAGATACTGCGGACCGATGACATCTATCGCGATTTCAAGAGGGAGGCGACGGAGCATGCCAGGGCCTTCATTCCCTTTATCGAAGCGACCATCGAAAAGAGTGTGGACAGGTTCCATGCCGCATTGAAGGCGGCTGTGGCGGGCAACGTGATCGACCTGGCGGCGACGGAGCAATTCGACCTGGAAGAGGAGGTGGCGAAAGTTTTCGAGACCCCCTTCGCTATCGATGACAGCGCTCGGTTGCGGCAGATGCTCGAATCGGCCCGAAACGTGCTGGTGATCGGCGACAATGCCGGCGAACACCTCTTCGACAAACTCCTGATACGTGAACTGAAGCGGCTCTATCCCGATATCCGATTCGGTTACGTGGTACGGGGTGTGCCGATCATCAACGACGTGACGTTCCAGGAGGCGAAGGAAGCGGGCCTGGACGAGGTGGCTGTGATCATAGACAGCGGCGTCGATACGCCGGGACTCGACCTTTCGCGGATGAGCGAAACGATGCGAAGGCACTACAACGAGGCCGATCTTGTCATATCCAAAGGGATGGGAAACTACGAATCGCTCAACGACACTTCCACGCGCCCGACCTTTTATCTGCTGAAGATAAAATGCAGCGTGGTTGCCGCTTCGCTGGGAAAAAGCGTGGGGGAGATTATCTGTTACAAGGGGGAGTGCAATGATTGAGAAACTGATCGACGAAAAGCTGCTGCCTTTTCTCTATACCCAGCCGAAACATCCGATGCGTTTCAACGAATTGATGAAGGCGAATAAGCTTCTGGTAGACAATATGCCGCTGGAGGGGCAGATACCGGGTGTCAAACTGCGTCTTGGACGCGCCTATCTCTTCATGATCGTCGTCTGGAATATCGTATTGATTCCCCTCGCGCTTCTCTTTCACAAACTTCTTGCGAAAATCGACTGCCACATCGCCATCATTCTGGCAGTCTTCTTCACGCTCTTCTTTTTCGGTGTATTGCAGATTTTCAAACAGTGGACGATGGAGAAGATGGCGGAAAAAATGATCAAAAAGGCGTGGGAGATTCACTTTCCCTATTACGACTACGGGACCTATCATACGAAGGTGGCGAAGTTCTACGACGACGCGATCGAGCGGGGCGTAACGGGTGCGAACCTGGAGATGTATATCATGAACGCCCTTTCACTGGAAACCTAAGTGAGGAATGAGATGAACAAGGGATATGAAATACTTATTGTTGAAGACCGGATGGAGAATTTGCAACTGCTCAGAGAGATTCTCGAAAGAAACGGGTACACCGTTCGTCTGGCTTCCAACGGGGAACTGGCACTCAAAAGCGTCGCCAAAAAGATACCGAATCTGATTCTCCTTGATATCCGGATGGAAGGGATGGACGGATTCGAAGTGTGTCATCGTCTCAAAGAAGATCCCCAAACCCGTTCTATCCCCATCATCTTCATCAGCGCTCTGGAGGATACGAGAGCCAAAGTGCGTGCATTTCGGGAGGGAGGCGTCGACTACATCACCAAACCTTTTGCCGCAGAAGAGGTGCTGATGCGGGTTAAGACCCATCTACAGCTCAACGACTATCAGCACAATCTGGAAGAGCGGGTAAAAGAGGGAATAGCACAGATTCGCACACTCAACGATGAGTTGCAAAATACCCAGGATGAAATGATTGTTGTTTTGGGTGCTTTGCTTGAAAAAAGAGACGATATAACGGGCAAACATGTCGTGCGTGTCGCCGAATTTTCGAAACGTCTCGCTTCGATGTACGGTTTGAGTGAAGAGGAGATTACACTGATTCACAAGGCGGCACCCATGCACGATGCGGGCAAGGTCGCCATTCCCGATCATATACTCAACAAACCGGGTTCTTTTACGCCCGAGGAGTGGGAAATCATGAAAACCCATGCGATCAAAGGGTACGAAATTTTCAAAGATTCCACCCAACCCATTCTTCACTACGCAGCGATTATCGCACGGGATCATCATGAAAGATGGGATGGTAAAGGGTATCCGTACGGACAAAAAGCGGAAGAGATCAGTATCGCCGGGCGTATTGTCTGCATCGCCGATGTTTTCGACGCTTTGACCCATGACAGAGTCTACAAGAGAGCATGGAGTATCGACAAAGCCAGGAATTTTATGGAGGAGAACCGCAGCAGGATGTTCGATCCGAAACTCCTCGATCTTTTTCTCGACAATTTCGACGAATTCGTGGATATCAGAGCCCGATTGCAGGATTGAGGAAGAGCGGCTTTGGCGTTTTTCTAAAAAGAGTAAGCAACATCGATCGCTACCGATGCCGGTTCATCGATGGTATGGCTGGGTATATTGACATAATTGCGTTTGTTGAGGTCGTCGTCGAAAAGTCCCAGCAGATTGTAGATATGCAAACCATAACGCCAATGCCTGTTGGGACGATAGATGATACCTATATCCAAAAAGGCTGAAAGTCCGAAAGCCCGTTTGGAGTCTTTGTAGAGGGGCAGTTTCAAAAGATCCCAATCGTTCTCTTTCCAGAAATCGGAACTTTTCGGGTCGTAATGGTGGGTATCCATATTGTAATCGGCCATATCCACGGCTCCCGGTTTTCCCCACAAGATTCTCAGACTGTTGAACCATTCCAGCCCTTTTTGCAAATGCCAGGTTAGACGGGCTTTGGTGATATGGTTGTCCCATGCCATCAGGTCGTGGCCGTATCCATAGGGCATCGCACTGACAAATTGGGTATCAAGATCGGTGTCGGCCAGATCGAAATCGCCCAGTTTGGTGAATGTATGGGAGAGATCGAATTCGTAATCGTCCGTTTTATAGTGAAAAGAGGCTTCGATACCCCATATCCTCAGGCGACCCAGATGACTTTGCAGCTTCTTGTTTTTGTTGTAGGCGACCAAATTCTGGTCGTTGAAATAAAAAGAGGACTCGAATTTCCAGCTGCTGTCCAATCGGTGATCGTAGATGATCTCGTAGTGGTCGATTGTCTCCAGATCCCCTTTCTGATCCAACAGGTCGTGTTGAAGGAGCAGATCGTAATCGTCCGAATGGCGATTAGAGTGGTTGTAAATTAGTTTGATCGTATCGTAGGAAGTGGGGAGGTAAACGACGGAAATGCGTGGCGAAAACATCCATTGTGTGAAGCGGTGCTTGTCTGCCCTGGCTCCAAAAAAAGCGGTCCATCTGTCGTTGACGATCCATTGATATTCACCATAGAAGGAGAGCATATCGGAGTACCATTTTCTCTCCATCACTTCTAAAAAAGGTTGGTTGAAATGTTTGAAATCGTTGTAGGAGTAGGAACAACCCACAGCGAACAGATGGTTTGAATCGGGGGTGATCTGCGCCAAAGTCGCCAGATAGGTGTTCTTTTCGACCCATTTTTTGCCTCGTGTCGGTTGTTGCGCCGTATTGATATCCACGTCTGTCTGCATATAACTGATGGATGATGTTATATCGACTTTATCCGACAAAGTCGAGTGATATTGACCGTATAACGTGGCTTGACGGTTTTTTGCTCCCGTATCACGTAAATCTTTCGGATCGAATACGGCATAACGGTGTTGACCGGAGGGCATGGCGATACCGCTTTGCGTCCATCGGCCCCAGAGTGTGAAATTTTCTCCATCGAGTTGCATGTGGAGTTTTTCCCTGGGCTGGTCGTGAAAACTTTGACCGATACGGGTCGTTTCGATGGGCATGTTTTTGTTGGCATGAATCAGAATTTTATCTGTATCCCAGGGACGGTTGGTCAAGTCGAAAGCCAGTTTGTGGTGGGCATGGTCCGTTTCACTTCCATGGGCTTTGTCAATACCCGCATAAAGAAAGAGCGAAAATCCGTTCTCCAGTTTCTGTCCGTGGCGGACCTCCGCGGAGAGAAGCTCGTCCACGGCGCCCGCTTCCATATGAAAATCGGTGCCCTCATAATTGCTACCGCTGAAAGTTTCGATATTGATGACGCCGGCGATGGCTCCGGGGCCGAAGACGGCCGATCCCGGATCGCTGTAAACCATGATGCGGCGAATGTCCCCCAGCAGCGAAAACCACCGTTCCGTCGCCGCGCCGCCGTCGGCGGCTTTGATATTCATTTGCCTGCCGTTGACCAGTAGCAGAATTTTGTTGTTACGGTCGCTTATGATTCCCCGGATTCCCAACTGATCTCCATGGACACTGTGGGAGTAGGTCAATCCGGGAACGTAAATCTCCAACAGTTGATCCAGATTTTTCGGATTGGCGCGGACGATCTGTTCATGGGTGATGACTGTAACGGAAGCGGGGGATGTTCTGGGATCCGTTTCGGTGAGTGTGGCACCCGTTTCCATAATGGGTATCTGGCTCAAATCTTCCAATGTGAGATCAAACAGTTCATCAGCACTCCAGCCATTCATGCAGAATAAGAGAGAGAAAAGAAAAAAAGCGTATCTCATTAGGAATGCTCTAATCAAAAATTGAATATATTCGATTATATCAGAAAAGATAGGTTGTTGTATGTGGTTTTATAAAAAAGTCTGGCTGATGGCCCTGATGGTGCTGTCGGTGGTCATGGTCAGCGATGCATCGAAGATACGCTACGAAAATCCCAGAAGTTACGAAGATCTGATATCCGCCTATATCTATCTGCTCGCAAAAAATACGAGATGGCCGTATACCGCTCTTAAAAAAGAAAAGTTTGTGATCGCCGTCTATGAAAAGGGGCGAAAACGGATCTATCCGCGCTTGAAATCGATGACACGAAATCTTAAGCTTCACGATCTCTCCGTCGAAGTGGTTTCACTTGACAGGATCGACCCAAACCGACTGAAAAACTATCATCTCCTCTTTGTCGACCGGCCTTTTGCGAAAGAGGTTCCTCAAATCTATCGCATGATTCCCGCGTCTCTGCCGCTGCTGCTGATCACCGGCGATGCCGATTCTGCTGAATCGATCATGATCAATATCTATTTCGACAGCAGGCACCGAGCCCGGATTCAGATCAATAGGGAAAACATAGAAAAGCATCGTTTGCATGTATCGAAAGAGATTCTGTTGACAGGCGGCAGCGAAGTTGGTATCAGCCGGCTTTTCGAGGCCTCTTTACGGGCCTTGAAAGAACAGGAGCTGAAATACAACCGATTGCTGCAGCAGAACCGGAGACTCCAGGAGACGATCGTGTCGAAACGGCAGGAGATTGAAAAACTGAAATCGAAATTCAAAACCTTGACGGAGGCATATCGCAAAAAAGAGAAGAAGCTTGCAGAGAATGAAAGAAAATTACGTTCGACAGAAAAACGACTGGAAACACAACGTTGGCGGCTGCAGGAGAAAGAGCGACAGGTTACAGCGAAAGAGCGGCAACTCGCCGCACTGGAGAAAGAGATCGAAAAACGTCAAAAACTTCTGAAGGAGCGTGAAAAGAAACTGGAGCGTCAGGAACGGCAAATTGTGAAACGGGCCAAAACGTTGGAAACCCAGAAAGCCACCATCGCCGAACTCGATCGCACCATCCGAGCCCAAAGGGAAAAAATCGCGGCCGTCAAAGCCGAAATTCTTCACCATCAGGCTGTTATAAAAAAACAGAACCTGAAACTTGCGCAGCAAAGTACGATACTCTACTACCTGGCCGCCATTATCGGACTACTGATCCTCTTTCTTCTTTACGGGCTCTATATGCACAGACGCTTCCAGCGTCTGACATCGGAGTTGAAAAGTGCCAAAGAGGAGGCGGAGTATGCCAGCCGTTCCAAATCGGTCTTCCTGGCCAATATGAGTCACGAGCTGCGTACCCCCCTGAATGCGATTCTTGGATTTTCGGAGTTGATGCTCAAAGATCGTGATTTGGATGAGAAGGAGAGGGAGAAGCTCTCCATCATTCACAGAAGCGGACGATTCCTGCTCACGCTGATCAACGACGTTCTGGACCTCTCACGTATCGAAGCGAACAAAGTGAAAGTGGAAAAGGGTCCTGTCGACCCTGTATCCATCGCGAAAGATATTGTTCTGTTGATGGAAGTGCGTGCCCACCGCAAACAGCTCTCTTTGCAGACGAAAGTGGCCTCCAACCTACCCGGTTGCATTCTCGCAGACGAGAAGAAGATACGACAGATTCTCATCAATTTTCTCACCAATGCCGTCAAATACAGTGAAAAGGGGACCGTTCTGCTTCATATCGGCTATAGAGACGGAAAGCTGGTGATCGAGGTGCAGGATGAGGGGGTGGGTATCGCCAGGGAAAACCTGAAGAAAATTTTCGAACCCTTTATCCAGGTCGGAAGCGCTTCCGAAAAAACCGGTACGGGCCTGGGATTGTCGATCGTTTCGCAGTATGTCCGCCTGATGGGAGGAGAGTTGGAGGTCGAGAGTCAAGAGGATGTCGGATCCACCTTCCGTGCGATGATCCCTGCCGAGGTATGCGATGAAAATAAAAAAATGACGCATAGCTTCGAAAAGATGGAAAATGAAGAGATCGTCGGTGTTTCCAAGAAGGATCGGGACAAACGGATTCTGATCGTCGAAGACAAAGAGGAGAATCGGTTGCTGCTGCGTACCCAGATCGAGTCGCTGGGACTGCAGGTGGCCACGGCCACCAACGGGCAAGAGGCGGTGGAACGTTTCAAAACCTGGCATCCCGATTTCATATGGATGGACAATCGAATGCCCATTATGAATGGCGAAGAGGCGACCAGAATCATCCGTTCCCTTCCGGATGGAGATCGCGTTAAGATCGTTGGACTCAGCGCCAGCGTCTTCTCCGATGAAAAAGAGCGGATCTTGAAAGTCGGTCTGGACGATTTTGTCGCCAAACCCTACAGTGTGAAAAAGATTTATGAGACGATGCAGAAATATCTGGGTTTGACCTACCTTTACCGCTCCAACGAAAGCAACGACGAAGAGAGCAGTTTGGAGACGATTGATACGGAATCTTTGAAAAAGAGATTGTACAAGCTGGATAAAGCGCGTTTGAGAGAACTCCATGATGTGGTGATCCTGCTGGATGCGAAACGGATCGATGACGTGATCGAAAAAATAGAAGCAACAGATCCCGAATTGTCCGCGATGTTGAAGAATCTGGCAAGTCAGTTTCAGTATCAGACCATTCTTGAGGCGATTGAAATGATATAATTCCACAAAAATTCCAAACAGCAGGAGGTGTGCCATGGCCGAAGCGAAACCGAAACGCCAGAAACAGGTGGTTCTCTTCACGTCACCGGGATGCGTCTGGTGTACACGCGCCAAAACCTTCTTCAAGAAAAACGACATCAAATTCAAGACGATCGATATCAGCACCAACAAACAGGCGGCCAAAGATTGTGAACGCCACGGTTGCCGGGGTGTGCCCGTGGTTCTGATCGGCAGTCAATGGATCTGCGGTTTCGACGAACCCAAAATCAAGAAAGCATTGGATATCAGATGATCACATTCACCGACCTCCTTCTCAAGCTCCAGACCTACTGGGCCCGGCAGGGTTGCAACATCGTTCAGCCCTACGACATTCCTGCGGGCGCGGGGACTTTCCATCCGGCGACCTTGCTAAGAAGCCTCGACTCCAAACCGTGGGCGGCCGCCTACGTGGCGCCCAGCCGCCGCCCAACCGACGGCCGGTACGGGGAGAACCCGAACCGACTGGGGGCCTATTACCAGTTTCAGGTGCTCATCAAACCAAGCCCCGACGACATCCAGGACCTCTACCTCAAAAGCCTGGAGTATCTGGGGCTCGATCTGAGCCGGCACGATATCCGCTTCGTCGAGGACAACTGGGAATCGCCGACCCTGGGTGCCTGGGGGTTGGGTTGGGAAGTGTGGCTCGATGGCATGGAGGTGACGCAGTTCACCTATTTTCAGCAGGTTGGCGGCCTGCCGTGCGATCCGGTGGCGGCCGAGATCACCTACGGCACCGAACGGCTGGCAATGTACCTGCAGGGGGTCGAGTCGGTTTTTGATATCGTCTGGAACGAAAAGGATGGCCAGGTGACCACCTATGCCGATGTCCATAAAGAGAGCGAGTACGAATTTTCGAAATACCACTTCGAAACAGCCGATACCCAGATGCTCTTTGGCCATTTTGACGATGCGGCCAAAGAGTGCCGCCGCTGTCTGGACGCGGGACTGCCGCTGCCCGCTTACGATCAGTGCATGATCGCGTCGCACCTTTTCAACACTCTCGATGCCCGCAAGGCGATTTCGGTCACCGAACGGGCCAACTACATCCTTAAAATCCGGGAGCTGGCCAAAGGGTGCGCCGAACTGTACAAAGAGCAAGAAGGCGAGCGGGAGCGCCGAATCCGTGGCGAAGCGTGACCGCTTTGCTCTCTTTTGTCCTTTTCGGCATAGAGTGCGGGATGCCGCAATTTTCGGTTTAGAGTTGCAAAAAGAGTTTCGATGACCATCGCAGAAATCTATGAGCGTCTTGACGAATTGAGCCCCTTCGAGCTGCAGGAATCCTGGGACAACAGTGGCCTGCTTCTTGGCGAAAGAGGGCAGGAGGCTGCACGCATCGTTTTGAGTGTCGATATCGATGAGGGCATGATCGAAGAGGCGGAGGAGAACACCCTCTTCATCCTCCACCATCCGCTTATCTTTTCGGGCCTCAAGCGGCTGTTGTGGAACGAGTACCCGGCCAACCTGCTGCGGAAAATGGTTCGAAAGAACCATGCGATGATCGCGATGCACACGAACTTCGACCAGACCCATCTGAACCGGTACGTTTTCGAAGAGGTTCTGGGCTTCGATGTCGCCTACTGCGAGGGATTCGTCTGCGTGACGGAGGGAGAGTGGCGAAGCGATGCGCTTTTGAAGCGTATCAAAGAGAGACTGGGACTGGGACAGATGCGCATCGTCGGCAACAAAAAAAGTGTGCGCCGGGTCGCCATGACGACAGGCGCGGGCGCGGGGCTGATGGACACCCTCGACGCCGACCTTTTTCTCACCGGCGACATCAAATTCCACGATGCGATGAAAGCGCTTTCGAAGGGGCTGATGATGGCCGATATCGGCCACTTTGAGAGTGAAAAGTATTTCGCCGAGGCGCTGGCGCCCTATTTGAAAAATTTGCCGATTCCGGTTATAATTGCACAATCAATCAACCCCTTCACCTACATCTGATAAGGAAAAACCATCCATGAACAAGCATCTTGAAGAGCTTATAGAACTGTCCAAAATCGACCAGGCTATTGACGCATTCGAACCGAGAATTGCCAAAGCACGGGCGAAACTCGCGGAAGTCGAAGAGCAAGAAAGCGCCGTCGAACGGGAGATTCTCGAGCTTGAAGAGGATATCCGGGATGCCGAGCTCAAAAAGGCGAAAAACGATCTGCACATCCAGGAACTTACAGAGAAACTCGAAGCCAACAAGAAGAAGACGGCGGAAGCGAAAACCGAGAAAGAGATCAAAGCGCTCCAGCTCGAAGAGGAGATCGCCAGGGAACAGCTCGATTTTGCCAACGAAGAGATCGAACGTCTCGAAAATCTGATCGAAACCCGCAAAGCGGAGATCGAAACCAAAAAAGGGGAGCTGGAAGCCCTGAAAGAGAAGAGCGCCCTTTTGAAAGAGGAGGTCGAAAAGGAGCTCGCCGATATCGAGAAGCAGAAGCAGGAGCTGTTCGGGCAGAAGCAGGAGCTGGTCGCGAAAATGAGCCAGAAGATTCTCGCTTTCTACGACAAGATCCGCCGATGGGCGAAGAATACGGCCGTCGTTCCGGTACGCAAACAGGCCTGCATGGGCTGCTTCATGAAGATCAACGACAAAACCTACGCGGAAGTGATCAAAGGGGAGGAGATCACCACCTGCCCGCATTGCGGACGCATTCTCTACCTTGAAATGCAGAAAGAAGAAGAGACCGCTGAATAATTCTCTCCCACGGTGCGGTCATGGGGGCGCCAACGGCGCCTTTTTGTGTTGAAGCCATGATTTTCACATTTGTCTATACCCTTTTTGCGTGGGTTCTGTACATCGTTTCGATCCCTTTGCTCCTTCTTTTTTCTTTCAAGCGCAAGTACCGAGAATCCATTCCCGCACGCTTCTTTCTCTGGCGCAACCCTCCGCTGCCGGCGCACCGTATCTGGTTCCATGCCTGCAGTTTCGGCGAAACGCGTGCCATCAAACCGCTCATCGAGGCATTTGAGAGGGACGAGACGGCGATCACGACAACAACGCAGACCGGATATGCCCAGGCGAAAAAGATGGCCGAAGCGGTGCGTTACCTCCCTTTCGAGCCGCTGCTGTGGTTTTGGCTCAAACCTCAAAAGGCCCTGGTGGTCATGGAGGCGGAGCTTTGGTATCTGCTATTTTGTCTGGCCAAGCGCCGGGGGGCAAAAACCCTCCTGATCAACGCACGGATTTCCGACCGGTCCTACAAAAGCTATCTTCGCTTCGCATGGTTTTACCGCAGAATCTTTTCCTGGATTGACGTGGTTTTCGCCCAAAGCGAAAAGGACAGAAAACGGCTGGAAAAGCTGGGGGCCGTCAACATCCGTGTGACGGGCAATATCAAACTCGCACAGCTGCCCGAGCCGACGAAACGGTACGAAAAACCGGAGGGCACCGTCGTGACGGCCGCCAGCACCCACGAAGGGGAAGAGGAGGGGATTCTTCGCGCCTTCATCGCCTGGAGAGCCCGCCACAGCGATGCGAAGCTCGTCGTCGTGCCGCGCCATCCGGAGCGGTTCGAAAAAGTGGCCGCCCTGCTGGCACGGGAGGCGAAAGCGCACGGACTCGGCTTCGGCCGATTCAGTGAAAAAGAGGGTTTTAAAAACGCCATCACCCTTGTGGATGCGATGGGGGAGCTGGTCAATGTCTACGCCATCACCGACATCGTCGTTCTAGGCGGTGCTTTCGTACCCGTGGGCGGACACAATCCCGCCGAAGCGGTGCCCTTTGGATGCCGGCTGGTCACCGGTCCTCACATTTTCAACCAACGAGCGATGTTCGATGCGGTGGAGGGGGCGGTCTTTTGCGAACTGGAGAGCCTCGAGGATGGGTTGGAGCGTGCCTTCGCCGCATCGCCTCTGCATCTTTCGACCCCCCTTTCGCTGGAGCCGATACTCGAGGAGATCCGCAGTGTGGTATGATATCCAAACCGATCATGTCGATCTTTTCATCAGCGCGCGGCCGGCAAGCAGCCGCAACGAGATTGCCGGTGTATTTGACGACACGTTGAAGGTGAAAGTCAAGGCGCCGGCGGTGGAGGGGGCGGCCAACAAAGAGCTTGTGAAGTTTCTCGCCAAACTCTTCAAAGTCCCCAAAAGCGAGGTGCGTTTTGTTTCGGGAGAGACTTCCAAGCGCAAACGCATCCGCTTTCCAAAGAGCGAGAAACTGATGCGGTTCATTGAGGATACAACATCGTGAACAACCTTTTGCTGTCGGAAAAAATCTCTTCCGCCGCGCGGAGAGGCGCGTCGCTCGATCATCCCGCCAAAGCGTCGCAAAGCAGTGTGTTGTGCGAAAGGGTCGCGATGCATCGAGGCTGCAAAGAAGGGTAATATAAAAGAGGAAACAGCGGATGGAAAAAGAGAAAGCGTACAAACTGCTGGCTGTACAGATGGGGCTGTCGAACTCCAAAGCAAAAGAGCTGATCGACAGAGGTGTCGTCTATGTGGGGAACAAAAAGGTGGCTATCGCGCGGGGAGAGCTCCCTGTCGATACGAAATTCCGTGTTCTCAAACTCCATCAAGTCGAGATACTCTACGAAAACGACGAGGTCATGGCGCTCAACAAGCCGGCGTTCTTGACCAGCGACGAGGCTGCGAGGGAGTTTGGGGGCGCAAAGCTTCTTCACCGTCTCGACCGTGAAACCAGTGGCGTGCTGCTGCTTGCCAAAACCAAGGCGTTCGAAAAGAAAGCGCTCGAAGCTTTCAAGGCGCGCGCCGTCTACAAAGTCTACACCTGCTGGGTTGACGGAATCGTCAGCGAACCGATGACGATCGACAAACCGATCAAGACGATCAAGCACAACGGCCACGCCTACAGCAAGATAGACCGCAAGGGAAAAGAGGCGATCACCCACATCGAACCGATCATGATTTCGGGGCACAAAACCAAACTCCGGGTCATCATAGAGACCGGCCGGACCCATCAGATCCGCCTGCATCTCAAAAGCGTCGGTCATCCGATCATCGGCGACCGGCAGTATGGTCTCACCTCCGCCCAGACCAACCGCATGCTTCTGCACGCTCTCGAGCTGAAGCTGCTGGGATACGATTTCAAAGCGAAAGAGCCGAAAGGATTCGATGTTTTCATCAGCAGGTAGCAGGGGGTGTCGTCTGTTGCCTCCGGGCGATGCAATCTTATATTTAATTAAAATTAAAGTCTATATAAGGTAAAATGCCGCACTTTGAATAGACCCTGCAGAGTCCGAAACCAATCGAGGAAGGTGAATGATCCGTGTTTGAGTCATTGAGCAACAGTTTTCAGAATGCCATCAGCAAAATACGCTTCAAGGACGACGAAAAAGCGCTGAAGCGTGCCCTTGGCGAGCTGAAGAAGTCGTTGCTGAAGGCCGATGTGCACCACAAGGTCGTCAAAGAGCTGCTGAGTGTCGTCGAGCGGGAGACGAAGCTCGCCGGCATCGGAAAAGAGAATTTTCTCAAGGCACTCAAAAACGAGCTGACGGAGATTCTGACGGCACCGGGCAAACAGGGGTTCGTCTACAGCCCGACCCCTCCTACGGTGGTCATGATGGCCGGTCTGCAGGGATCGGGAAAGACGACGACCGCCGGCAAACTCGCTTACTATCTCAAACTCCGCAAGAAAAAGGTGCTTCTTGCGGCCGCCGACCTTCAGCGCCTCGCGGCCGTGGAGCAATTGCGCCAGATCGCGAACCAGATCGAAGTCGACGTACTCGCCGACGAATCGATCAAGGACCCCGTGGAAGTGGCGAAGCGTGCGCTGAAAAAGGCGAAGGAGGGCAATTACGATGTCCTCATCGTCGATACGGCCGGCCGCCTGGCGATCGACCAGGAGATGATGGATGAGATCAAGCGGGTCAAAGAGGCGCTCAATCCCGACGAGATATTCTATGTCGCCGACTCCCTGACCGGACAGGATGCGGTCCGCAGTGCCGCGGCTTTCAACAAGGAACTGGGCCTCACCGGTGTGATTCTAAGCAAGTACGACGGGGACAGCAAGGGGGGTGTGGCCCTGGGCATCGCCAAACAGGTGGGCGTGCCCCTGCGTTTCATCGGTTCGGGCGAAAAGATGCCGGACCTGGAGGTTTTCATTCCGGACCGGATCGTCGGCCGCCTGATGGGGGCGGGCGATATCGAGTCGCTGGCGGAGAAAGCCACCGCCGTCATCGACGAGAAAGAGGCGAAACGTGTCGCCAGGAAGATCAAAAAAGGGCAGTTCAACTTCAACGACTTTCTGGAGCAGCTGGAGCAGATGAAGAAGCTGGGGTCGCTCAAATCGCTGATCGGCATGATTCCGGGAATGAGCAAGATGGCCGGCGCCATCAAGGACCTCGACCTGGAAAATTCCGGCGAGATCAAAAAGATCAAAGCACTGATCAGCTCGATGACTCCGAAGGAGCGCGAAAATCCCGATCTTCTCAACAACAGCCGCAAACGACGGCTCGCCAAGGGGGCGGGGTTGAGCCAGATGGAGGTGAACAAGGTGCTCAAGCAGTTCAAAAACGCCGCGAAGATGGCGAAGAAATTCTCCGGCAAAAAGGGAATGCAGGACCTGCAGAATATGATGAGCCAGATGCAAGGCGGCGGGTTTCCCCGTTGACGCCTTTTCGGGACACTGACCTAAACGAACCCGTCATTCGTTTAGGTCAGTGCCTCTTCAGGCAGATGAATTTAACAGACACTAACAAGGAGACAATATGACAACCATCAGACTGACACGCATGGGACGCAAGAAACGACCCTTCTATCGAATCGTTGTAACAGACAGCCGAAAGCGCCGTGACAGCGGCTGGATCGAATCGATCGGCTATTACGATCCGATGACCGAACCCGCTACGGTCAAACTTGATGAAGAGCGTTACAATTACTGGCTGAGTGTCGGAGCGCAGCCGAGCGAACGCGTCAAGAAACTCGCCGGAAAGTAAAAAGATGATCGAAAACTTTGTGCGCGATTTCGCGAAACTCATCGCATCCCATCCGGAGGATATCGTCGTCGAGAGAAACCGGCTCGGCGAAAATTTCGATGAGATCGTCATCTACGCGCACAAAGAGGATGCCGGCAAACTGATCGGCAAGGAGGGCAGGATGATCAACGCTCTTAAAACACTCATCAGCGGCTGTAAAGCCAAGGACGGCATCAGCTACCGGGTCAACGTGCGGACGACGGAGGAGTGAAAAGGGTATGGAACCCGACAAACTTCCCATTGCCCGCATCGGCAAGACGGTGGGTCTGCGGGGTGAGCTCCGCCTCAATCTTCTAACCGATTTCCCCGAACAGTTCAAAAAGGGTGCCCGCTTCATGAGCGAGAGGGGCACCCTGACCGTCGCCTCCTACAACCCTGAGCGCGGAACCGTACGCTTCGAGGGCATCGACAATGTCGACGACGCCAAAAAACTCACCAACCTCTATCTCTATACGACCCGTGAAGCGGGGGAAGCCTCCTGCCATCTGGAAGAGGGAGAGTATTTCTGGTACCAGATTATCGGGCTCGATGTGCAAGAGGGGGAAGAGGTTCTCGGTCGGGTGAAAGCGATCGAACGGATGGCGGGCACCGACTATCTCGTCGTCGAAACCGCCGATCTTCTCGTCGCGCAAGGGTTGCCGAAAGGGTTTCTCATTCCCTATATCGACCGCTATATCGAGCGTGTCGATCTGGAAGGAAAAAAAGTCCTGACCCGTGGCGCCGGAGAGATTTTGGAAGCGAGTTGATGCGCTTTACGTTCGTCACGCTTTTTCGGCCTCTGATGGAGGGGTATTTTGAAGACTCCATCCTGAAGCGGGCCATCGAAAAGGGCCTCCTTTCGGTCGACTTTCTCAACCCCAGGGATTTCACGACCGACAAACACCGCAAGGTCGACGATACCGCGGCCGGCGGCGGTGCGGGAATGGTGATGATGCCCCAGCCGCTCGACGATGCGCTGAAGCATCTCAAAGCCGAGTCGCCGGAAGCCCGAATCGTTTTCACGACGCCTGTGGGCAAGCCCTTCAGGCAAGCTGACGCGAAGCGGTTCGCCTCCTCGCAGAACCACATGGTGTTCGTCAGCGGCCGGTACGAAGGGATCGACGAGCGTATCATAGAACTCTGGGCCGACGAGGTCTTCTCCATCGGCGACTACATTCTCACGGGCGGGGAACTCCCCTCGCTCGTGATGGCGGACGCCATCAGTCGGTTGGTGCCGGGCGTGCTCGGAAATGCCGACTCTCTCTCGGCCGAGAGTTTTGAAACCGAGCTTTTGGAGGCACCCTCTTTCACACGGCCTAAAAGTTTCCATAATTTAAGTATTCCTTCAGAATTATTAAAGGGAAACCATAGTAAAATTAACGCCCTGAAAAAAAGGCTGGCGATAGCCAAAACAAAATATTTTCGACCTGACCGATATCTGAAATCTACCCAAAGGGAAAGTGATGAAAAATCGATATATTGAATCTTTCGAGCAGGCGCAAGTCGCAAGCAAGAACATTCCACAATTCCGCGCCGGCGATACTGTCCGTGTCGCGGTCAACATCAAAGAGGGTGACAAAACCCGTATCCAGAACTTCGAAGGTGTCTGCATCTCCATCCGCGGTGAGGGGACAGGCAAAAGCTTCACCGTACGAAAAATCGGTGCGAACAACGTTGGTGTCGAGCGTATTTTCCCGCTTTATAGCGACAGCATCGAAAGTATCGAGGTGGTCCGACGCGGTCGTGTCCGACGCGCGAAACTCTACTATCTGCGAAACCTCCGCGGTAAAGCGGCTCGTATCAAGGAACTTCGCCGCAAGTGATTTTTTTCGGCCCCCTTCCCTTTGGGGTCCGACGCTTTTTCTCTCATCTTTTCTTTCAATCCTTTTTGGCTAAAATGATTCCATAATTTCTGCCATTGGAATTTTCATGCGACTCTTTATCCTCATTTTTTCTCTCACTCTGTTTTGCATGCCTCTTTTTTCGGCAAACGATACGAAAGTGCGCACCCGTGTCGATGAGCACCCCCTGGTGAGACTCCAGACGACGATGGGAGATATTGTGCTTGAAATTCGTCCTGACTGGGCCCCTTTGGCGAGCGAAAACTTTCTTGGGCATGTCAAAGAGGGCTACTACGACGGCGTCTCTTTTCACCGGGTCATCCGGGGATTCATGATACAAAGCGGCGATCCCACCGGTACGGGGAGTGGGGGTGATTCGATCTGGCACAGACCCTTCAGGGACGAATTCGCTCCCAATGTGGTTTTCGACAAACCCGGAATCCTCGCGATGGCCAATGCCGGACCCAATACCAACCGAAGCCAGTTTTTCATCACGGTGGGCCGCTCGCCATGGCTGAACGGACACTACACGATTTTCGGCAGGGTCAAAGAGGGGATGAAAACGGTCTTTGAGATATCCAACACACCGACCGACAGGAGGGACCGCCCGCTGCGAACCGTCAAAATACTCAAAGCGACAATGGTGGACTCTTTTGCCACAAAACATTAGGATATTCCAATAGATATCTAACAAAATTACTGTTTTTATCGATACTATATGAACAGAATTTGTGGAGAAAGCAGTATGAAAGTTCGTATGTATCGATTCTCCGACCGATGGAGTGAACCTTTCGACAGATCGCTCGATTCCGAATCGACCGTGGTGCTGATGTTTGGTGCGATAGACAGAGAAAAAGCGCTCGACGCTGCGTTGCAGGAAGTGTGCGAAGCCTATCCCCTGGCCATCAAGGCGGGATGTTCCGGCGCAGGGGAGATATTCGACGATGAATTGTTCGAACATTCGCTGGTCGTTGCCGTCGTGCGGCTGGAGAAAAGCAGAGTGAAAAAAGTGGCGTTTCCGATTGATTCTCCCGACGAATCGAAAAGAATCGGTGCCGAACTGGCCCGTTCACTGATGAAGGAGAAGGAGCTCAAAGCGGTTCTGGTACTAAGCGAAGGTCTGACGATCAACGGTTCGGAACTGACAAGAGGCATCAACAGCGTGCTACCGCGGGATATCGTCGTCACGGGCGGTCTTGCCGGAGACGATGACCGGTTCGAAAAGACATTCGTCGTCGACGACCAGTGTTCCGCGCTGCCCAGGATGGTTAGTGCCATCGGGTTTTACGGCGACCATTTCCGAATAGCATCAGGGTATCAGGGAGGATGGGACAGGTTCGGCATCGAACGGGAGATCACCTCGTCGAAAAAGAACGTTTTATATACCCTCAACAACGAACCGGCGCTCGAAGTCTACAAGCGGTATCTGGGAAAGCACGCCGACGAGCTGCCCGCCAGTGCGCTCCTGTTTCCTCTGGCCATTCGCGAATCCAAAGAGAGCGCGGAGACGAAGGTAAGAACCGTATTGGCCGTCAGCGAGGAGGATCAGTCGATCACTTTCGCCGGGGACATGCCAGAAGGCGGATTTGCGACATTCATGAAAGCCAATTTCGACCGGCTTATCGACGGTGCCTATGAAGCGGCGGAAACGATGGCGGAAGGGCAGACGGTGACAATGGACGCGCTCAGTATCGCCATCAGCTGTGTGGGCAGAAAGCTTCTTTTGAAACAGCGGACAGAAGAGGAACTCGAAGCGGCCCTGGATGTCCTGCCCAAAGGTGTCAGGCAGATCGGATTCTACTCCTACGGAGAGATCTCTCCGATGCATTCGGGTATGTGCGACCTGCACAACCAAACCATGACGCTGACATTGCTCTGGGAAGCGTAGATGCACCGGCTCCTTCGGCGTATTCTCAAAAAGAGCGGTCTCTCTCCCGACACCGTACCCTCCATCGAGGGGTGGAAGAAATTTCTCGATAAACTGGACGAGACATATATCAGTCACGACGAGGACCGGTATCTGCTCGAGCGTTCACTGGAAATCTCGTCCCAGGAGATGGAACAGCTGCTCGAAGCTTCCAAAGAGAGCTATCAGCGGCGGATTTCCGCGCTCATCAAAGTTATTCCCGATCTCATTTTCTATGTCGACGAGGATGGCAAGTATCTCGATGTTCTTTCTCGTGGCAAGGACGACCTTCTTTACCTTCCCCGTGACGAGATTATCGGAAGGAGAATCGATGAAATCTTTCCTCCCGAATACGCAAAACTCTTTTACGAAGCCACGGTCGAAGCGATTCGGACCAATTCCCTTAAAATCATCAACTACCCGATGAATCTTAAAAACGAAAGATGCTTCTACGAAGCGCGCATCATGCCGACAAACATCAAGGAGAACGGAAAACGCACGACAATCACCATCGTCAGGGACATGACGGCACAAAAGAAGTCGACGGAGTATCTCAATGTGATTAAAAAGATATTTGAAGATGCGACGGAGGGGATCATGATCGCTTCGCGCGAGGGTCACTATCTGGAAGTCAACGATGCCTTCTGCCGAATGCTCGGTATCATGAAGCATCAGCTTCCCGGATATCGGCTCGTCGATTTCCGCCCCTTTTTCGATGACGAGACGATGGAGAACATCGTCTCCTCTCTCGAGGAGAAAAACCTTTTTCACGGTGAAGTGACCATCAGGCGACGTGACGCAACGAAGCTTCTGGCCTGGTTGTCGATCGATACCGTTTTCAATGAGAAGGGTGAAGCGACCTATCGGGTGGCGATGCTCACGGATATCTCCGAACTGCAGTCTTCCCGGGAGAAACTCCATTTTACCGCAACCCACGACATGCTCACGAAACTACCCAACAGAATGCATCTTTTCGAGCGGCTGGATGGGGCACTCAAACGCGCCAAACGCTACGGCGGAAAGGGTGCGCTCTTTTTTATCGATCTGGACAATTTCAAGGAAATCAACGATACCGCAGGGCACGGTGCGGGAGACAGAGTGCTGATCGAATGTTCCCGGCGCATCAAGAACGTTCTGCGGGAGACCGACACTTTCGGACGACTGGGAGGAGACGAGTTTTTATTGATAACGGAAAACATCAAACAAGCCGATGCCTCGATGCATGTGGCACAGAAGATACTTCGCGAGATCAATCACCCTTTTGTCGTGGGGGAAGAGAGCTATGACCTGGGTGCCAGTATCGGTATCGCATTTTTTCCCGATGACAGCAGCGAGGCAGAAGAGCTCGTCCAGTTTGCGGACATGGCGATGTATCGGGCAAAAGAGAAGGGAAAAAACAGGTTCCAGTACTATTCCAAATCGCTCGACAGCAACGTCAAGCGCCACTACATGATCGAACGGGCGCTCAAGGATGCGCTGCGCCGTGAAAGCTACTATCTTCTCTATCAGCCGCAACTTGGCCTCAAGAAAGAAAAGGTGACGGGTGTCGAGGCGCTGCTGCGGGTCGATGAGACGATTTTAGGACTCATCTCTCCGGCCGAATTCATACCCATCGCTGAGGAGAGCGACCTGATCATCAAAATTGGCAAATGGGTTTTTAAAGAGTGCTGTCGCCAGATCGTCCGGTGGCGAAAGGAGGGAATCGAGGATCTGCTTGTGGCGGTCAACCTCTCACGCAAACAGCTGATGGACGAAAGTTGGAGCGCCTTTGTCGAAACGACGATTCAAAGATATGACGTCGATCCTTCCAATATCGAATTCGAGATTACCGAGACGACTTTCATGCACTCCAAAAAGCAGGGATATCGGACGATCACATCGTTGCAGAAGATGGGATTTCGTTTTTCCATCGACGATTTTGGCACGGGTTATTCTTCTTTGGCGAACCTCAAGCAGTTTACTTTGGACAAGCTGAAGATCGACCGTACGTTTATCATGGATATCGAAAAGAACGAGTCGGACAGGGCCATCGTCAAAGCGTCGATTGCTCTTGCCAAGGCGCTCGGCCTTTCGACCATCGCCGAAGGGGTCGAAACGGAGAAACAGAAAGAGATTTTAAAAGAGATGGGATGCGATGAAATGCAGGGATATCTCTTCAGCAAACCGGTACCGCCCACGCACATCGCATCGCTTCTGAGAAAAAGAGACAAGAAGATGGAAGAGAGCACCTCTTAGAGGATCTTTCCCTCCTCTTTTGTTTCGATCTCCAGGGACTCTGCCGCCTCTTCGCTCTCCGGTGGAAGGGAAAGACCTTCTTCCGCATACTGCTCCTGCTCCGATGTTTCCATCTTTGGCATGGGATGATTCTCCATCAGCGCCAAAACGATCTTCTCGCCGTGGGTGATCGCGTCGGAGAGCTGCCTGGAGGGTGTTCCTTCCGTTGTGACAATGGCGATATTAAGCAGAGGAATCAGCGCTTCGGCGCACTCAGTAGCACGCTTGACGGCATCCTTGGAGGGGTTGCGGTACGCTTCGAAATCACTCCCTTCCGTATGGATGATGCGCTGCAGCACCGCATTGAATTCCTGCATATAGATATCGCAGGTTTCCAGAATTTTTCCGAGTTTGTCGAGCTCGTCCGCCAGTTCGTCCAGAGCCTGTGCGTAACGGTTTTTCACTTCGTGGTACTTTTCCGCTTCGCCATAGATCCCTTCGGCGGTCTGAAGATTGCGCCTCGCGCTCTTTGCCATCATGATCGACCATGCGATCATCCATGCGGCGATGGCGGCGATGGCGAGGACGACGATGCCGAAAACGGGGCTTCCCATATCGGGATCGAAGGCGCCCCCGCTCAGCCAGGCCAAAATCTTTTCGAGGCGGAGGATGTCGGTGAATGTCTCCTTTGCCACCGGCTGACCGGTTCCTACGGCGCCGATGAGAAGGGCGACAGCCACGGTGAGGAGCGCGGCGAGCAGCGAAACGAAGAAAGCGCCGCCTTTGCCTCCCCGCACATCCTTGATTTCCACGGGTTCGATATCCGATTTTTCATAGAGTGGCTGCAACTGTTCACCAAGGGGAGCTTCGGCCACCGGTGTGAGTTCGATGGCAGGTTCGTTTTCGATACTCTCGAACCGTTTTCGGAATTTCGCAAGGGTCTGTTTGATCAATTGCGATCGGAGGGCATCGATTTCGGCAAGCTTTTTTTCCAGTCGCTCTTTGGCTTTTGCGAACCTTTCGTCGATGGAGGAAACGAGGTTTTTCGCATCGTCGATCAACTCTTCGGCCCGTTTTTGATGCTGCATGGTTGAAAACATGGGAGACTCCTTTGTTTGTTCTCTACCGTTAATTGTGCCAAAAAACCGCATACATTCGCATAAGAAAAGAATGAGACACAACAGAGGGATTGAGAAAAGCTGCGGGAATCCGCCGGTTTGACGCTTTCGTGTGTGTCGGCCATACGGGCTCGGACAGCATCGATAAACGGGCGTTCTGGTTTTCATAACAATAAAATATATTTAATGAATATGGAAAAAATAATCAGCAAATTCAACAAAAATAAAGTATGACGAAGGAAGAATACTATTATCAAAATTTATTTTAAAGGAGTAGCCGATGACACCCATGGAACTTGTTGCATCTGTCTATGCGCTTGCTGCTGTCAGCATCGCACCGACATGGACAATTTTTCAACTCAAAAAGCACTGAGCCCTGCTAATAGCGCTGTTTCATTGCCGCCCGGGCTTCGCGTTCGGCGGTTTTTCTCTTCAGCGTCTCTCTTTTGTCATGTAACTTTTTCCCTTTGGCCAGGGCTATCTGCAGCTTCGCCTTGTTGCGCTCGTTGAAATAGAGCATCAGCGGGACGATGGCAAGTCCCTCCTGTTTGACTCTTCCCAACCATTTGTCGATCTGTTTGCGGTGCAACAGTAGTTTTCTCGGGCGTTTTTCGTCGGGTTTGTAGTGGGGATTGGTGCTTTCCAGGAACGAGATATGCATGCCGAAGACCCAAGCTTCGCCTTTGACAATCCGCACATAACTGTCTTTGAGGTTGACCCGTCCCATTCGGATCGATTTGACTTCGCTGCCGAGCAGTTCGATACCCGCTTCCAGCTTTTCGATGATTTCGTAGTCGTGAAAGGCTTTTTTGTTTTTGGCAACGATTTTGATCGGCATGGCTGTCACTTTTTAGGGTAAATTGGATCTGCTATTATACAGCATCATTCTGCCTCCGGATTAATCTCCATTCATACTTGCTTAGACTTCGCTGACACTTATCGATGTATAATGTTCAGAAGAGATTGTAAAACCACAAGGATGGAATGATGAAACAAACAGCAGCTTTGTTGCTCTCGCTCATAATGGTATTCTTTTTCGCTGCTTGCGGCGGAGGTTCAGGCTCATCGGACGGCGGAAGCGGGACGGGTACACTCTCGTTGAATGTGACGGACGCTCCGGCGTTGCCGGGTATCAAAGCGGTCTACATACAGGTCGTGGGCCTGCGGGTACATAAAAGCGGCAGCGGGTGGATTGAAGTCGAAGATTTCAATGAAACGGAGCCGTTCAACCTGCTCGAGCTGCAAAACGGGAAGTTCAAAGCGCTGGGGGATCTTCTCTTGCCCGCGGGACATTACACGCAGTTGAGATTCATGCTTCGTGAGAATGTGGGCCACGATCACAATCCCGGATGCTACGTGGTATTCGATGACGACTCCAACACATCGATCGATCTGCCAAGCGCAGAGCAATCGGGATACAAAGGGATCGGCGAATTCGACATCAGCGCCGATGCAAAAGTCGAGGTAACCGCCGATTTCAACATACTGAAGGGACTCCACAAAACGGGCAACGGTCGCTGGATACTCAAACCGACGATTCGTTTGGTGGTCAACGAACTCTCTGGAGAGATCAACGGGACCATAGCCAATGTCGCCGACTTTGGCGACCATCTGATGGTCCATGCCTACAGGCATGGAAGCTATTCTTTCCATGAAACGGTTCCGGATGAAAACGGCACCCGATTTTCCAATGCCCTCACGAGTGCGGAAGTGAACATGACAGACGGAGGATTCGTTCTTTCCTGCCTTGCCGAAGGCAAATATGATCTTGCCATTGCCGAATACGATGAAGATGGAAACTATACCGATATTCTGGGAATCCGGGAGGATGTGGAAGTCGAAAAAGGCAAGACAACCACCATTCAAATCGATACCGCGGCCATCTCCCCGAGCGAGGGGACGGGCACCATCTCTTTGCGTCTGAGCGATGCCCCTTTCCTGGGTAGGAATGTCAAAGGTGTCTATATAAAAATCAACGACATACTCTACCATCACAACGGCCGGTGGGTTTCCGCGCCCGACTTCAACGGCACCGAATCGATCAATCTGCTTACACTGCAAAACGGCAAAAGCATCCATCTGTCGGATATCGTACTGCCGGCGGGACATTACACGCAGATCAGGTTCAGGCTCGATCCGACCGAAGGAGACGGAAAGAGCAGACACAACCCCGGTTGCCATATTCTTTTCGACGACAATTCCACGCAGCCCCTCTTTGTGCCAGGGGGCGCGCAAAGCGGCTACAAGGCGGTGGGAGAGTTCAATGTCACCGTCGATTCCAAAGTCGAAGTGACAGCGGATTTCGATGTGCATAAATCGATCGTAAAGGCCGGACACAGCGGCAAATACATTCTAAAGCCGACCATTCGCCTGGTGGTCAACGAACTCTCCGGGGAGATCAATGGTACGGTGAGGGATTGGCAAGATTACAACGCCTCCAAAGATGCCCTGGTCGTCTTCGCCTACAAAGAGAATGGATTCGAAAGCGACGAAACCGAACCCGATGAAAATGGAACACGCTTCGTTCATGCCGTGGGTGCAGGCGATGTGAACATGACGAGCGGAACCTACACTGTCGCCTATCTTGCGGAAGGCACGTACGACCTGGCTGTCGCGGAGTATATCGACGGTAGCTACAGCCGGCTCCTCGGCCTTCGTGAGGGAGTGCCCGTCAGAAAAAACGGTGTGAGCACTGTCGATCTCAACACCTCTTCGCTATCACTGCCCTGATTGAACTCTTCTGCTGGACGGTTGCTCGGGCAGATGGAAAAAGGTACTGCCGCTGCCGCTGAAAAAACGGTTCGGCGTGGCGAATCGGTGAAGGCGGGGATAGACGGTCAGCGCCGCTTTGTAGAGATCGTTGGCCTCGACGGGATCGAGTGTTTTAAGCAGCTCATCGCTTTTCATATCTTTCCACGATGCCGCCGCCTCCCGGTCGGCTTCCTGGATGAAGTGTTCGCGAAAAGCCCTGTAAACCAGTCCGGTATCGCAGTGCAGAGGAGGCGTGAGGAGCTGAAGTTTCGGGACATCCTCTTCGAACGGTTCGATGCGTTCACCGACTCCTTCCACATTGGCGCTGGCGTAGCCATGGACGAAGAAGGGGACATCCGCGCCGATCTTCTCCCCGATACGGGCCAGGTTCTCTTTGGACAGATGCAGACCGTACAGTTCGTTGCAGGCGTTCAGGAACGCTGCCGCATCGGAGCTGCCGCCTCCCAGCCCCGCGCCCTGCGGGATTCTTTTTTCAAGAATCACCTTGTGGGTTTCGAAAAACTTTTCGATGCCGGGCGCTGCTTCTTTGAGAAGTTCGTAGGCGCGTGTCAGCGTATTGATCCGAGGGAGCGGTACGGAGGAGATGAGTTCGAAGCCCGGGGCGGGAGATTTCTTTCTTGAAAAGGTGAGGGAGTCAAAGAGCGAATCGACGCGCACGAACCGGGAGCGCAGCTCATGATACGGCCCCCTAACACCGGTGATTTTGAGAAATATGTTGACTTTGGCGTAGGCTTTGAACGTCATGGCTTCAGGAGTTTCGCTTTCAGGTCGGCCAGCGCTTCTTTGTCCGTTTCGCCGACCGCTTTTCTGTTTTCCGTTTTGACGGCCTGTACGAGCTCTTCTCTTAGAATCGTCACATTGCCGGGCGCTTCGATGCCGAGGCGCACACTGTTTCTGTCCGTCGAGACGATTTTGATGACGATATCATCACCTATCCGGATCGCTTCATCCTGTTTGCGGGTCAGTACGAGCATAGTTTCACCTTGTTGAGCAGGTAGTTGACTTTACCGCTCTTTTCTATCTCTATAATAGCAAAATATTGGTCAAAAACAACGCTGTAGCGGCCGGGGGCGTTCGTTTCGAAAGAGTCCGCGCGAAGTTTTTTCCCGAGGGTCAAGTCATCGGGATTTCCGAGATACCTGTTCTGTGGGGGATCGAGGTATTCCAGCGGGTTGAGGGCTTTTTCCTGCTGGAAACGAAAGTGCCCTTCGCGCAGTCGCTCCAGGTGGCTCAGGGCGCCTCGGCATGCCAGTTTTTCCGCGATGGCCTCTCCCAGCGAACGGATGTAGGTGCCTTCGCTCACGTCGGCTTCAAAGGTCACGAAGGGGTGGCGGTAGTGCAGCAGCCGTATATCGAGGATTTCGGAAGTGATGATTGGCAGCACCACCTCTTTGTCGTTGCGTGCCAGGTCGTAAGCGCGTACGCCTGCGACCTTTTTGGCGCTGAATCGGGGCGGGGTGTAGGTAAAATTCCCCTTGAACGAGAGGAGGGTGTCGCGTATCCTCTCTTTGGTAAAAGGTGCCACCTCTTCGATCTCTTTGATGCCTTCGATGTCGAGAGTCTCGCTGAGTGCGCCCAGCCAGAGGGTCGCCCGGTAGGTTTTGGGACTCTTTTTCAGAAATCGGAAGAGTTTGGTATACTGCCCGAAGGCGATGATGAGCACGCCGCAGGCGAAAGGGTCCAGCGTGCCCGAAAAGCCCGCTTTTTTGACACCGTAACGGCGTTTGATGGAGGAGAGAAAGGCGTTCGATCCCACGAACATCGGCTTACGAGCGACAAAAAGTCGGTTAGAACATTTCATCGATTAGTTTCCAAAAAAGAGATCTCAAAAGGGCAACAAAGCCTATTCCAACGACCGACGACTAACGACCAACGACCGTTCAAACCTTCTCCACGAAAGAGGAGAGGATGTCCCGCCGGTTGCCCCCGAAATTGATCTTGAGTTTGTAGTCCCGTCCGGCGCGGCTCACCTCCAGCACGCGGCCGATACCGAAGAGTTTGTGCTTGACCAGGTCCCCTTTTTTGTAACCGGTGCTCTTTTCGATGGAGAGTGCCCCTTTGAGCAGGCCCGCTTCAGTCAGGAAACGGCTCTTTTCCAGGTGCTTCCGGCGACCTTTGTGGAAGCGGCTCTGCACCGTCGAGAGAGTCAGGGTCTCCTTGGCGCGGGTCATGGCCACGTACCCAAGCCTTCGCTCCTCCTCCATGTCGCATCCGTCGCCCAGCAGCGGGAAGAACTCCTCCTCCATCCCGATGACGAAGAGGTGGGTGAACTCCAGTCCTTTGGAGGCGTGGACGCTCATGATGGAGATCTGCTCTCCTTTGATCTGGTCCTGGTCGCTCTGGAGCGAAATTTCGTTCAGGAAGGCATCGAGCGTCATGTCTGGATTTTTTTTGACCATGTCGCGGAAAAGGCCGTAGAATTCGTCGAGGTTCAATACCCGCTCCATCCCGTCGGGCAGTGCGGCGTAATACTCTTTGAGGCCGATCGTTTTGTCGAACTGGTCGATGAACTCCATGATCGAGTGCTCCAGCGTCTCCTGCAGAATCTCCAGGTCGTTGATGAAACGGTTGATGGCGGCGTAAGCCTTTTTGCTGAGCAGTTTGGAAAGCTCTGTTTTGGGCGTTTCGCTGAGGAATTGGTACAACGAGAGATGCTTCTCGTAGGCCGCTTTTTCGATCTTGTCGATTGTCGCCTTGCCGATGCCCCGCTTGGGGCGGTTGATGACCCGTTTGAAGCTGAAGTCGTCGTGGCTGTTGGCGATGATGCGCAGGTAGCTGATGGCGTCCTTGATCTCGGCCCGTTCGTAGAAGCGGACACCGCCGACGAGCTGGTAGGCGATGCCGGCGCGGCCCAGCCCCTCTTCCAGCGAGCGGGAGAGGGCGTTGATGCGGTAGAGCACGGCGATTTCTCCCGGGGGCACGCCGCTGTCGATCAGCTGTTTGATCGCCCGGGCGATCTTGTCGGACTCTTCGTTTTCATCACTGCTTTGAAAGAGTTCGACCGGTTTGCCTTTCCCTTTGGTGCTGATGAGGGTTTTGCCGAGGCGGCTGCGGTTGTGCTGGATAAGCAGGTTGGCGGCCGTGAGGATCTCTTCGGTCGATCGGTAGTTGTTTTCGAGTTTGATGACCCTGGTCTTTTCGAACATATTCGAAAATTCGAGGATGTTGCGTATGTTCGCCCCGCGCCAGCCGTAGATGCTCTGGTCGTCGTCACCTACGACACAGAGGTTGGTATGGGTGTCGCAGAGCTTTTTGAGCAGCTGCAGCTGAAGCTCGTTGGTGTCCTGGTACTCGTCGACCATGATGTATCGGTAGCGTTCGCTCACACTTTTTCTGAGCATCTCGTCCGTTTCGAGCAGTTCGTGGGTCAGCATCAGAAGATCGTCGAAATCGACCAGGTTGTTTTCGGTGATATACTCCTGATAGGTCTTGTAGATGGCGGCGATCTTCTTGTACTGGGGGTGTTCCGCCTGGGCGATCGCCTGGTCGGGCTTGATCAAGGAGTTTTTGTACCGGGAGATTTCGCTGGCGACCAGGGGGGTAGGCAGCTCTTTGTCGATCTGTTTGATGATTCGCTTCTTGTCGTCGGTGTCGATGACGACGAAATCGTTCTTTCTTCCCAGTTTTTCGATATGGAATTTGAGAAAGAGCAGACCGAATTTGTGAAAGGTGCAAAGAAGCGGCGGGTAGACGGGGTTTTCGATCATCGAAAGGGCGCGCTCGCGCATCTCGCGGGCCGCTTTGTTGGTGAAGGTGAGCGTCAGCGTGTTGGCGGGATCGATGCCCAGTGACAATAGATAGGCCAGCCGCGTTGTGATGGTTTTGGTTTTTCCGCTGCCGGCACCGGCGAGAATGAGCATCGGCCCGTCGATATGTTGCGCCGCCTGCCGTTGAGCTTCGTTGAGTTGATCGAGTATTCTGTCCATGTTTTCTTCTGTCTGCTTTATAAAGTGTATTTAGTATAGCAAAAATATATTTAACCCCTCATGATTTTCTTTACGGGCCGTGCAACATCGGTTAAAAAGCGGTGGAAAGGAGGGCCAGGGACCGGGATGGCCGCCGACCGCCGGCATATCAAACGATTATTTCAAAGATAACTAAATATTATTGCTTTTGGAAATATAATTTGATAGAATAACAAATAAAAATATTAAGGAATTGTTATGTTGAAAGATTTCGCGAAATGGGAGACCTTCCTGACGGTCATACGCGAACACAGCTTCTCCAAAGCCTCGGCGAAGCTGGGAATTTCACAGCCGGCGGTGACTCAGCAGATCAAATTCATCGAAAAATATCTCGACTGCAAGGTGATCGAGCGGAAAAAAAACGGGGTGATACTGACGAAAGAGGGAGAGGACCTCTACCGTATCGCGTTGCGCCTTGAAAAGTGCATCAACAATGCCGAGCGCGATCTCATCAAGATCATCAACAAGGAGATCACGTTCCGCATCGGCGCGTCGTTCACGATCGGCAACTTCATCATTCCCGGAAAATGTCTCAACAACATCAAGCAGGTGATCCACAATGATGTCCAGATCAAAGTGGAGCTCTCCGAACAGGTGATCGACGACATTTTGAACAAGCAGATCGATCTGGGGCTCATCGAATCACCGATATTCAAAGAGGACGTGATCTATCGCGAATGGCTGGAGGATGAACTGGTGATCTTCAGCAACCGGCCACTTCCCAAGACGCTCAAGCCCGAAGATCTGAACAACTACCGCTGGATCTGCCGTGACGAGGCTTCCCATACGCGAAAAATGGTCAAGGAAGTTTTCGAGGATCTCGGCATCGAGTGCAAAAATCTCAATGTGCTCTATGAGGTCGACAGCTCCGCGACACTCAAAGCCGCGATACTCAAGGCGGAAAAAGATGAAAGCCAGCCTCCGATCGTCTCTTTCATCTCCCATGTGGCGATCTCCGACGAGGTGGAAAACGGACAGCTTTTCGAAGCGAAACTGCGTGGTCACCGCATTAAAAGAAAACTCTACATCGCATACTCCAAAGAGCGCAAGCACGACGCTTTTATCGAGAATGTCGTCAGCTATCTGCAGCAGCACAAATGCTGAGTTTTCGGAAAGTCAAAAATTCCCAAAAGAGATGCCGGGCCGTTTGACGGCCTTCTTTCTATTTTTTCAGAAACTTTTTGTTTTCCGGATTGTTGAGAAACGTCTCGAGCGAACTCTTGATGCCCGATTCTTCCTTCTCTTTTCGGTAGTCGAGCATGGGATGGGCCATGTTGATCAGCAGAGGTGTCTCTTCGACGACTATCTGCAAAATGGCCAGAAGGGGCATGCTGACTACGCTGCCGAAGTTCTGGGGTCCGAATCCCGCTTCGAAAAAGAGGGTATGATCTTCCATCTGGAAACTTTCGAAGGTATATCCCGCGATCATGAAGAGCGTGACATCCTGCAGGACCTTGGCGAGTTCATCAGGAAGCGGCGGATCGAAGGTGACATGTTCGAGATTGCACAGGATTCCGAAGGGCTGATCGTTGTTGAGCATGTAAAGAATCATCTCCCTTATGTGCGTTTCCATCATCTCCTGGAACTCTCTTTTTTTGATCATATCGATAAGCATGGCGGTATCACTTTGAATAGAATAGATGTCAGACTATTTTACCATGTTTGACCGGCTGGAAACCGATCATCGCATTGAGCAGGGCGAACCCTTCGAAGGAGGAAAGCTCATCGAGCCGAATCTCCCGGGGTATCAGAAAGCCGCTTCGCAGAAGTCTCTCCCGGGTTGTCCCTTTCAGCAGAGGGTTTTTTGGCGTGTACCAATGCCTATCTTTCAAAAAGGCGATATTGGCAACCGAGGTGTCGGTGACCATTCCTTCGCGGATGATGAGTATGTCGTCGGCCTCCCCGCGCCGCGCAAAAAGATCCTCTATCGCTTCCCGGTCGCTGAATTTGTGGGCGTAGTCGATTCGGGCTTCGATGGCTTTGAGCGTACTGACGGGCCGGGGCCGGTAGGGTTCGTAGGTGACCTCTGCAAGCCTCTGTGCATAGAGAACACGGCACTTTAGAACCCCTTTTCCCGAAGGCGGCCGCACCACTTTGCCCAGATCGATCGGTTCATACTCTTCAAAGAGGGCCGCCTGACTTCTCTCAAGGCGCATCTGATGGAGAGAGAGATGCTGGATGGCGCCGTTATGGATGCAAATGGTTTCAAAAAGCATGGACAACCTCCGGGTTGCTGATGATTGGGTAGTGGATATTAACGGAACCGACGAAACACCCTGATGGCGAAGGATTCCGGAAACATCGGTCTGTGTTCTTGCCGTGTCTAGGAAAAATCGCTTCCTCCTTAGCTTTTTTCATTCGAAAAGTTCGGTGCTGAGGTAACGCTCCCCCGTGTCACAGAGAATGGTGACGACGATTTTCCCTCTGTTTTCGGGGCGTGCCGCCACCTGCATGGCGGCATGGACATTGGCGCCGGAGGAGATGCCCACGAGAAGCCCTTCCTCTTTGGCGATTCGGCGGCTTGTCGCGAACGCCTCCTCGTTGCCCACCTCGATCACCTCTTCGTAGACCGACCTGTCGAGAATTTTGGGAATGAATCCGGCACCGATGCCCTGAATTTTGTGGGGGCCGGGCGCACCGCCGGCAAGTACCGGAGAGGCTTCGGGTTCCACGGCGTAGATTTTGATATCGGGAATTCTCGCTTTGAGAACCTCTCCGGTGCCCGTGATCGTACCGCCCGTTCCGACGGCCGCGACGAAAATATCCACGTTGCCCTCGGTGTTGCGGATGATTTCGAGTGCGGTGGTATGGCGGTGGGCATCGGGATTGTCCGGATTTTCGAACTGCTGAAGAATGATCGCGTTGTCGAGTTCTTTTTGAAGCGCTTCTGCCCTGGCGATCGCCCCTTTCATTCCCTCGGCCGCCGGTGTCAGTTCGAGCTGCGCTCCCAGGGCCTTGAGCAGTTTTCTGCGTTCCAGGCTCATCGATTCGGGCATCGTTAGAATCAGACGCAGCCCTTTGGAGGCGCAGATGCTGGCGAGTGCGATGCCGGTATTGCCGCTGGTTGGTTCGATGATGGTGCTGTCTTTGTCGATGAGGCCCCGTTCCAGCGCCCGCTGGATCATGTTTTTCCCGATCCGGTCCTTGACCGAACCGCCGGGATTCATGAATTCGCATTTTCCCAGAATCGTACATCCCGTTTCACGGCTTGCGAATCCCAGTTTTACGAGAGGGGTGTTTCCTATCAGTTCGGAAACGTCGTTGGCGATATGCATGGTGATTCTCCTTCCGGTTTTAGCCCAGTATAACATAAGAAAAATAAATAAAAAGTTGATTGTGCGAATAGCTTCGGACGGGGAGTTCGCGATGGATGGGAAAAAGTCCATGAGGATCTTCGAGGAGACCGGGCTACTGTCGCTATTGGGGAACGATCACATCCGTGATCGGTCCGTTTGTGGCATGGAAAATGATGGTCTTGTGGCGGTTGGCCTGCAGTTGAAGCAGAAGGCGCTGGAGAGTCGGTTCGGTGGAGGGGATGAACCATGCATTGTTGCTGAGGGCGACCATGTAACGCGGATCTTCTTCGTAGAGCCGCTCGCAGGTCGCTTCATAGCAGATGGCGTTGCGCCATTTTCTGCCCAGCATTTCGAAATCGCTCGGTCGGGATGCGGTGCGGTAGTCGCTGGCTCCGTCGAAAAAGAGATCGTTGATCCAGTGGCCTATCCATTTGGGAAGGGGAACCGCTTCCCCGAAGGGGACGAGCACCACCTTGTGCATAACCCGCAGTTTTTCTTTTCGAAAGAGATAGGTGGAGTTGTAGGCGTTTCCTTTTTCGTAGTAAAGAGCGCCCGTGACGATCGTGATGCGTCGGCTCATCTTCAGAAGCTTCCGGATCAGATCGATGTCGAGATTCAGGTAAAGCGGAAAGGCGCTCTCAGGCAGTATGACCGCCCTTTTGCCCTGTTCGACCGCCAGATCGATGGCGTGGAGGTTGAGTTCGACGATGGCGTTGCGATAACGCGGCTTCCACTTGTTCCCCTGATCGATGTTTGTCCGTGTCAGCTGGATCTGCCGTTTCAGTGCGGAAGCCTCCGAATGGAGATCCTCAGCCGGCGGCCGATGCAGGGCGAGAGGAATCAGCAAAAGCGCCGCATACCGGCCCGGATGACGGAAGGAGAGGAAGAGGGCGAGCGCGGCAAGAACGGTCCAGAGCTGCCAGAGGCTGTCTCCCAGAACCGAGCCTGTAAAAAGCAGCGCCGGGCGGAACCAGTCGAAGCCGAAGGGGTGGAGAAACTCGATCAGCCCCACTCCCGCGGCACGCATGAGCGGATGGCGCAGAAGCGACAGAAGCCAGAAGACGATGCCGTAGACGCCTCCGATGGAGAGAACGATCAGCGGAATCATCCACCCCAAATCGTAGTAGCGGAAACTCATGCCGATCCACCAGAACCAGAAAATGCCGGTGAAAAAGCCGCTCCATGCCATTGCGGGCACCGGGATGCGGAGCCAGGCAAAAAGAGCGGCCATTCCCAAAAAGGCCTGCAGCCAGGGCGCATGAAGGCCCAAATGTGACATGTAGATGAAGGCGGAGGCACTGATAGCCGAAAAAAAGCCTAAACTTATGGTTGGAGTGGTAAAATATTGCATCAAATTTTTCATGACAAAGGATAATCGTATGAATGATGCTTCGCAAGGTGGCATTCTGGCTTCATTGTTTCCGCTTCTGATTCTGTTCGCAATTTTCTATTTTCTGGTGATTCGTCCGCAGCAGAAGCAGGCGAAACAGCACAAAGAGATGATTGCATCGCTGAAAAAAGGTGACAGGATCGTGACCAGCGGCGGGTTGATCGCCGAAGTGGTCAAACCTGAGGAGGATTTTATCAAAGTGAAGCTTAACGACGAAACGATCGTCAAACTCGTACCCGATTATGTAGCGAGAAAGTTCGAGGATGAAGCTTAATTACCGCGTTTTGGTCTTCATCGCCGCGGCGATTTTCGGTCTGGCCCTCTCGGCCCCGTCTCTATTGAGTCTTGCAAAAGGGCCAAAGATCACTCTCGGACTCGATCTGCAGGGAGGGCTGCACATGCTTTTGGGGGTCGATACCGCCGAGGCGATCCGATCGAAGATCAAGTCTCTGGCCTCTTCGATCAAGTACGCGGCCGAGGATGAGGATCTGATCATTGACGAATTCAAGGTACGCGACGGAAAGATCTCTTTCGAGCTTCTCGACAAAGACGACATTCCGAAGATGGATGAGATTTTGAAAAAGATCGAAGGGATCGCCATAGGAAAAGAGGGGATGAAATATACGATCTCCCTGACACCCGAAGAGGTGGCGTCGGTCAAAAAGTACGCCATTACCCAGGCAGTCGACACGATCCGGAATCGGCTCGATCAGTTTGGTTTGGCGGAGCCGACGGTGGCCAAGCAGGGCGCCGACAAAATTCTCGTGGAGGTGCCGGGTATCAAAACGCCCGAACAGGAGCAGCGTATTCGTGAGCTCATCGCCAAGGCGGCCCACCTGCAGCTGATGGCGATCGACGAGGAGCGGGCGGCTCGGGTCGATCAGATGACGCCGGCCGAAGCGGCCAAATACGGGGATGTCATTCTGCCCGATGCCCAGAATCCGGACCGGAAGTATCTGGTCAAGGAGATTCCCATTCTCGACGGATCGATGCTGACCGACGCGCGGGTGGCTTTCGACCGCAACAACCAGCCGGTTATCAACTTCTCCCTCAATTCCCAGGGTGCGCAGATTTTCGGAGACTTTACCGGCAAGAATGTGGGCAAACGGCTCGCGGTCGTGCTCGACAACAAAGTCTACAGTGCGCCAGTCATCCGTGAGCGCATCGGCGGCGGCAGCGGCCAGATTAGCGGCGGTTTCAGCGTCAAGGAGGCCCACGACGTGGCCATCGCCCTTCGCTCCGGTGCCCTGTTGGCGCCGGTCTTCATGGAAGAGAAACGCAGCGTGGGACCCAGCCTGGGTGCCGACAGCATCAAAGCTTCGATGATCGCCCTCATCACCGGCTTCCTTGCGGTCGTGCTCTTCATGGTTCTTTACTATGGTATCGCCGGTGTCATCGCCGATGTGGCACTGGTGGTCAACCTTTTCCTTATCCTGGCAGTTATGGCACTCTTCGGTGCGACGCTGACGCTGCCGGGTATGGCCGGTATCGTCCTGACCGTCGGTATGGCGGTGGATGCCAACGTCATCATCAACGAACGGATCCGCGAGTTGCTGTATGAAGGCAAAAGCGTTGCCAAGGCGATCGAACAGGGATACGCCAACGCTTTCAGCGCTATTCTTGATGCCAACATCACGACACTGATCGCGGCCGTCGTGCTCTACGCCTACGGAACGGGCCCCATCAAGGGATTCGCCATCACGATGAGTATCGGTATTCTGGCGTCGATGCTTACGGCGATTCTGGGAACCCACGGTATCTGGCAGATGGTGGAACAGAAGATAGAGAAGGGAGGTCTGAACAAATGGTTCGGCATCAAAGTGGCGGGAGGAAATGCATGATAGAAATTTATAAGCGCGGTTTGGCTGCGCGTGGGCCCGCTGCCGAAGCGAACTCAGCGTTAGCGAAGGTTGACGAACTTGGTTCGGCGACCGTGTCCCGACGCAAGGAGGGATTTTAATGGAATTATTCAGATATAAAAAACCGATCCCGCTGATGGCGAAGGCGAAAATATTCTTCGCCGTTTCGATCATCGCCGTCCTGGCCTCCTGGGCGCTCATCGCTTTCAAGGGGTTCAACTACGGCATCGACTTCGCCGGCGGTACGCTGGTGCAGGTCAAATACGAAGGCAAAGTCCCTCTGCAGAAAGTGCGTGAAGCGGTGAAAGCTTCCAAAACCTTCGAAGGGGCTTCGGTCAACTATTTCGGCAGCGAGGACGAAATCGTTATCAAGGTGCGTACGAGCTCGAAAAAACTTGGGACCGACATTGGGGATGAAGCGCGCAAACTGCTGGAGGGAACCGGAACGTTCGAAATTCGACGGGTCGATATGGTGGGCCCGAAAGTGGGCAGCGAACTGCGCGAGAAGGGACTCATGGCGCTGGTGCTGGCGATTGCCGGCATCCTGCTTTACGTCAGCTTCCGTTTCGAGTGGCGTTTCGCCGTGGCGTCGGTCATGGCGCTGGTGCACGACATCTCCATCGCGATGGGGGCACTGGTGCTTTTCAACGTGGAGGTCAACCTGGACATTCTGGCGGCACTGCTGACGATTCTTGGCTACTCGCTCAACGACACGATCATCGTCTTCGACCGCATCCGCGAAGGTCTGACGACTGTCAGGAGTTCAAAACTGGCCGATGTCATCGACGAGTCGGTCACCCGCACCCTCTCGCGTACGACCCTGACCTCGCTGACCACCTTCTTCGTGGTCCTGACCCTTTTTGCCATGGGCGGCGAAATCATCCACGGCTTCAGCTTTACGCTGCTGGTGGGCATCGTCGTCGGTACCTACAGCTCCATCTTCATCGCCTCCCCGCTGTTGATGATGATGGGCTTTGACGTGGAAAAATATCGCCAGAAACTGGCCGAGAAGAAGAAGCGCGAACAGGAGAAAGAGAAACTTCGCGCCATGTACGAACAGGGAACGGTTTAAAAAACGGGCTTTTGCCCGTTTTTTGAGTTAAAAGTTAAAAACTAAAAGTGAAAAGTTGTGGAGGGTCGCTTCGCTCCCTTTTATTAAAAAAATGGTCCGCGATAGCGGTTCACAACTACTTTTCACTCTTCACTTTTCACCATTCACTAAAAAAGGTGGTCGATGAAATACAATCCTTCCGAAATCGAGAAGAAGTGGCAACGATACTGGGACGAGCATGAAAGTTTCGAGCCAGAAAGCGGCAAAGAGAAACCCAAGAAGTATGTGCTGAGTATGTTTCCCTACCCCAGCGGACGGATCCACATGGGGCATGTGCGCAACTACGCCATAGGCGACGCCATCGCCCGCTACTGGCGCAAGAAGGGGCACAATGTGCTGCATCCCATCGGGTGGGACGCTTTCGGGATGCCGGCGGAAAATGCCGCCATCAAGCACAAGGTACACCCGAAAAAGTGGACCTACGAAAATATCAATTATATGCGCAAAGAGCTCGCTTCCCTGGGGCTCAGCTTCTCCAAAGAGCGGGAATTCGCCACCTGCGACCCCCTCTATACCAAATACGAACAGGCGTTCTTCATCGATCTGTGGGAGAAGGGGCTCATCTACCGCAAAAAGGGGTATCTCAACTGGTGCCCCCACGATCAGACGGTACTGGCCAACGAGCAGGTGGTGGATGGCTGCTGCTGGCGGTGCGATACGCCGATCGTGCAGAAAGAGATGTACCAGTACTACATCAAAATCACCGACTATGCCGACGAGCTGCTGGAAGATCTGAAAAAGCTCGAAGGTGGATGGCCGCCGCAGGTCATCGCGATGCAGCGCAACTGGATCGGCAAGAGTACGGGGCTGGAGTTCGCCTTCCAACTGGATGAGGAGAGCGCTAAAAAGACGGGTATCGAGAGCTTCGAAGTCTTCACGACCCGTCCCGACACGATCTGTGGCGTCACCTACGCCGCCGTGGCGCCTGAGCATCCGCTGGTGGAAGCGCTGCTGAAAAAAGGGTTGCTGGACGATGCGGCGAAAGCGAAAATCGAAGCGATGCGGCGGATGCCGGTCCGTGAGCGCAACATGGCCGAAAAAGAGGGGGTGCCGCTGGGGATTTTCGCCCTCCATCCCGTCACCAAAGAGAGAGTACCGGTCTGGACCGCCAATTTCGTTTTGATGGAGTACGGCAGCGGGGCGGTGATGGCGGTGCCGGCCCATGACAGCAGGGATTACGATTTTGCTAAAAAGTACGACCTGAGCGTCAAATACGTGGTCTTCCCCAAAGAGGGGGAACTCCCCGAAAACGCCGCTTACACCGAAGAGGGCGTGGTCAAAGGGTGCGGGGAGTTCGACGGCCTCTTCGGCCAGGCGGCCCGGGATGCCATCATCGCCTGGTTCGAGAAGGAGGGCCTCGGGAAAAAAGTGGTCAACTTCCGTCTCAAAGACTGGGGGGTCAGCCGCCAGCGCTACTGGGGGGCGCCCATTCCGATGATCCACTGCCCCCGATGCGGCGTGGTGCCGGAAGCGAAAGAGCATCTTCCGGTTACATTGCCCGACGACGTGGAGATTACCGGGGAGGGCAACCCGCTGGACCACCATCCCACATGGAAGCACACAAAGTGCCCACGATGCGGAAGCGACGCTTTGCGCGAGACCGATACGCTCGACACCTTCATTCAGAGCAGCTGGTATTTCCTGCGTTACACGACGCCGCGCAAATTATGGGAAGAGGTGCCTTTCAGCAAAGAGGATGTGGAGTACTGGATGCCGGTGGACCAGTATATCGGTGGGATCGAACACGCCATTTTGCACCTGCTCTACGCCCGCTTTTTCACCAAGGCGCTGCGGGATCTGGGGTACGTGAAGATCGACGAGCCTTTTTCGAGACTGCTGACCCAGGGCATGGTGCTCAAAGACGGGGCGAAGATGAGCAAATCCAAAGGCAACGTCGTCGACCCCGACGAGTTGGTGGCCCGATACGGCGCCGACACGGCGCGCCTTTTCATCCTCTTCGCCGCGCCGCCGACCCAGGAGCTGGAGTGGAACGACAGCGCCGTCGAAGGGGCCCACCGGTTCCTGCGCAAACTCTACGACCGGGCGCTGAAAACCGAACCCTGCGACGCACTGCCGGCCATCGATCACCAAGTCTTGGAAAAGAGCGAAAAAGAGGCGAGACGCAAAGTCTACGAAGCCCTCAAACGCGCCGAAGAGGTCTATGCCGAGCGCTTTACGTTCAACACCCTTATCGCCGCCTGCATGGAAGCGATCAACGCCCTGGACAAGCAAGAAAACCCGCTGCTTTGGCAGGAGGGGATGTGGATTCTGCTCAACCTCTTGGAGCCCATCGTGCCCCATATCGCCTGGGAACTGAGCGACCGTCTTTTCAAACGGAACAATTTTGGCTTGCTACAGATGAAGGAAGAGGTGTTCGAAGTCGACGCCATCCCCATGGCCGTCTCCATCAACGGCAAACCCAGAGCCCAGATCGAAGTGGCGCCCGACGCCGACAAGGAGATGATTATCGCCACCGCCAAAGCCGCCGTGCCCAAATGGCTGGAGGGCAAAACCGTCGTCAAGGAGATCGTGGTGCCGAACAAACTGGTGAATCTGGTCGTCAAATAATGAAACAAGTCGTTGGTCGTTGGTCGTCGGTCGCCAGAAAGTGGAAACGGCCATCACTGCGTATCTTTTTTCTCTCACTGTTCACCATCCACTATTCACTGTTCACTCTCATCGGTTGCGGCTACAAACCGACGACGGCTTTCACGCAAAAGGTATTCACCGACAAGATCTATACGGAAATCGAGGTCTATCTCAGAGATCCTGAAAACGCCGTTCTTGTCAAGGACGCTTTGAACGAAGCGATCGTCAGCCGCTTCGGTGCAGCTGTCGCCGACAAAGAGAGTGCGACGACGAGGCTGCACGTCAAATTCAACAGTGTCTCCTTCACACCGATTCAGTACGATGTCAACGGCTACGCCATCTACTATCGTGCGAAAGTTTCATTGAATATCCGTTATACTTCTTCAAAAAAACACGGCACCGAGACAGTTTCGGGATTTTACGATTTCCCTATCCAGCCCCGTGCGATCATTTCGGATGCCCTCCGTTTTCAGGCGATCAAAGAGGGGTCGGGCAAAGCACTCGATGCGTTTGTTTCGCGCATTACGCTGCGAGGAGGTAGACTATGACCGTTCAGGAGATCATCAAAGAGTCGCTGCGGGAGATCAAATCGCGCGGATTGCAACTTACACCGGAAGTTTATGGCGACATTTTCTGCAAACACGCCAAAAAAGCCAATGTCATATTGGAGGAGTGCCAGAAGCTCGATAAATTTCTCAAACGGCTCTCGCCGGAGCTTCAAAAGAGTGTCAAAAGCCGTCATGTCTCAAGTGTCGATCAGCTGATCCAGTATCTCGGATCGGAGGTGATGCGTGCCGGTTCTTCCAAAAGCTCGGAGATCATCCAGGCGTATGTCCTTCTAATCAAGCGGCTGCTGCAGGCCGTTTCGATGCTTCACAACAGGAAAGCCGCGGAGATGGCGGCCCGGGACGGCAAAAAGATCGCGGCCTATCTGACGAAGAGTGAAATCGACGAAATCCGCGACCACTGGAACCGCTTCGTCATGGAGTATGACGACAGCTTCTTGAAAAAGATCTCCCCCTACTGCGCGACCGAAACCGATGATCTCGAGACAATGGTCAACGGATTGGCGGAGTGCCTGAAATCCTACAGCGGAGGCGGAGGCGATTTTACGATCGTCGCGCAGATACTCGTCGCGGCCCTTGCCCCCTCCATCGCCTCGGGCATGAACGACGAGATCGCGACGATCAGTGCCCAGATCCGCTCCAACCCCGAACTTCTCACTTCGCAGGCGATGATCGAGGATGTCCGCTACATCATCAAAAAGCGGATCGAGCTCGACAAGAAAGCGGTGACGACGCAGATGAGCGAAATCGATTCGATCATCGAACATATCAACATGGCGCTGGTGAGAGTGATCGACTGCGGAGAGAACAACTACGACGCCATCTGCAAAATCCAGGGAGAGCTCGGCGACGTCAATCTAAAAAGCGATTCGTTCGAAGTGATCCACACCAAACTACGCTCCATCGCGACGTCGCTCGAGACGGAGACGCGGGTACTGGGCGACGAGATGAAAAAGAGCAGGGAAGAGATCGCCGAACTGCGTCAAAAGGTGCGAATACTTGAAGAGGCGCTGCGGAAAGAGCGGAAAAAATCGGGAACCGATACCCTGACGAAACTGCCGAACCGCCGGGCCATCGACGATTTCATCAAAAAACAGGAGGCGACATTCAAGCGCTACGGGGACAACTACGCCGTCGTCCTTTTCGACATCGACCACTTCAAAGCGGTCAACGACAATTACGGGCACGATGCGGGCGACGTGGTGCTGGCCTCTTTCGGTAAGATGCTGCGCCGCTACAGCCGGGAGGTCGATTTCGTCGGACGGTGGGGTGGCGAGGAGTTTCTCGTGGTCCTGCCCAAGACCGGCCGCGAGGGAGCCATGCGCTTCGCTGAAAAACTGCGAGATGTGGTCTCCAGGAGCAAATTCATGTACAAGGGCGAGCGCATCCCGATCACGATCAGCGGCGGCGTCGCCGACAGGGTCTCCAATGCAAGCATGGAAGAGATGCTCAAACGGGCCGATGAGAATCTCTACCAGGCCAAAGAGGGCGGTCGCAACAAAATCGCAGCCTGATGGAACAGAATCTTTCCGATTTTCTCGCGACGAAACCTCTCTACTACGACCGGATCGATCTGGCACGCATGCCCGGCGCCTTCAGGGAGGTCGAGTCCCATCTGCGGCTCGGAACCGTCGTGCATCTGGTAGGAACCAACGCGAAAGGGAGCACGGGCCGGATGTTGGCGACGATGCTGCGGCAAAAAGGGGCGCACGTCGGCCACTACAGCTCTCCCCATATTGTGAAATTCAACGAGCGTATCTGGATCGACGGGAAAGATGCGGACGATGCGACACTGCAGCGCGCTCACCGGAAACTGATGAAATGGCTCGCCCCGGAAAGAGCCGAAACGCTGAGCTACTTCGAGTATACCACTCTGCTGGCTCTTGTCGCCTTTGAATCGCTGGAGTTTATCGTTCTTGAAGCGGGACTCGGCGGGGAGTTCGACGCCACAAGCGTGGTTCCGAACTCGCTGACGGTGGTGACGCCGGTAGGCATCGACCATCAGGCCTTTCTCGGAGAGACGATCGAAGAGATCGCCGCCACGAAGATCCGAAGCGTTCAAAAGCGGCTTCTTCTGGCCCCTCAGACCGATCCGCTCGTCTGCAGAGTCGCGGAAGAGATCGCTTCCAAAAAAGGGGTGGCGCTTTTTCGTGCCCGAACGCTTTGTAACGCGACCTGCCGCCACGAGATCAAGAAAGTGGCCAAAAAGTGCGGATGGCCCGACTTTTACCGTGAAAACGCGATGACGGCCGCCGCCGCATACACCCTGCTAACAAGAGATCCGGTTCCCTGGGAGGCGCTGGCGGCGGTGCGTATGAGGGGACGGTTCGAACGGATTGCCCCCAATGTCGTGCTCGATGTGGGGCACAACCTGCTCGGTGCCCGGCGTGTCGCCGAAGCCCTTGACGGGAAGAAGGTGGTTTTGGTATACAATGCCCTGAGCGACAAAGATGCCGAAGCGATACTGAAGACTCTAAAGCCTGTCGTCAAACGTCTGGAGATCATCGCTATCGAAAGCGATCGCGCCATGGCGCCTGAGAAGCTCGCCGAAGCCGCGTCACATGCCGGTCTTGATGTTAGCAGATTCCGGGGTGTGACACCCACGGAGAATTATCTGGTATTCGGGTCGTTCCTCGTGGCCGAGGCATTCTTGAAAAGATTTGAAGTCTAAGCGTGAAAAACAGATTCCTTGTCACGATCACCGATACGAAGACGTTCCGGCAGTACACGCTCAAACAGATCGTCAAAGGGATCGGACTGGCGGTGATCGGGGGTCTTGTCGTAACGGGGGCGGCGACATGGTTCTATCTCGAGTGGCTCGAAGACGCGTACGACGAAGCGAAACTCCGCCAGAAGGTCCTTGAAAGGCAGATCGGGACGCTGGAACACAATATTTCGACGCTCAATCGGCACATCGAGGTGCGTCAGCGCGAGCTCGATCGTCTCGGAGACCGGCTCAGCGACCTGGAGGTTCTGGTCGGTCAAAAGCCGGATACGAACTTTTCGACATCGACCCGGCTCGAAAACGTCACGCTCTCGGCCGCCCAGATCGCCCTGCTCTTTTCGATAGTACCCAACGGGGAGCCCCTGCCGATGGAGGGTGTGACAAGCGCTTTCGGATGGCGCAGGCATCCGATACGAAAGAGCCGTGAGTTTCATCCCGGCATCGATCTGCGGGCGAAACGGGGCAATCCGGTCTGGACGACGGCAGACGGGGTGGTCGAATATTCGGGATACCACAAGCGAAGCGGCTACGGCAATCTCGTCATCGTCGATCACGGTTTCGGTTTCAAGACCTATTACGGGCATCTGAAAACAAGGAGTGTCCACAAAGGAGACACACTCGTCAAGGGAGACCTCATCGGACTGAGCGGCAATACGGGGCTCAGCACGGCGCCCCATCTGCATTACGAAATACGTTTTTTGACACGGCCCGTCAACCCGTACTGGTTTATCCGATGGAAAAAAGAGAGATACCGCTCCATCTTCAGGAAAGTGAAACAGGTACCATGGGAATCTTTCATCGCACTGGTGAGTCATATGGCCGCACAGGCCCTACCACCGTCATCGCACCAGCAACGACCGTAACAGGAGATATCCGCAGCGCCGGAGGGGTCCATGTCGATGGCGAGGTGCTGGGAAATGTCGAAGCCAAAAGCTATGTCATCGTCGCCAAAGGGGCCGTGATTCACGGTGAAGTGCACGCGGCGGAGGTCTATCTGGGCGGCACCGTTATCGGCGACATCTGGGCTCTTGAGGTGGATCAGAGTGATACCGGCGTCTGTCGCGGCAGCATCGAAGCGTTCAAAATCAACAAGGATACGGCAACCCAATGATCGAAGCGAATCTCTACGACTATTTTCAAAAGCGGAAGATCCCCGACATCCTGCTCGTCGAGGATGACAAAGAGGCGCAGAGTGCCGCCACGGTAGCGAAACTCCACGGCATCACCGCGAGGGTGCTTCCCGATTTCAGAGCCGCCTGGGGCGAAGATCTTCGCAGCTGGCAGGAGGAGCTTTTCGCGCTGAACGATGCGCTGAAACGCTACTATGCGGAAATCGGGAATCGGAAATCAAGAACAGGGAGCGGGGTGTTGCTGATCGCGCCGTTTCATACGCTTCTTTATCCTCTGCCCAAACCGGAGCTTCTGCAAACCTTTTTTGTCGAATTCGGCGAAGATATCGATCTAAAGAGTCTCAAGGAGAGACTCTACGCCTGGGGATACACCTTCGTCGACGTCGTTGAGGCGAAGGGGGAGGTTTCCATGCGGGGCGATATCATCGATATCTTCAGCCCGGGCAGTGAAAAGCCGTGGCGTATCAGCCTTTTCGATACGGAGGTCGAGAGCATCCGTACCTTCGAGGTGGAGACCCAGAAATCCGACAAGAACGAGGAGATCGAGAGAATCGAGATCGAACCGGCGCTTTTTTCGCTTCAGAAAGCGGCCTTCGAGGCGCTGCAGAAACGGTGCGAAGAGAGCGAAAGCGATGTCTTCGTCAAGGATGTCTCCTCCCTGGGGCTCTGGTATCTGGAGGATCTGGCACAGGATCTGGCATCGGGCAGAAGAATCGTTGCGGCGAAGGATCTCTCCGGCGAGGTGGCCTTTGCCTACGAACACGCACTCAACGCCCTGCCTAGGGAGCGTTTCGATGTGCCCGTCGTTCCCGAAACGACACGTATCAAGGCGATCGAGCCGATCAATGTCGATCTTCTGACCGACAACTATCCCGATCGCAAACTGGTTATCGTCGCCGCCAACGAAGCGCTGGTGCGTCGAAGCCCCATCAAAGAGATCGCCAAAGCCACCGTCGTCAAAGACGAGGGGATCGTCAATCTGCTGACACCCGACAAAATCATCGTCTCCCTCAACAAACCTTTCAGAAAACGGGCCGTCAAACGGCCCACGATACTGCTGGACGACCTGAAACCGGGCGATTACGTGGTGCACGAAAACTACGGTGTCGGCATCTTCAAGGGGATCGAACCCCACCAGGTGCTTGGCGCCGTGCGGGATTTCGTCCATATCCAGTACCAAAACGACGATACGCTGCTGCTGCCGGTCGAAAACCTCGACATGATCGACCGCTATATCGCCGAGGGGGGCACCCTGCCGGTGCTCGACCGCCTGGGCAAAGGGGGATTCGGCAAGCTCAAGGCGAAAGTCAAGGAGCGCCTCTTTGCCATCGCCGGCGAGATCGTCAGCATGTCGGCGAAACGGATGCTGATCAAAGGGGCGGTGATACGGACCGATTTCCCGGAGCTGGCCCGGTTCAGGGCATCGGCGGGATTCGAGTACACCCCCGACCAGGTGACGGCGGTGGAGGAGATTTTCGCCGACCTCTCCAGCGGGCGGGTGATGGACAGGCTGCTCAGCGGCGACGTGGGATTCGGCAAGACCGAGGTGGCGATGAACGCCATTTTGGCTGTGGCGAAATCGGGGTACCAGAGCGTCTTCGTCGTGCCGACAACCCTCCTGAGCGCCCAGCACTACAAAAGCGTCAAAGCGCGACTGGAGCCTTTTGGGGTGCGCATCGACAAACTCGACCGTTTCACGACAGCCAAGCACAAACGGCAGATTCTCGAAGGTCTCGAAAAAGGCGAACTCGACCTGGTGATCGGCACCCACGCTTTGCTTGGGGCGAAATTCGCCGACCTGGGACTGGTGATTATCGACGAGGAGCACAAATTCGGCGTCAAGCAGAAAGAGGCCCTCAAAAAGATGAGCGCCGATGTGCACGTGCTCTCCATGAGCGCCACACCGATTCCCCGCAGCCTCAACATGGCGCTATCCAAAATCAAGGGATACAGCGAACTGCGCACCCCGCCGACGGAGCGCAAAGGGGTGCGCACCTTCGTCAAGAGTTTCGACGAAACGGTGGTGAAGGAGGCGGTGATGCGCGAGCTGCGCCGGGGCGGGCAGATCTTCTATGTTTACAACTCCATCGCCGGCATCGAGAGCAAGAAGGCGGAAATTCTGGAGATTCTGCCGAAGCTTCGCATCCTGATACTCCACTCGAAGATCACGGCGGCCCAGACCGAGAAGGAGATGCTCCGCTTCGAGGCGGGCGAATACGACCTGCTGCTTTCGACCTCCATCATCGAGTCGGGCATCCACCTGCCCAAGGTCAACACAATGATCGTCGACGGAGCCGACCGCTTCGGCATGGCCGACCTGCACCAGCTGCGCGGGCGCGTAGGACGGGGCAAAGTGGAGGGGTACTGCTATTTTCTGGTGGAGAACAAGGAGGCTTTGAGCGAGCAGGCGAAACGGCGGCTCATAGCTTTGGAATCCAACAGCTTCCTGGGCAGCGGGGCGGTACTGGCCTACCACGACCTGGAGATTCGCGGCGGCGGCAACCTGATCGGCGAGAGCCAGAGCGGCCACATCAAGCAGATCGGATACGCTCTCTATCTGAAGATGCTCGAAGACGCCATCCGTACATTAACTCACGAAGCGATGCCCAAGCGCCAAAGTGTGGAGGTCAAACTCTCGATCACCGCCTATATCTCCGACGAACTCGTTCCACACGATCGCGTGCGTCTGGAGCTTTACCGAAGGCTCAGCGGATGCAGCGAGCCGCACGACGTTATCGAGATCGAGAGCGAAATCGAGGACCGTTTCGGCAAACCCGACCTGCCGACGCGGCAGTTTCTCGACCTGGTTACCATCAAAGTCCTGGCGGCTCAAAAGGGTGTCGAACGGATCAGCAACTACAACGAAAACATCACGATACAGTATAATGACGAAAAAAAAGAGTATCTCAAGGCACGCAGCCGGGACGACGACGATCTGATCGCCACGGTGCTGGAATCGTTGAGGAAACAGTGAAAATGCCGATATAAAAACAAATATCATCCAAGAAAAGTCTGCTATGATCAAAAAAACTCTCCTGTTTTCTCTGTGTGCCGTTTTTGCGGTCGGCGGAGAATATTTCTATATCCATAAAGGAAAGCGGGTCGAACTGACGCCCCTGCCCGACGGATCGGTCCGTTTGCGCGGCAGCGCTGCGCCTCTTGCGTTCAAAACGGCGAAGGGTACCGAGATCCTGATACCGAACCGTCTGGTCGTCAAAATCGCGCCGGAGGCCTCGATCGATGCGATTTTGGCAAACACGGATGTGCAAATACTTCGAAAGTACCGCGACGGCCTTTATCTTTTGAAGACCCGTTCGCCCAAAGCGGCCCTGGATGTGGCCAACGCACTCTCTTTGAACCCTTCTGTCATCTACGCCCAGCCGGATATCATGCAGCGATGGAGACTACGATGAAACGGATCGCTCTTTTGGCGCCGGTCTTCTCGCTTCTTCTGCTTTTGGACGGATGCGGCGGGGGCGGCTCTTCCTACAGTTCCGATCCGTCGAACGATCATCCGATCGTGATGCCTCCGCCCCCTACGCTCTCTTACGACGAAAACCCCCTCTACCCGCAGCAGTGGTATTTTCACTACGATGCCTCTTTCTACCAGAAACTGAACGCCTCCTATGGCATCAATCCCGACCCCGATGCACACATTCATCCGCTGCCGACACAGAAATACACGGGCAAAGGCGTGAAGGTCGCCATCATCGACGATGCACTCGATGTGGATCACGAAGATCTTTTCGGCGCGGTCAAAAAAACCTACAATGTCGAAACGCATAGCAGCGATGTGCGCCCATTCTACGATACCCAGAACCACGGCACCGAGGTGACGGGTGTCATAGGCGCCAGAAGCAACACGCTGGGGCTCAGCGGCATCGCACCGGATGCCGAAATCTATTTTATCAAGCTCCCATTCGGTGCGAACATCAGTGCGTCGCAGATCTACGAAGCTTTCGAGAAGGCGAAAGAGTGGGGTGTGGATGTGGTCAACTGCAGCTGGGGAAGCGGGGACGTGCCCCAACTGGTCGAAGAGGCCATCGTCGACCTGGCGAAAAACGGACGAAACGGGAAAGGCACCGTCATCGTCTTTGCCGCCGGCAACGAAGATGAACCGATCGGCAACGACGAGGCTTCCATTCCGGAAGTACTGGCGGTGGGTGCGACGAATATCAACAACCTTCGAACAACCTACAGCAACTACGGTCCCGAACTCGACCTGATGGCTCCGGGCGGGGAACATATCGGGATCACGACACTCGATCAGATGGATGATGCCGGCATGGCCACATTGCGCGCGAACTATCTTCTCTACAACGATGAAAACGCTTTTGGCGGAACGTCGGCCGCTGCACCGATCGTCACAGCCGTCGTCGCGCTGATGCTGGAAGCAAATCCCGATCTGACGCGGGAAGAGATCATGGCCATTCTGGAAGAGAGTGCGGACAAGATCGGCGAAAAATCTTACGGAAACGACGGCAGAAACGATTATTACGGATATGGAAAAATCAATGTCGAACATGCATTCGATATCCTTCCCTAGGAGAAAACCGAAATGAAAGAACTCTTCATCCTGCGCCATGCCAAATCGAGCTGGGACGATCCGGAATTGAGCGATTTCGATCGCCCCCTGAACAGACGGGGAAAGGAGGATGCGCCTTTGATGGGCGAATATCTGGCCGGACTCGGTATCCATCCCGATCTGATCGTCGCTTCGCCGGCCAAGCGGGCAAAGAAGACGGCGAAGATCGTGGCGGAAAAACTGGGTTACGAAGAAGAGAAGATTGTCTGGGATGAGCGTATTTACGAGGCATCTGCCCAGGCACTGCTCTATCTTGTCTGCCAGCTTCCGGCAAATGCGAAAAAGGTCATGGTCGTCGGTCACAATCCCGGCTTGACGATGCTGGCCAACATTCTGGGGGACATTGCGATAGAGAATATCCCGACGGCGGGTATCGTGGCCATCACGTTTGATACCTCCAAATGGGAAGAAGCGTGCCGGATGAAAGGGCATACGATTCTTTTCGAGTACCCTAAAAAACTAAAAACTAAAAGTTGAAAACTAAAAATTTATGAATATCAAATCACTAATCACTCATCACCAATCGCCATCTTCCGCTCCGAAGGAGCGCACATGAAAATAGGTTTCATCGGCGACATCGTCGGGCGGCCGGGACGGCAGATGGTGAAACGCTTCGTATCGAAACTTCGTGAGAGCGAGGGGCTCGATTTTGTCGTGGCCAACTACGAAAACGCCAGCCACGGCTTCGGGCTGACGGAAAAAAACGCCAAAGAGCTTTTTGCGGCTGGCATCGACGTGATGACGGGGGGCAACCATACCTGGGACAAAAAAGAGATCAGAGGATTGCTCGAATCGCTCCCGCTTCTTCGCCCCGTCAACTATCCGGACGGGGTTCCCGGACGGGGTGTCAGGATCTTTGAAATCGGCGGGGAAAAGCTCGCCGTGGTCAATGTGATGGGCCATTTCGCCATGCCGATGGTGGACAACCCCTTTATCGCGGCCAACAGAATCGTAGATGTTCTCGTCTTTGAAGGTGTCCGATATATTTTCATCGACATGCATGCGGAAGCAACCAGCGAAAAGAGGGCGCTTCTAATGATGCTTCGCGAGAGGGTGAGTGCCATCGTCGGGACCCATACGCATGTAGGCAGCGATGACCTGGTAATCGATTGCGGCTGCGCCTATGTGACCGACATCGGCCTGACCGGATGCCGGGACAATGTGATCGGCATGGACGCGAAAGTGCCGATCGAGCGTTTCTTGACGGGGCTTCCGGGACGGTTCGAGGTTCCCGACAAGTGCCGTACGATTTTGCAAATGATCGTGGCGACGTTCGAAAACGGGCGGGCGGTTGACGCCTATAAAATCCGGTGTTACGACGATGGGGAGATACAAGTCTCTTTGAAGGCTAGAAAAGAGGAATGAGTCGTTTGTCTTTGGAACGGGGCGAAGCCCCTCTTTGTCGTTTGAGACTGAGGGTTTGCCACCCCGTCGACCACAACAAATTTCTACTCATCGATTTAATAATAGCATAAAGAGTTGAAATGACAAGCAGTTACGAGCTTCTTGAAGCGTTGCACGCGCAAAATTTACCGGTGCAGGAGAGAGATCCATGGTGGTGGCCAAGCAGCGGCACCTACGAAGTGGTCATCGGGGCCGTGCTGACGCAGAACACGAAATGGCAGAAGGTGGAAGCGGCGCTACAGAACCTTCGCGCACTCGATGCTCTTTCTATCGAAGGTTTGGCGAGGCTCGATGAAGCGCTTTTGCGGGAAGCGATCAAACCCGCCGGTTTCTACAACACCAAGGCCAAACGCCTCAAACTGCTCAATCAGGCCATCGGCGACAAATTCGGAGATTTTGAAACGTTTCAGGTCGAGGTGGACCGTCATTGGCTTCTTGGCAAAAAGGGGATCGGCGAAGAGACGGCGGATGCCATTTTGAACTACGCCTGCTATCGGGAAGCGATGGTCGTGGATGCCTATACCGCCGCCTTGCTGAGGGCCTTGGAATACGAGTTCGAAGATTACAGAGGCATCCAGGCGTGGCTGATCGAAGGACTCAAAGATTACGATATCAAAGTGAGGGCACTCTTTCCGACGCAGCCAAGGGCGCAGATCTACGCCCTTTTTCATGGCATGATCGTGGAGTACTGCAAACGGTACAAGAAAGGAAAGCGGGTCGATATCGCTCCCTTGCAAAGATAAACCACATTCAAAGAGGAGCGAAGCTTCGTTTAAAAATCATTGCCCGACAATGTTCATCGAAACGATTCTTTTGATCAGCAGCGCGCCGGTGTCGGCGTTGAGAAGGTTCTTGCCCAGATAGAGATCGGTGACGACGGCCCGGCCTATGATATAGCGGCCGTTTCCTTTGGTGCGGATACCCCAAAGATTGTGCATGACATAGGCTCTGCCGTTTTTGTGGCCCACATAGAGCATGATGTGTCCGGGCAGATAGAGAAGGGTACGAAAAGGCACACCTTTTTCGACGATGACTCTCTCTTTGCTTGCCGTTGAATGGTTCGATAGATCGATCACTTTTCCCACCCGTGCCTGCTGCTTGGAGTTGCGCGGCAGCCAGATGCCAAACGGTGCGAAGAAGTCCCGTGTCATGGCCGAACAGTCGCGGTCTTCCGCCATACCGCCCCATCCGTAGGGTTCGCCCAGTAACTCCTCGGCAACGCGGCGGATTTCCGCCTTATCCATCCTCAGGGGCATCGGTGCGCTGAAAGCTTTGGGAAGCATCGACAGCTCCAGACGAAGGCTCGTGCCCTCCTTTTTGGGAACCAGGATGGCATACAAAGAGGATTCCGTACCGCTTGATGGGAACAGTGTCGCCATTTTGGCGCGGAAAAGGTAACTCTGGTTCGCGTCATAAATCGGCGTCTCCTCTTTGAGCAGAACAACGTTCGCAAGAGCCATGATACGATCGATCTCTGATTGTGAAACATAGGCGACATCACGCAGGGGCAGCCACCCCAGTGCGAAAGGGGTTTGAACGAAGAGCCAGCCGCCATCCAGACTCTCATGGGAGACGATGATCGGTGTCATCGCTTTGACGGTGCTGTTTTGGTTGTAGTCGAACGGATACCCTTCGCCCGGCTGTGTGGGATCGAAAAAGACGGGACGGTGCGTCGGCAGGAGTCTCAAAGAGGTGGGGTGGATGACGATGGCATGCCGTTTGAGCGTGTTGAATGCGCTGTAGTTTGCATTGGTGATCCATCCGTTGAGTCGTTTTTTGGGCAGGGGCAGCCTGTTTTCACCGTACAGTGACCTCTTTTTGAAAAAATCGACGGCCCATGTGGCTTCCGAGCCGGTGGCGTTGAGTTCATCCGTCAGCCACGGGGCGTACCGATGGGCCAGAAAATCGATATAGAGCCTTTTGCGTTGAGAGTCGGTGAGGGGTGGGGGTGCCTGGCAGACGAAACCCTCGAGCGATACGGAGATCTTCGGAACTGCGGGTTGTTTGGGCGCACATCCTGTCGTCAGAAAAAGCGAGACCGTCAGCAGAAAAAGGGTGCGCAGCACGGCACTCTCCTGGCTACACTTTGGAACGGATAACGATCTTTTTGGCGCCGAAAAGCTCCTGTGCCCGCTTGACCATCGGGTCGTTGAGAATATCCTTGGCGTCATACTCCCTGCTCGGCTCCTCTTCGCTGCAGTTTCCCGTAACGCATCCGGCACTGTTGCAGTCGATATCTTCGATCATCGAACCGGTATGGGTAGCGCCGTTGGCGTCTTCGCTCTGGGTCTCTTCCGGCCCGGAGGTATCCGTGTCCGTTTCAAGCTCCTGCGCAGGAGCTTCACGCTTTGGGGGCGCCGGATTCTCCGATTTGACCAGCGATATTTTTGTGCCGACACCGAAAACGTCCTGCACGATATGGCGCACGATGCCGAAATGGGTTTTAAGAAGCTCCCTGTTTTTCCCCTCCGCATGGCTTGCCCACGAGAGTACTCCCTCTTTGAAGTCGACGAACTCGATGCTCTCCTCGAACGCTTTGCCCAGTTCCGCGTTGCGGTCGTAGAGCTTTTCGACCAGTTTTTTGAAGCGGAGAGCGTTGTCGGGCTGTAGACCCGATGGGCGATTGGTGAGGGAAGGGTGCTGATCGGATGGCTGGTTTTTGGCTGAGGGTTTTGGGCTTCGGGCCGATTTCGTTTCCCTGTTCACCGCAACCTGTTCTATGCCTCCTGTCGCCGGTTTCATTCCGGCAAGCTCCTCTTCGAGCATCTCGAGCATCTCGTCGATCTGCTTGATGTTCATGGCTTCGACGAGTTTGAAGAGAGTGAGGGAGAGGACGAAATCGCCGTCGGTGCCCAGTGCCAGCAGGGGTTTCGCTTCGGCCAGAATGTGGTAGAAGCGTTCAAGCAGCATCGGGGAGAATTTCGGATCGTTCTGCAGGAGTTTCTCTTTCAGAAAGAGGCTCATTTCGTCGATCACCATCTCCGCTTCGTAGTTTTCGAGATCCTTGAGATACTCCCGCAGCCTCTCTTCCTCTTTTTGCAAAACGGCATCGAAAAGTTTCTCCAGGAATTCGGGATCGATGATGCCGAGCATCTGGGTCACCGTCGTGACATCCACGTGGCTTTTGGAGTAGACGATGGCCTGGTCCAGAAGCGTCAGCGTATCGCGCAAAGAGCCGCTGCCGCTGCGTGCCAGAATGTCGAGAGCTTCGGGTTCGAAAGCGATCTTCTCAGAATTGAGTATATGCTCCAGATGCTTGATGACCAGCGGTTTGGCGATTTTCTTGAAGCGAAAATGCTGGGTGCGGCTGAGAATCGTGGCGGGAAGCTTGAGCGGGTCGGTCGTGGCCAGGATGAATTTGACGAATTCAGGCGGCTCTTCCAGGGTCTTGAGAAGGGCGTTGAACGCCTCCTTCGTGAGCATATGCACTTCGTCGATGATGAAGACTTTGTAGCGGCCCACGGAGGGCTTGTATTTGGTATGTTCGATGAGGTCGCGGATATCGTCGATTTTCCGGCTGGAGGCGGCATCCATCTCGATGATGTCGATGTGCCGTCCCTCGTTGGCCATGCGGCACTGTTCGCAGGTGTCGCATGGCTTGGAGGTCGGGCCGTTTTCGCACAGGAGCGCTTTGGAAAAGATGCGTGCCGTCGAGGTTTTTCCACTGCCGCGTAGCCCGGAAAAGAGATAGGCGTGTCCCAGCCTGTTCTGATCCAGTGCCATCGCCAGCGTCTGGGAGATGGAATCCTGTCCGATCAGGTCTTCGAAGCGGCGGGGGCGGTATTTGAGTGCGAGCGCTTGTGACACTATTCATTCTCCAAAATTGATGATTGACAATAAACAATTCATCGAGCGGTCTGCTTTGCAGTTTCGATTATAGAAGTAAGAAGCTTGATAAGTTCTTCAAACCGAAATGATTCGCCTGCCATGGGATATTCTCGATCATCACACAATTATCAATCCTGCATTATCAATTGTCAATTTCAAAATCACGCCCCTTCATTCATGATGCTCAGAAACTCCTCGTTGTTTTTGGTCTTGAGCATTTTGGAGTAGAGAAATTTGAGGGCTTCCACTTCGTCCATCTGGTGCATCGCATTACGCAGCGCCCATATTTTAGGAAGCGTGTTCGGGTCGGTCAAAAGCTCCTCTTTTCGCGTGCCCGACTTGATGATGTCGATGGCCGGATAGATGCGGCGGTCGGCGATGGCGCGGCTGAGGACGATTTCACTGTTGCCCGTTCCCTTGAACTCTTCGAAAATGACCTCGTCCATGCGGCTGCCGGTATCGACAAGGGCGGTGGCGATGATGGTCAGGCTGCCGCCATTTTCGATGTTCCGCGCGGCGCCGAAGAAACGCTTGGGTTTGTGCAGGGCGTTGGCGTCCACACCGCCCGAGAGGACTTTGCCGGAGCTTGGGGTGACCGTGTTGTAGGCGCGAGCGAGGCGGGTGATGGAATCGAGAAGAATCACAACGTCTTTGCCCATTTCGACGCGACGTTTGGCTTTTTCGATGACCAGTTCCGCTACACGCACATGATTTTGTGCCGGCAGGTCGAAAGTGGAGCTGTAGACTTCGCCCCGTACGCTTCGCTCCATGTCGGTAACCTCTTCGGGGCGCTCGTCCACCAGCAGGACGATGAGCTCCACTTCGGGATGATTGTGCGTAATGCCGTGGGCAAGCTCTTTCATCAGTTCTGTCTTGCCGCTGCGGGGAGGGGCAACGATAAGACCGCGCTGACCTTTGCCGATGGGTGTGAAAAGATCCAGAACACGGCCGGTCAGTTTGGTCGGGTTGTATTCGAGTTTGAGTTTCTCCTGGGGATAGAGCGGCGTGAGGTTGTCAAAAAGCGGCCGATTCTTGCTCTCGGCGACGGGCATGTAGTTGATCGCCTCGATTTTGAGCAACGCATAATAGCGCTCCTGCTCTTTTGGCGGGCGCACCTGGCCCGTGACCACGTCACCGTTTCGGAGAGCAAATTTGCGTATCTGGGTGCTCGAGACATAGGCGTCGTTGCTGGAGTTGGAGAAGTTGGCGTCCATGGCGCGAAGGAAACCGTACCCCTCGTTCGTGATCTCCAAAATACCGGTAAAGAGGATGTAGCCGCCTTTGCTCACCTGCGATTTGAGGATCTCGAACATCAGATCCTGGCGCTTGAGCTCGTTGGGGTTTTCGACACCCAGCTCTTTGGCGATGGCGATCAGCTCTTCCAGGCTCTTTTGACGAAGATCTTCGATCTTGTATCCTTCCACCGGGATATGGGTTCGCTTGTTGTTGGTACGGTTGGAGGTTTCGCTCATGATTCCTTCTCTTTGTGAATTGTAATTTTGCAGAATTCTGGCAGGATTGTAGAAGTGCCGTGGCACAGTAAACAGTAAAATGTCAGATTGTTTTGATGGGACTATTGTATCAATTTTGGGAATTTTTTGTCAACCTGTGAACCTCCCCGACCATTGATCATGAAATATTGTATCAGGTTTGCAGGGACAATGCCAGCAAAGCGGGGTAGATAACCACATTTATCCATGGCATCCATGGTGAAAGCGGCATGGCGAGCATTGCACGGAAATCGGGTGAAAGGGCATCTTCGTCGATCTTTTTGACGATCCAGAGTTTGAAGGCGATATCGGAAGCTTTCATGACCAGTATCAGGCCAAGCAGCGTCCCGTGAAAACCGCGGGCGACAAAAAGAAAAAGAAGGAACCAAAATGATGGATGCATCGCAAACAGCAAAAAAAGATGGGTGTGGAAATGGTACCGAATCTTCACCAGTACCCCTCCAAGAGTACCATCGTGCTGCCACCAGCTTTCGAATATTTCACAGCCGAGCAGAACCAGAACGAAAAGTTCCGAGTATCCTATTTCCAATTCTCAATTATCCATTCTCGATTTTCAATAGTCTGCGTATCCCTCCGGGTTGTTCGATTGCCACCGCCAAGTGTCTTCGCACATTTTCCGCATATCTCTTGTCGCTTCCCAGCCCAGCAGCTCTTTGGCTTTGGAAGGATCGGCGTAGCATGAGGCGATGTCTCCGGGCCGTCTTCCGACGATTTTGTAGGGGACATTCCGTCCCGATGCCTCTTCGAACGCTTTGACCACATCCAGGACGCTGTAGCCCTTTCCGGTGCCGAGGTTGATCGCTTCGCACTGGGGTTTTTCGAGCGATTCGAGCGCTTTCAAATGGCCCAGAGCCAGGTCTATCACATGGATGTAGTCCCGTACACCCGTTCCGTCGTGGGTCTCGTAGTCGCCGCCGAAAACATTCAGATGGTCGCGGCGTCCCACCGCCACCTGCGATACGAAAGGCATCAGGTTGTTGGGGATACCCTGAGGATCCTCGCCGATGAGTCCGCTCTCATGCGCACCCACGGGATTGAAATAGCGCAGGATGCTGATGCGCCAGCTTTCGTCCGATCGGAAAAGATCGCGCAGCATCTCTTCGATGACCAGCTTCGTCTGGCCGTACGGATTGGTGGTGCGGAGCGGATGATCTTCCGTCAGAGGGAGAAAATCGGGATCGCCATACACGGTCGCCGAAGAGCTGAAGACGATGGTTTTCAGACCTATTTTTTTCATCGTCTCAAGCAGGCACAGAGTTCCGCAGACGTTGTTGTCGTAATATTCCAGTGGCTTCTCGACCGACTCCCCCACAGCCTTGAGGCCCGCGAAATGGATGATCGCATCGCATCCTTGCATTGCGCTCTCAAGCATTTTGGCGTCTCTTATGTCCCCTTTGATGAATGTCACGGGTCTGCCTGTAATCTTCTCTATCCGCCGAAGCGCCTCGATACTGGCGTTACTCAGGTTGTCGTAAACGACGACGTCGTATCCTGCATTCAGCAGTTCCACGCATGTATGCGATCCGATGTAGCCGGCCCCGCCGGTGACGAAAATTTTTTTCAATACGATTCCCCTTCTATTTCTCTTTTCCTAGGAACTCCAAAAAGAACGCCAGGAAAACACCAAGCATCAAACCGGTAATCAACGAAACGGCAAGGATCAGTTTCTTTTTGGGTTTTGCCGGATGGTCGTGTGTGAAGATTTTGCCTACAATGGCGGTCTGTTCGATATAGGGAGGTTTCATGGAGACTTTCAGTTCATCTATTTCAGATTCCAGTTGCGGAATGGTCATGGACTCCAGTTTTTTAATCGCCGCTTTTTTGGCGGGCAGGATCTTTTCAACGATTTTCTTTTTCTCTTTTTCGAGGTTTGGAATGGTGATTTTTCTCAACTCTTTTATTTTGGACCGGTAGTCGATAATCTTCATGGAGAGTCGAACGACATCGTTTTGCAGATTGGCCAATTGCATCGATGTCATGGCGGCGAGCGCCGGATCTTTTCTGGCTGTTTCATCGACTTTTCTTTGAAGATCGGCTATGTTTTTCTTTTTTTCTTCAATCTCTTTTTTCGATTCGTCGATTTTCTGTTGCAAAGCGGGGATTTGTGTCTCTTTGATCAAAGCGATTTTGTCGTCGATCTTTTTCAGATCGATCTTTTGAACAAGATCCAATTCTTTTTTCAATCGTGTCAGCTCTATGGTTTTATAGTACTCCAACTGTTCCGAAAGTGTTTCCATTTTGTGCTTGGCAACGTCAAGGATGCTTTGCATATAGACTTGATGTTTCGAAAGAATCTCGTCAATCGGTTTTTTCAGCATAGCGACGGCCTCTTTGTTTCCGGGACCGGCCGCTGTAATTGTCAAAAAATTTTCCGTTTTTTTAGGGACCTCAACGCTTGCGACATAGGTCGTTACATTGTCATCCCGATATTTTCCCGCTGTGTCGTATTTGACATCGAGCATTTTTTTCAAAGTCGTGGCATTGTCGAAATATTTGGTCTCCAGTGTGCCGTCACTCTTTTTAACAAGCTGTTTGCCTATCGCTATGGTCGCTTTCGCTTCGTAGATTGGCTGCGCGAAAAGAAGGTAAATGCCTGCCAGAATACCGAATAACAAAGTTGTCAGCCAAACGGTTTTTTTCCGCCGTTTCAGAATTTCCCACAATTCCCGTAAATCTATTTTTTCTTCTTCCGGCAGGCAGTACGGCATATAGCCGTAGGGCATGACGATTTGGGGTTCGTTCTCGGACGGATTTTTCTTTTCATTCATGTTGGTTGTTTCTCCATAATCAAGATGCGCCTTCGCGGACGATAACGGTCTTTACGGTTTTCAGCAAAATCAATATATCCATCCACAGGTTCCAGTTTCTGATGTACCAGACATCCATGTCGATTCGCTGAAAGAAATCGACCTCACTTCTGCCGCTCACCTGCCACAGACCGGTAATGCCGGGTTTGACGAGAAGAATGGTCTCGGCGGCTGCTCCCATTTTCTGTTTTTCATCCGGCAGATAGGGACGCGGCCCCACGAGGCTCATTTCATTTTTTAGAACGTTGAAAATTTGGGGAAGTTCATCCAGGGATGTTTTACGTAAAAAAGTTCCCACTTTCGTAATGCGGGGGTCATTCATGTATTTGTGGTATTTGTTGTAATACTGTATCTCTTCCGGATGTTTTTCGAGATAGATTTTCAATATTTCATCGCCATCTTCTACCATAGTACGAAATTTGTAACATACGAAAAGTTTGCCACCTTCACCCAATCTTTTCTGTTTGAAAAGAATCGAGGCGTGAGGCTCCTCCCTTTTTATCAACAGTGCAATTATCCCAAGAATCGGAAGCAGTAGAGGAAGAAGTAGAATACTTACGACATAGTCAAAAGAAGTTTTAAAAAGACGTCGTGGAACGCTTTTGAGGCGGTTTTGGAAGACGATAAGATTGGTTCTAGCATGGGTTAATTCATAAATAATGGACTGGGTAAGATCGTAACTGTTGACAAGGGGAATGAAAACGACCTCTTTTCTTTTGGAAATCTCTTTATCGATGATTTCACGCAATCTTTCGGCATCGTATCCTTTCGAATTTACAAATACAGTTTGGGATTTGTTTTCATCCGCTTCGATATATCCCAGGTAAGGGTTTCCGAATATTTCCTCGCGTATAAATGTGTCATCTCCGAATATAGTGGCGGCTCTTTTCCATATTCCCACTTTGAAAAGGAGCTTTTTGGTAATGTTTTTTAAAAGAGGAATGAAAAACGACATAAAAACGAAAGCCAGAACAATGACAGTTCGGGAATAGCTGTAAGGAGTCTTCGAAAGCGAAAGAATCGCCATGACAATCAAAAATGAGAAAAAAAGCGCTTTGAGTATCTGTCTGCTTTCATGCCAAAAGTCGTAACGGCGTGTATAAATGCCTTCGTAGAAAAACATCAGAAGAATGACACCATAGGCAGGCCAGTAATCAGTATAATAGGACATTGGTACAGCATGCTGTGTTCCAAAAAGAGGAGCAAAGAGGGTTCTAAATATATAGGCAGTCACGATTGACAGAAAAATAGCCAAAATATCGAGAAACACGAGAATAATTTTTGCTATATATCTGTTCAATGTGATCTTTCCCAATATGAGTTATTTAAATTTATATAGTAACTAATTTGAGCTTATCGAGTGATGAAAGATTTTACACAATATCAGCGCAGTAAACTTTGTATTTGTTTCTCGAAGTTTTTCAATACTTTCTCTTTTGCGAAATGTTCAATGATATATTCTCTTGCATTGCGTCCCATTTGATCACGTCTGTTGGGAGATTTCGAAAGCATTTTTATCGCTTCTACGACGCCTTCGAAATCGCTGCTGTCGAAAAAAAGTCCACCATTCGATTTTTTAAATACTGTCGCCACTTCCGAAGCCACATTGCCGGTAACGACCGAAGGTTTTTTACTTCCCATCATTCCCAGCAGTTTTGAAGGCATGACAGCATCGATGACGTCGTTCTTTTGAAAAAGTATATGCATATCGGCACTGCAGAGCAGATCGGGAAGTTCTTCGTATTCCACGGGCATGTGGTGTATGACGTTTTCTATCTCTTTAGTCTGTTCGACAAGCCACTCTTTTTTGGCCCCCGCTCCTACAACGATAAACTCAATATCCGAGTGATTCTGAAAATGTCTTACGATGCGAAGAAAAAAATCCCAATCCTGCTTCGCACCGATGTTACCAGAGTAGAGAATTTTAAACCGATCGCTTTCGAGATAGGGGTGCCGTTGCGCTTTTTTCGGATCGATAAAATCATCATCGATCCAGTTTGGAAAGTAGTAATGGGGTGTTGTTGTTTTGCTTTTGAGTTTTTCCATCATGGAAAAACTGATGGTGCTTGTGATATCGGCACTGTCTAATAATTTTTTCTCTATTCCAAAAAGTAGAGTGAAAAGAAGTTTTTTGAAGCCAGTTGAATTTGATGCGATCCCGCTGTCTAAAATTGCGTCAACTTCGAAATCCTGAATATGCGCCCAAAGTTTGGCATTTTTTCGCCAAGATAGAAGCTTACCAATAAAAATGGTACTGGTAAACGGCACGACGGAAATGACAAGATCGCATTTTTCAATCTTGAAGAGGTTGAAAAAACTACCTAATGTAAAATCGAGAAGATGGAAGGTTCTGGTTTTGAATGTCGGATTGGTGGGAACATATTGTTTGTATCTGTATATCGTTATATTCTCTTTTGTTTCCACAATATACTTTGGTTTATCTTTATACTCTTTTCGTATTTTCCATTCCGGGTAATAGGGAAATCCGGTTATGACACTGACTTCGTAGTCTTTTTTCGAAAGATACTCGGCCATTTGGGTAGTATAAAGACCCGTGGAACTGTCTTCAGGGTAAAAATTTACACCTATGATCGTAATATTATTTTTTTTCAACCACTCGGTCCTTTATGGGTTTCGCAGGAGAGCCGACACACACTTTTCCTGGAGGTAAATCTTTAAATACACTACTTCTCGCACCCACGATTGTACCTTTTCCTATCGTAATACCAGGAGCCACATAAACATCGGTCGCTAGCCAACACTCATCTTCTATGGTGATTTTCTTCGACCATATAGGAAAATCTTCTTTATTGTAGTCATGTGAAGCAGCACAAAGATACGACTTTTGCGAAATGACAACATTTGAACCGATTTTAATTTCCCCTAAACTATAAAGTTCTACATTATCGCCTATCCAACTGTAATCGCCTATAGAAACTTTCCAAGGATATGTAATAGTGACACTTGGACGAATGAGGACATCTTTGCCTATCTTTGCACCAAACAAACGCAGTAGAAATCTTCTCCAGCCATACATGACCTGTGGAGAGAGTTTAAAGAAAAAAAAATCAGTAAACCACCAGAATTGCACGACTAAATTTGAACGACCTCGGAATTTTTTTGGAAGTTTGAATCTGTTTAATTTTTGCATTATTTTTCCAAAATGTCATTTAATTTCAATATAAAGTTTTCAACCCTATATTTCCTTTTTGCTTCATTCATGTTGTTGTCAGATATATATTTGTAGCTCCGCAAGTTTTTGTCTAGTTCAATTAGTTTATTAGCAATCGAAAGTGGGGATTGTTTGTCTACATAAAAACCATTGATATTTTCTTTAAACACATCGGGTATTCCAGCATGCTGAGTAGTTAAGATAATATTGCCAGTTGCCATAGCTTCGAATAAAGATATGGGTTGCCCTTCCATACTATAATAAGTTGGAAAAACAAAAACATTTCCCCAATCTAATAATTCTTTTTTTTCTTTTCCATATACCAAACCGAAGTATTCAACATTCTTTTTTAATTGCTCAAAATAATCATTTAGTTTATCTTGCATTGAAACATCCATTCCTCCTGCTATTTTAGCTTGAAATGGAACACCTTGTTTTTTTAATATTATTAATGCTTCAAGTAAATCGATTATTCCTTTTTCTTCCATTAAATTGCTTAAAAAAATTATTTTTAAACAATCAAATTTTTTAGGTTTAATCTTCTCAAACAAAAAATCCTCAACAAAATTTTCAAGAATATAAATATTCTTCTTATCTATGAAAGGTAGCATATTTTTTTCTAGTGATTTTGAAAGCACGATGCCTTTTTCTGCCATAGACAGTATACTGTAAAAGATTTTTTTCTTTATGCCATTCAAATCAAGGTACTCTTTCCATAAATGGTTGCCGTGAACATGAACTATGATTTCTTTTTTATAGATATTGGCTATTAAAAAAAATGGATAATATTTTACTACGCCAAAAAATGTCTGACCGATAGTAATATAAACTTTATTAGCTCTTTTAATTTTATGAAGTTCTTTGTATTGTATGAGATAATGTAAAATTTTTTTAATGCTAAATCTTCCAATATCTTCTTTCAAAACTTTATAACTTGTATTGATAATATCTACTTGTGTATTAGTATATTTCGGTAAATAGTTTGCAACTATTTGATTTGCTAGACTTACACCGGTGATTGGTTTTGGCAAAGGGCCTATTAGTAAGATTTTCATAACAATTCCAAAAAGTTTGACTCACAATGGGTGGACAGAAAGTTTAACATTGCTTGATTTTCAAAATGTAATCCCTTTATTGGGTTTGATTGAGGGTTTGTTAATAATAAATTCATATAATTTGTACTCCGAACTTTTTTATAATTAAAATGAATTTATAGTAAAAAAGAACAAAAAAAGATAACAATAAAATATCTGAATATGGCATTCTAAAAATCAATAATCCAAAAATAAATAATAATATTTGAGTAAAATTATTTTGATTAAATAATTTTTCTAGGAGGAACTTTGTGAATATTAATATAAAAGGTAAAAAAACTATGCCAAAAAAGTAAAAATTCATATGTACTTCTCCAATCAAAGTTGTTACAAGGGATAAATGTTCCGCCTGTGGAGCAAAATATTTTCCCGCCACCTGAGTAATACTTAAAGGTTTGTCAGGCCACAATGATCTTGGGATAAAAAAAACAACAGTTTTTATAAATGTACTTCCCCATAATGCATTTTGAAATGTGGTGTGGTGAAATATTTCATATAAAACATTGAAATTTACAGACTCACTTATACCCAATAGAAAATTTTTTATAGCAGGAGGTTCCTTTTCAATTGTTTCTTGAATCAATCTGAATAAGTCGCTTCCTGTAGGTAATCCCTCAATAAAAAGGTTTCCACGAATATGTCTATAAATAGACATCATGTAACCAAAAGGTATAAGAGCAACAATAATCCATAATATTTTTCCAGCATATGCTTTTATTAACTCGATAAAAACTATAGCGAATACAACAAATACATATATCCTATTTCCAGTCATTATAATATCTATTACAGAAAATAAAAAAATAATAGTGATAAAAATAATGGTTGAAAGTTTTTTATAGATATAATATTCATATATTAAAGATGCAATAAATAGTATCTTCATCGCTGCAAAACTATCTATTAGTATCAGTCCTAAAATTCCACTTTTTTTGAAAAATTCTTCCCTGCTAACATACCAATTGCCCCCTTCCATAATACCTGCTGCAAGAAAAATTATGAATCCAAGAAAAATAGATATTGAAAAATAAAATTTCCAATTGACTGAAGGATTATTAAAAAAATAATGAATCCTTTCTTTTTTATAAAATTCCGAAAAAAAAATGTAAATCAATATTGAATAAAGATAGGCCATCAATATAAGTGATGTGTAAATATTTGTGGATAAATTTACATCTGTTAAATTAGTATTTGAAAAGTCTATTGTAAAAATTTCAATTTTTTCTGTAAAAACAAAAACAACAACAGGTATAAAAATAAAATATAGAACTCCACATATTATACCGAGAGAAAATCCCATTTTTTGTTTTATTAATTTTATGAAAGCATAAAAATACAAAAAAAACAAAATAAAAAAGTTCAACTTAATTAAAAAAAACATTATTCACTCTTTGTTATATTTAAAAAAGTATTAGCCATAGCTTCTATAGAGTAAAAGCTTCTGCAATTGTCACAAATAGCTTTTCTTTTGTTTAACCAAGATATTTTTTTTTCATAAAAAAACAAAATTTTTTCAGCAAAATCCTCAATGTCATTGGTGTTAAAAAAAATTGAATTTTCATTTTCGATTGCCGCTTCAATTTCCGGTGAATGGTTTTCATCTCTTGAAATGAGCATGGGGACCCCAAATCCAAAGCTTTGAGTGATAGAAAGTCCTACATAGCCTGGTGATACGCTGAAAAGTGCAGTGGCATATAGTTTTGCTAATGTATAATAATCACCAATATGCCCCGGCATTTCTACACGATTTTCTATATTTAGTTTTTTAACCAGCTTTTCAATATTTTTTCTTTCATCTCCATCTCCGATCATGATGAGTTTGGCTTCCATGGGAATATAAGGAAGGGCTTTCACAAAGGCTTCAATCAGCAAAGAAGGCTTTTTGTTTTTAGTGAGTCTTCCTACATAAATGATATTTATTGGATTTCTGTTGTTTGATGGAACCATCTCATGGCTATAATATAAAGCATTGGGAGCATACCGAATATCTTTATTCGGCATTCTTTCTTTTAGTTCCTTTGCTTGAGTTTTGGTATATGTAACAATAATATCTGCAAGCATCCGCATGGTGTTTCTTACAATATCGCTACGACTGTTTTTCCCGCTTCTTGGCCATGCATGTCCCCAAAGAATATTTTTTTTACCGATTGTCTTTCTGATACAAAGAATTATCCAATTGGAAAGTATTCGAGGATTCATCTCCATCACAAGGATATTCGATGATAAAGCATCCTTCCACATTCCACTTTGCCATAAAAATCTTCTTCCAAAAAAGTAGAAATTTTTTACCCGTTTTCTGAATTTTATATTTGGGCTGGTTTGAATGGTAGGTTCAAAATAGTCCTCACCTGCATAGAGTATGAAATCTTTTCCCAATTTGTGTCGCAGTAAATCAAAAAATTTTTTACGGTAATCTGGTGCTGCAGTTTGAAGTATAAGTAATTTAGACATTTTTTTCCGCTTTCAAATAATAAGTGCCTCCAAGAATAAGCAATAAGAATTCCGTCGAAACGGCCGAAATAGCGGTCCCGGTTATTCCAAATATAAACGTACATGTGAAAGTTGTCACGATACTGAAAAAACCACTTTTGAGCATGATGGACATTCGCTCCTTATAGGCTTTTATAGATGTAAGATAAAGCATATTAAATAACATATTCAAGGAGGCAAAAATAGAAATCATTGCAAACAATTTGAAAATATAAGAATATTTTATAATATTATTGTTGTTGTACAATAAACTTAGTATATCTTCTGCAAAAACAAAAAGTATCAGAAAAATGATGAAACTTACAGCAAAAATGAGTGGTACCATCTTTTTTATAATCATTCTGATATTTTGAGGATCCTTTTTTGAAAGCCAGGGAAAGAGGGCTTGATAAAGGGGAACATATAGATTTTTGATTGCCACAATGACTTTTTCGATACTTGCATAGATACCAACCATTGTATTGTTTGTAAGTATTCCCAATATGAATGTATTACTGACACTAAAAAGTGTTACGGAGAGATTGGAAATAAACAAATGAGTGCTTTCTTTGAAAAGACGCACGACAGAGTCTCTTTTTGGATAAATCCAATGTATATGGAAAATAAATTTGATGATGAATAGAGATAAAATCCCCGCTATTATAAAACCGAGTGAGTTGAGAATTGGAACGAATAAATAGTTGTTTGGTTCCTTTACGAATAAAAAAATCGCAATTGTAAAAATTAGTTTTGCTAAAATATTTAAAATTGTAATATATTTCATTTTTTCTATACCTTGAAAAAACCAAATGGGGAAAATGGCTTGTCCAATAACTACACCAAAAGTCAGTAGATATAGTAGGCGATCGGATGCAAATTTTGAAAATACATTCGTCAAAAACAATAGAACGAGAAAAGAAAAAAATAGCAACATGATTTTGAGCGTCATCACTGCTGAAAATATTTCCATTATTTTTTGTTGATTTTCTTTATGAACGGAGATTTCTCTAGTGGCCGAGAGATTGAAGCCATAATCTACAAAAATATTGAAATACATGATAAATGCTTGGGCAAACGCAACCAGTCCAAATTTTTCTGTTCCCAAAATTCGAACGAGATAGGGTAAAGTAATTAAAGGTAAAATGAAGTTTGCACCTTGCAGCACCGATAAAGAAAAGAAATTAGCTAATAATTGTCTTTTATCCTTTGCTATTTTAATCATTTATTCAAATACTGCTGCCGAAAATATCATGAGTATATACTTTGTTCTGAACATAAAGTCTGTTCGCGAGTATAATGTCAATCATCTTTTTAAATTCATTCATGTTTCTTATAGCCTTGGAGATAAAAATTCAAATTCATTGTATATCGGTTCATGGAGAATAACACCTATACCTTTTGCTTTCATACACTTCATAAAGCCTTGTATGGCTGAACTTCTGAAATTGTCCGAACTCGGTTTCATAGTCAGATGATAAATTTCTACCATAACTGTTGGAAACCCATGGGAGTCTTTGGGCAATTTCGAAATGATCTGATTGGCGATGAAGTCTTTGTGGGTTCGGTTGGCTTCGACGATGGCGCGTATTATTAGAAGGTACGTCTTTGTAGTTGCTGAACAACTGTTCTGTATCTTTCGAGGGGCAGTAGCCACTGTAATCGAACGAGGGATTGTCGTAATGTATGCCAATACAAGGATCGAGTCCTGCGCTTTCTATTCCAATAACAATAATATGTGGTGTTTTCAGCCCATAGGAGGTTTCGCAGTAGCTGTTTAGTTTGTTGAAATAGGTGATACGCATAGCGAGGTATGCATTAAATTTGATGGCTTCCGCTTCTGTGTTTTCGGTAAACAACATTGAAATATCATCTTTCTTTGGCGCTTTGCGCAAGGAGATTGGCGAAAATTCCTACTCTTTTACTCTGTTCTTTAACGATAATATGGCCGGGGTAGAGGTTGTAATACAGTGTTTTGCTCTTTCTTGAAAATTTTGAAGAGAAGATGATGTTTTCGGTTTTGAACTTCTTTTTGAGAAATTTTGTAAATCCTATCGGTGTCATCGATTTGATAATTGTTTTGATTTCCGAGTGTTGGGCTAGAAGCAGGCCATTGGAGGGGTCTACATACCTAGACCCTGCTATGGCGATTCTATACTTCTTCATTTCATTGGAGTGCATTGTTTTCTTTGGATGAATAGATTTTCATATGATTATATGGATTTTTGTTGCGAATAATATCCTAATTGTCTTTGAATATGCATTAAAAGCAAAAATGGCTATCGTAAACTGCCCACATTTGTCATGACAATATTTTTCACTGGCCATCTTTCAAGCATCTTAGACCGCTATCTGCATAGTGGAGGCACATATTCATTATACAGTGACGCATGAAGTCGGTTGCGGTTGTAGAAGGCCAAGAATTCTTTGATCGGACAGGCACCTTCTGTTTTGGCACAATATCATCAAATGCCAATGAGGGTTAACCCATATATTCAGTATAAGATATAATTTGACTTCAAAACAACAAGAGGATTTTTTTTTGGCCAAAGTTCCATGCACACACTGCCACCTGGAGTTCGACGAATCGGTGATGATCACCGAAAAAGAGGGAGAAGACACCCACTATTTCTGCTGCAAAGGGTGTCAGGGGATCTACCATCTTCTTCGCTCCGAAGGGCTCGATACTTTTTACGACAAGCTTGGCAAGAATCGACTCGAGCCGCCCAAAGAGCTTTCGGACGATCTGCACAAATTCGATCTGGAAGGATTCAAGAAGAAATACATAGTCGAGCGAAGTGACGGGCTTTACGAAATCTTTCTGATCATCGAAGGGATTCACTGCGCTGCCTGTGTCTGGCTAAACGAAAAGGTGCTGCACCAGACGCAGGGGATTGTCGAAGCGACGATCAACTACACGACCAACAAGGCCCATGTGGTATGGGACCCGGAGGAGATCAAGCTTTCGCAGATCATCGAAAAGATTCGGGCGATCGGCTACAATGCCTATCCGTACGATCCGAAACTGCAGGAGGAACGGGCCAACAGGGCGCGGCGGGACTACTACAGCCGCCTTTTGGTGGCGATTTTCGCAACGATGAACATCATGTGGATCGCGGTGGCGCAATATACGGGCATGTTCACTGGAATGCGCAGCGATGTGAAGCAGGTGCTCAATGTGGCCGAATGGGTACTGGCGACGCCGACGCTTTTTTACAGTGGATGGGTCTTTTTCCGCGGGGCGTGGTACGGACTGAAAAACCGCTTCGTGAACATGGACCTTCTGGTGGCGGCGGGTGCGTCACTGGCCTATCTCTACTCCCTGTGGGCGATGGTGACGGGCAAAGGGGAGGTCTATTTCGATTCGGTGACGATGATCATTACCTTCGTGCTCGCAGGAAAATATCTGGAGGTTTTGAGCAAGAAGCGCGCGGCGGATACGATGGATGCACTGACCAGCGCCCTCCCCACGGAAGTGACGGTTGTGCAAAACGGTGAAAAGGCGATGATTCCGGTCGAAGAGGTGCAGCCGGGTGACATTATCGAGGTACGGCCGGGAGAGAAGGTGGCGATCGACGGGGTCGTCGTCTCGGGGGAGGGGAGTTTTGATGAAAGCTCCCTAACGGGCGAGAGCGAGCCCATCTACAAGCGGCCGGGTGACGAGATTGTCAGCGGCAGCGTGGCGATCGACGGGGTGGTCCGCTACGAGGCGACGAAAGACTACAGCTCCTCCATGCTGACGACACTGGTGGGGCTGTTGGAAGAGTCGCTGACCAAAAAGCCCAAAATCGAGCGTCTTGCCAACGAGATTTCGGGCTGGTTTTCGCTGACCATTCTGAGCATCGCTTTTTTGACATTTTTAGGGTGGCTCTGGATGTCGGGCGAATTCGAACGGGCGCTGGTGGTCTCCATATCGGTCATCGTCATCGCCTGTCCCTGCGCTTTGGGGCTGGCGACGCCCGTGGCGACACTGATAGGCATCAACCTGGCGGCGCGGCGCGGTGTGCTTTTCAAAGAGGCGGCGTTCATCGAGACGATGGCCAAAGCCGATGTGCTGGTTCTGGACAAAACCGGGACGATTACGGAGGGCAAACCCCATGTCGTAAGCTACGAAACCTATGGTCAATGCGATGTGAACTGGCTCTATTCGCTGGTTAAAAGCTCCATCCATCCGGTGAGTCAGGGGATCGTCCATTATCTCAAAGCGCACAACGAGTACCTCGAGGAGGTGCCGTTGGAGCAGGTAAAACAGGTGCAGGCCAGAGGGATCACGGCCGAGTTCAATGGCCATACCCTGCAGGGCGGCAACGCGAAAATGATGGAGGAGTTCGGCATCGAAGTCAAAGAGGATAGCGAATACACACTATTCTATTTCGCCGTGGATGGAAAGGCTGTGGCGAGATTTGAGCTGCGGGATCTTCCGAAACAGGGGGCGAAAGAGGCGATCGAAGAGATTGGAAAATTGGGTATCGATGTCATCATGCTGACCGGTGACAACGAGAAAGCGGCGGCTAGGGTCGCCGAAGAGGTGGGCATTCCCCGGTTCAAAGCCGCGCTTTTTCCCGAAGAGAAGGCAAAAAAGATAGACAAACTCCATGCCCAAGGGCGTATCGTCGTGATGGCGGGTGACGGCATAAACGACGCCCTGGCGCTTTCCAAAAGTGATATCGCCATCGCCATGGGAAGCGGTTCGGATGTGGCATTGGAAGTCAGCGACGTGGTCTTGCTGGATGATCGCATCACCTCACTGCGGGATGCCTTTTTGATCAGCCGTCGGACCTTCAGGTTCGTCAAACAGAATCTTGCCCTCTCGGTCGTCTACAACTCCGTTACGATCCCCCTGGCGGTGGCTGGGTATGTCATACCGTTGGTGGCGGCGCTGTCGATGAGTTTGAGCTCGCTGATGGTTGTCGGCAATTCGATGAGGATCAAGAGTGCCTTTAAAAAGAAAAATTAAGTGGATATGCAGAGTCGGCGTGATAGCATAAACGATATTGTAGAGAAGGCGGGAAAATGGAATATGTGGATATGAGTTCGGACGAGTTCCTGGCGGAATTCGAAAAGACGAAAAAGTTCACGGACAAGGTTTGCAAGCAGTTTGGCTGGGTCTACAACCCCAATGAGGATGTCAACGAAGGGGTGATGATGGGATTGGCCCGCAACAAGATGCTCTATGGCAAGCGATGGTGCCCCTGCTATATGGTGATCGAGGATGAAGAGGGCAATCACGTGAGCGCGGACAACCGTCTGTGCCCCTGCAAGCCCGCCATTGAGCACGAGATTCCCGAAGAGGGCAAGTGTCACTGCGGTATCTTCTGTACGCCGGAGTATGCCGCGACGCATGATCACTAAATCCGTCTTTGGGTTTAATTGTTGGTCGTTTGAATGGGGCCTTGCCCCTTTTTTAAGAAGGTGAGATGGTATGGTTGTGCATATTGTGATGTTTCGGTTTAAAGATGAGAACAAAAGTGAAAATATCGAAAAGGTGAAAGCGATGTTGGAGGCCTTGCCTCGAGAGATCCCGTCACTTCGGTCGATGGAGGTGGGGGTCGACTTCTCCCGCTCCGAACGCTCGATGGATCTGGTGCTCACTTCGACTTTCGACGACAGAGCGGGGCTGGAGAGCTACCGCATCCATCCGGCGCACCAAAAGGTCGTTGCGGTGATCAAGGAGGTGACGCTGGAGAGCCGTGTGGTCGATTACGAAAAGGAAGCGTAAGTGAGTTCGGGTATTCTGGCAATGATGCTGGGCGTCTCCACTTTGCTAGGGGCGTTCGGTCTGTTTGCATTGCTGTGGGGTCACAAAACGGGCCAATTCGAAGACAAACACAAATTTCTCGACGGAGCGCTTTATGACGGGGAAGATGAGCTCAAAGACGCCGTCATGATGGAAAAAAAGAGAAAAAAGATCGAAGAGAAGCGCAAAGACAAACGGGTAATGCCCGAATGAGTCGCGTAGTGGTATCGGGAGAAAACTGAAAATTGAGAATGGGAGGATATGGAGTATGGGCCCTGCCTATATGCCGACGGGTGGTCATGCGGTCAATACCGCTGCACTTCCCGGTTTCCTGACCTGGGCGGCACTTATCTTGTTGATCATGGGACTGGTTTGGCTGATCGAGAAACGATGAGAAAAGCACTCTTTCTAGACCGTGATGGGGTTATCAATGTCGATCACGGGTATGTGAGCCGGATCGAAGATTTCGAATTTGTCGACGGGATTTTGGCGTTTGTCAAAAAAGCCCAGAAAAAGGGATACCTGCCTGTTATCGTGACCAACCAGTCCGGTATCGGTCGCGGGTATTACAGCGAAGAGGATTTCGAAAAGCTGACAACGTGGATGATCGAGAAAATGAGAGAAGCGGGTATCGACATCACCCGTGAACAGGTTTTCTCTTGCCCCCACGATCCGGCTGCGGGATGCGACTGCCGGAAACCGATGCCGGGCATGTTTCTGGCCGCCCAAAAACGTTTTGGTATTGACATGGCGCAATCGTGGATGATCGGCGACAAGCCGAGCGACGTGGAAGCGGCGAAACGTGCCGGCGTGGGGCATACGCTTCTGGTAGAGAAAAATCGCACAATTGATGTAAAGGAATTGCATGGATTTTAATGGCAAAACAATACTCATTACCGGAGGAGCGGGTTTCATCGGCTCCAATCTGGCGTTTTATTTTCAGGACAATTATCCCGACGCAAAAGTGGTGGTGTTCGACCTTTTCAGAACGGGTGAGACATTCTCCAACGGCAATCTCAAAAGTTTCGGTCACTACAAAAACCTGATAGGTTTCAAGGGCGAAATCATCGCCGGAGACATCACGAAGCCCGAGGATTTGAAAAGGCTCAGAGATTTCAGGTTCGACTACATATTCCACGAGGCGGCCATCAGCGACACGACGGTATATGATCAGAAGATCATGATCGACACCAATCTCAACGCTTTCAAAGACCTTCTGAAAATGGCCGAAGAGATGGGAGCGGCGATGATATACGCCAGCTCCGGTGCCACCTACGGCAATGCTCCCGCGCCCCAGACCGTGGGGCGGGAAGAGCCCGCCAACATCTATGGCTTCAGCAAACTGGCGATGGACCATCTGGCGTATGACTGGATGGAAACGACCGACCTGCCGGTGGTGGGATTGCGCTATTTCAACGTCTACGGCCCCCGGGAGTTTTATAAAAACAAAACCGCTTCCATGGTGCTGCAGTTCGGGCACCAGATTTTGGCGGGGAAGAACCCGAGGCTCTTCGAAGGGAGCGACAAAATTCTGCGCGACTTCATCTACATTGACGACGTGATCCAGGCCAACATCAGAGCCTGCAATCCCAAACGAAGCGGCGTCTACAATGTGGGTACCGGAAAAGCCCGGAGTTTTCAGGATATCGTCGACATATTGCAGGCCCAGCTCGGCACCGACCTGCCCTGCGATTACATCCCCAACCCCTACATCGGGCAATACCAGTTCTTCACCCAGGCCGACATCGAGCCGACAAGAGAGTGTCTCGGATACGAACCGGAAGTGTCGCTGGAAGAGGGTATACGACGGTATTTGCCGGAGATCAAGCGGCTTTATGAGACGGAGGTTAGTGGTCGTTAATCGTTGGTCGTTGGTCGTCAGTGGGAGTGTTTCTCTTGAATGTATGCAAAGTAGGGGATAATGATGAAATGTGAGTCCTTGGATGTGTGGAAGAAGGCAGATGCTTTGAGTGCCGAAAATTATGTTGTATTTCGGGATCTGAAAAATTTCGGATTCAAAGATCAGATTACACGTTCCGGGCTTTCCATTCCCAGTAATATCGCTGAAGGGTTGGAGAGGAATTCGGACAAAGAGAGTTGGCGTTTTTTAGATATTGCACTGGGTTCTGCAGCGGAACTGAAAACCCAAATCTATATTGGCATGAAAATCAATTATATAGAGTTGGAAAAAGGAAAAGGCGGGATTCGGGAACTTGAAAGCATAGGGCGTATGATCAATGGGTTGAGACGGTCTTTGGAGAAAAAAACCAACGACCAACGACCAACGACTAACGACCCATCCGAAAAGGATGTTCATGCGTAAATACCAAACCCTAAAACCCGCCATTCTCGTCGTCGGCGACCTGATGATCGACCATTATCTCTGGGGAAAAACGGAACGGATTTCGCCGGAGGCACCGGTGCCAGTGATCGACGTGCAGGAAGAGAGCGAAGTGCTTGGCGGCGCGGGAAACGTGGTGAACAACTTGATCGCCCTGGGAGCCGATGTGAGCGTCGCTTCGGCGATCGGAAAAGATGAAAACGGCAGGCGGTTGGGACTGATGCTCAAATCGCTGGGGGTCAAGACCGATGCCCTTGTGACCGAACCGCAGCGCAAGACGACCCGAAAGAGCCGTGTGATCGCCTCCCATCAGCAGGTGGTGCGGTTCGACAGCGAGACGCGGCAGGAGATCGCCAAAGAGACGGAGGATAAAATTCTCGCTTCAGTACAGCGCCAACTTTTTCTGACCGACATCATTTTGCTTTCCGATTACGGCAAAGGGGTGCTCAGCGAACGTCTGACGCGCCATGTCATCGAAATGGCGCGGGCCGCCGGCGTGAAGGTGCTGGTGGACCCCAAGGGGAGGGATTACTCCAAGTATGCAGGCGCGACGCTTGTTACGCCCAACAAAAAAGAGGCGAGCGAAGCGACGGGGATCGACATCGTCGACGAAGCGAGCTTGCGGGAAGCGGGTTTTAGGCTGAAAAACGACCTGAACCTCAACATGGCGATGATTACCCTCTCCGAAGAGGGGATGGCGATTTTCGACGAGACGATGCGCACGATTCCCACGGTGGCCCAGGAGGTCTACGATGTGACCGGAGCGGGCGATACGGTGCTTTCGACTCTGGGGTTCGTGCTGGCCTGCGGCGGGGACATCGATGAAGCGGCGCGCATCGCCAACGCCGCCGCGGCGGTGGTCGTGGGCAAGCTGGGCAGCGCTACGGCGACATGGGATGAGATCATCGCCTACGAAACGGCGCTTCACGAATCGACGACGGAGCACCGCATCAAGTCGCAGGAGGCGCTGGCAAAGAGTGTCGAGCGCTTGAAAAACCGGGGCAAACGCATTGTCTTCACCAACGGCTGTTTCGACATTTTGCATCTGGGGCACGTCAAATACCTCGAGAAAGCCAAAAGTTTCGGTGATGTGCTGATCGTCGGCGTCAATTCCGATGCGTCGGTACGCCGCCTCAAGGGTCCCGAGCGTCCCGTCAATCCGGAATTCGACCGTGCTTACCTGCTGGCGGCTCTCGATTCGGTCGATTTCGTAACGATTTTTGATGAAGATACCCCCTACGAACTCATCAAGGTCGTCCGGCCCGATGTGCTGGTCAAAGGAGGTGATTACGAGGGTAAGGAGGTTGTAGGAAGCGATATCGCCAAAGAGGTGCGGCTGGTCGATTTCGTCGAAGGGAAAAGCACGACGAAAACCATAGAGAGAATGAGGGACTCGGCCTCTAAATCGTGAAACGCAACCAGAAACGCAGAGCGAGCCGGTGTCGATTGGCAAGCGAACTTCAACGCCCATGGATACATGAAAGGATAAAGCCATGCTGAGTGTCATAGAAAAAGAGTTAGACGCGCACAAAAAAGTCCTGGAGCAGACTGTCGTGGGATTGCAGCATTTCATCTACACGGCGGGTGTGATTGTCACGGAAGCGCTTCAGGCAGGAAACAAGGTGATGCTCTGCGGCAACGGGGGCAGCGCGGCGGACGCCCAGCATATCGCCGCGGAGCTGATGGGCCGTTTCAAGAGCGAAAGAAAACCGCTGCCGGGCATCGCTCTAACAACCGATACATCGGCATTGACAGCCATCGGAAACGATTACGGTTTCGATCAGATTTTCTCCCGTCAGGTGGCCGCCCTGGCGAATGAGGGGGATGTGCTTATCGGCATCTCAACCAGCGGCAACAGCCTCAACGTCGTCTATGCCCTGGAGACGGCCAAAAATTTCGGATGCAAAACGATAGGCCTCAGCGGCAAGGGCGGTGGAGAGATGAACAATGTCTGCGATCTTAATATCATCGTGCCCTCCGACGATACGGCGCGCATTCAGGAGATGCACATTCTCATCGGCCATATTCTTTGTCAGCTGGTGGACAACGAATATCGATAAATCCGTCGTCTCTGACACCTTGCCGTTGGTTCATAGCAGAGAATGAGATTGTCCGGTTGGACGATGGTGTCTTTGGCAATATGCCAATCAATAGGAAGATAAGCCGAACATTCGTTGCATGCGTCCAGTGTGCTACATCAAGCAGGCTGCTGATTTTTGCTCCCTTATTCTCTCTTCTCCTGTTTGAACACTCTATTCATCATGGCATGGACTGCGTTCACGACCTCCTGGGGCGTTATCTCTTTCATGCAGGCGTGATGTTTGAGAGGACAGGTGCGTTTCATGCAGGGGGCGCAGGCCATTTCGTGGCGGACAATGGTGCTTGGGGGGTTCATCCATTGGCAGGTCTCTTCGTGCTTCGTCGGTCCGAAAAGGGCGACGGTGGGGACCTGGTAGGCGGCGGCGATGTGCATGGGGCCGCTGTCGCCGGTGATGAACAAATCCAGTCCGCCGATGGCGCTGCAGAGTTCGGGTATCGTGGTTTTTCCCGCGAGATTCAGAATGTTCTCCACCCCTTTTTGTATGAGAATCGTTTCAATGTCTCTGGCGATATCGGTTTCTGCAGGTCCTCCGAAGATGACGATGTCGAAGAGGTCGGAGAGGGTCGCGGCGACTTCGGCGAACTTTTCGGGGTACCACCGCTTGGCGCTGCCGTAGGTCGCGCCGGGGTTGATACCCAGTGTCGGACGCTCGTAGCTTTTTTTAGGCCAATGGAGGAGCAGAATGCCGGGTGTGTCGTGTCGGCCAGTGACGGTGTCGATGAAAGCCTGGTAGCGTTGGACCTGGTGGACGGAGGCGACAGAAGCCGAGTGAGAAGTGGGGAGTGAGAAGTGGGAAGGTTTTTTGTATTGGAATATCTTTATTGAGCCGGTCAGCTTCAAGAGCAGTTTAGAGTAGAGGTGGCTGCGGAAAGTCAGGGCGATGTCGTGGGAACCGAGGGTTTTGGCAAGGCGATAGACGTTGAGGGGGCGGAATCCTTCCGATTTGGTTGTGTCGAGGACGGTTTGGGTGATACGGGGGTGGGCTTTAAGCGCTTCGGTGGCCACATAAGAGCCGACGAGGGTGATATGGGCATCGGGATAGGCGGCGAAAAGGTTTTCAAGCGCCGGAGTGGTCATGACGGCATCGCCCAGCCAGGTGGGCAGTTCGACGAGAATTTTCATTGCTGCAGCCATTTTGCGGCGATCGCCTTGAGATTGTCGGGATTTTCCGATGCGAAAATTTTGAGTTTGGTCTTTTCCACTCGCTTGGACAGGTATCCTTGTTCTTCAAGATGCTCCGCGATCGCTTCCCCCGAGTGAATGAGCAGAGGGGCGTTGGGGAAATAGTCGCGAATGGCTTCGGCGATGAGGGGAAAGTGGGTGCATCCAAGGATCACAGCATCGGGTGTTTCGATGGCTTTGAAATAGTGGGTCATGACGCTTTGAAGCACGGGTCCTTCGAAAACACCCTCTTCGACCACGGGAACGAAAAGAGAAGGGGCGATCGATTCGATGTTTTTGTACCCGATCGCCTCGATGCCTTTTTGATAGCGGCCGCTTTGGATCGTGGCGCGGGTACCCAGAATCAGAATGCGCGAAGATGGGTCGAGGCCACTGTTTTGCAGGGCTTTGACACCAGGGTCGATGACGCCGTAGATGGGAATTTCGGCATTGGCGCGCATCTCCGGCAGGGCGTGGGCGCTGACGGAATTGCAGGCGGTGATAAGCAGGTCGATGTCGAAATTTTTGAAAAATTCCAGTGCTTCGAGGGCGTAACGGGTGATGGTGGCGGCATCTTTGGTGCCGTAGGGGACGCGCGCCGTGTCGCCGTAGTAGATGATTTCATCGAAAAACCGGTGCTCCATAATGCTCTTGACGACGGTCAGGCCACCGGCGCCGCTGTCGAAAATGCCAACACGTTGAGAATGTTTCATGAATAACTTTCCTCAAGAGTAGAATAGGTTCGGCTCAGGAAAAGAAAAAGGCCTACGGTAAAACCGAAAAGCGCTGCCGTGAAATTCCTCAAAGGAACGTCGGTGAAAAAAGCGACGATGAATATAGTGAGTATCGCGTGAAAGGTCGCTTGGATCAAGGGGGCGTGGAAAGGCATTTTGTAAAGTTGAACAAGAGAGAGGACAAAAAGGATAAGCCCGACAATGCCGGTTTGCAACGTGATCTGCAACCACTGGTCGTGAACATGGGTGATCGTGGATAAAAAGGAATATTTTTTCTCTTTTGACTTTTCGAGATAGCTTTGAAAAGTCTCTATCACATCTCCCACACCGACCCCGAGCAGTGGATGATCTTTGACAATCCGGATGCCTACTTTCTTCATGGCCACTCTCAGCCCCCAAGATGTGTCGAGATTTCCATGGAAGATACCTCGGACATCGGAAATTCCCTGGTGAACTTTTGCGTGAAAGATGGGAGAGAATTGGTAGGCTGAGAGGAAAAGAGCAAGCAAAGCGCTCAATGTACCAAGAAGATATTTTTTTTTGAATCCTGCAAATTTGATTGTAAACACGAACAGGGCAAAGATAAAGCCGAGCTGACCGGTTCTTCCGCTATTGAGAAAGAGATTGGTGGTGGTCGATATTAGAAAGAAGAATTCCAATATTTTTATTTTTAATGGGTTTTTCGGATTGAAAAGCTGCCAAAGGAGCAACAGGCTGGTAACCGCCACAAAGATACTGTAAAAAACATGGTGCATAATGGGAGAGGGGTTGGCCACTGACGCTTTTTTGAAATGCCACCATTCAAAAAAGACGCCGTACAGAAGAATTTCGCTCACGAACATGGAAAAAAGAAAGGTGAGGAGGAGATAGGGTACAAAAGATTTTTTCAAAGATGTGTACATAACGACCATAAGTACGATGATTGCAAAATAGTGTTTCAAAATTCGCATAGCTGCATGAATGTTGTCACTCCATAACACAGAGAGCATATGCACAGCGAAAAAGAGCAAGAGAAAAAGTAGTGCTTTATTGGAAATCAGAGCTTTGGTTTTTTGGTGCAGCTCCCCTTCCGCCAACCACAAAAAAACCAACAGAAGTGGACCGGTATAGATGGTGAATGCGTATGAAAAAGGAAGCAGTGCTGCATAAACTACCAAAAAGAGATTGAGTAGAAAAGAAATCCGTTTTTTTAAGCGGTCATTGTATTGCATAAGGCTCATTTTTTCATCGCCATTATGGATTTTACCAATTCCTGGGCGATGCACCCGGCATCTAAATGGGAGAGATCGAATCTTGAGAGATCCGGATACGCCTTGAGTGCTTTTTGAATATTAAGAGCCAAAGCATCGAAATTACCGGGGGGGGAAAGATAGGCTTTCAATTGGCCGGTAAGAATTTCCGAAGGTCCACTGGGACAATCAGTACTGACGACGGGAGTCCCCACGATCAGCGCTTCGGCGAGGACCCGAGAAAAACCTTCGTAATCGGAGGAGAGAATTAAAAGTTTGGCATGGCGCATCCATGCGTATGGATTGTCACTGTGTCCTTGTAAAATCACTTGCTCCGTAAGGCCCATTTGATCGATGAGCGATTGAATGCGATCCCGATCCGGTCCTTCGCCGACGATATATAGTTTGTAAGGAATAGCAGCTTTTTTGTAGGCTTCCAGTAGCAAATCATGACGTTTTTGGCCGACATTCAATCGCCCAACATGCAGAAGATAGGGCCTTGCCGGAATCTCTTTTGGCTTTTGATCTGCAAGATGACGAATTTCCTTGATATTGAACGGGTTGTATAAGGTATGAATCGAAAGCGGGCGGGCGCTTAGGGTATTGACGATATATTCTTGCAAGCCTTTGGAGACGGTGATGAGGTGTTTGTCTGAGTAGAGTTTTCGATAGGTGCGTTTGCGCCACCACCACTTCAGCGGAGCGAAAAAGCCGCGATACGTTTTGGTCTCCGCACTGTGAACTATGTGCATCGCATTGGGCAGATGGAGGCTGGAGAGAATCTTGTTCGAAGGAGTGGAGTTGGAGAGAATCAGATCGACTGGCTTCAATGACGCCAACAGATTCCGCAACTCGCCTTTGAGATCCTTTCTGTTTTTCGCCAAAAGTTTATGCAGTTGAACGCCCTGGGGTATCGCGTAATCGACGGCATCTTTGTAAATAACGATATGGGTTTGCACCCCCTGTTTCGCCAAGGCGTCCGCCAGTGTGACAATGTAATTTCCCGCTCCCCCGGAGAGGGTCATGTTGAAAAGCACGATGCAGGGCGGTCGGTTACTGGATGAATTTTCTGTTTTCATTCAAAACCTCTAAGATAATTTTGCTGATATCCCCTTTGGGATGGTATACGCGGCTGTAATCGTCGGTTTTATACACTTTTGTTTTCAAAATTTCGTTGGGAAGATTGGAAAAGACAAAAGTATAACTCGGTGTGATTATCGCATTGTGGTACCAGTTGCCGCAGGTGGCGAAAGTTCGGTGATAGGATTTGGAGAACATGTTTTGGGCATTGGAAAAAGTGGAAAGGGCGTTTCTTACTCCCAAATATTTCAGAAGTGAGGGGATGAAATCGATGCTTGAAGCGAGTTGGTCGATGCTCTTGGGAGAGTGTCCGGGAAGCTTCACGATCAGAGATGAATTGGTCTGCTCTTTGTCGAAGGCGTTGTTGTGGCTGAAATGGCCGTGTTCGAAAAACTCCTCCCCGTGGTCGGACATGAAAACGATGACGGAGCGATCGTAGAGTCCGGTTCGTTTGAGTTTGTCGAGCATTTTCCCCAAAAGCGCATCATCGTAATGAATGGCGTTTTTGTATTGGTTGAAAAGTTCTTTTCTGTCTTTGGCGCTTGCGGTGGTGTAGTTGGTTCTTCCCCCGCCGTCGGGCTGGAATATGGCCGCCTCTTGGGGATAGGATCGACCGTGGGGAGCGTCCAGGAAAACGAAGGAGAAGATGGGTTTGGAGAGATTCTGTTCATCGATCCATTGCAGCCATTTTTCGGTCAGGGTCGCATCCATTTGCCACGGTGCGCCCGGCATATGGTCATGAATCCGTGTTTTGACATCGTAAAAGATCGTTTGACGAAACTCCGGCCAGCGGGTATCGGTGCTGTAGAATATTCCGATCTGATATTGGAGACGTTTCAGGACATCGAAGAGGACCGGCCCCTTTTTGGCATGGAGAAAGGCGAACCAGTAAGGGGCGTTGAGGCCGTAGAAGAAGCTGAAGAGGCCGAAACGGGTACAGTTGCCGCCTGTAATCACGCCTCGGTAAAAGGTGGCATCTCGGGAAAAGGCCGTGACGCTGGGCATGATTTCCTGTGTGATCATATCGGTACGAACCGCATCGGAGCCAAAAATGAAGATGGGAACGGGATGGGTTTTTCCGATTTTGACAGGCTCGAGAGGATAGTGGACTTTGGCGTCCTTGCGGGTGGCGATGTCGGTCGTTTTGCGTTCAACCTTTTCGATGCCCAGGTATCTGCTTGCAAATCGCGCGAAAGTGAAGGGTTGATAGAGAGGAATGGGTTTGACGCTTTCTAATATCAGATCGTTGGCTTTCATGTTTTGCAGGCCGTAATAGACCTTCTCCCACAAAAACAGCGCGATGACGGCCGGCAATACCGTTTTGTTGAACAGGCGGTTCCAAGAAAAAAGTTGCTCATCGTGGCGTTTGATGAAACGAATGAGCCAAAGTTCCAAAGCGGTAAAAAGAGTGAAGTAAAGCGCCGTTACCAGCGGCGGGCCGTAGCCTACCTGGATGCTGTCGTAGGCCGCCGGAGAGAAGATGATGTTGAGGACCATGGCGTTGATGTGGAATTTCCAGATCCTAAATAGGAAAAAATCGAAGAGCAGCAGATAGTTCGTTACGATGAAAAGAGCCGTCATCAAAGGAAGGACGACTCTGTAAAAACGGAAAAAGGGACGCAGCAGAATGAAATAGAGCAGATACAGCAAAGCGGCGGTCGATACGGCCGCGGGAATCGTGAAATAGAGGGTTTTCGTCTCTTTGTTGAATATCAGAAAACCCAAAAAGAAGAGAGAAGTGATGAAAAAGTTGATCTTGAAAAAGAGCTTCAACCGCTCGACGGGTAGATTCATTGTGCTTCCTGTGAAAACAGATTGGGCCATGAGGCAGCTAGGAGTTTCCTAACCGCAGGATTGTCACCGCTCTCCCGATAGAGACGACGGAGGACTTTCTCCCACTGTTTCGATATTTTGAAATCCGCGAAGAGCGGAACGGCAGGCAGATCGATACCGTCGATGATGACGAATCGTCCACCGCTTCCGTTTTGTTGGTAAAGAAGGTTGGACGGGCTCGGGTCTTTGAGAATGATCCGCTCCTTTTTTATGAAATTTTCCAACTCCCGAAGTGCCGAAATCATCTCTTCGTCGATTCGATCCGGGGCATTGTAGAGATAGTGCAGCAGACTTTTCGCCACACTGCCGTCGCCGTTTCGAACCGTCTCGAAGAGCAGGCCTTCGCCTCTTTCCGTTATGACGGTTCCCCTGAATGCGGCGATATGACGAAAACCGTTCTCTCTTTTCGCCAGTTTATTATAAATTTTGAGATCGTGGCGATGCTGTTTCGTATGGGAAGAGGAGCGGGGGATTTTGATGCACCATGCGCGGTTTCCGGGGTGAAGGTAACAGAGCCTCTCCGTTCCGTCACCGATGAAGAGCTCGGGATCGATCTTTACCCGTTCTTTCAATCCAGAACCTTTTCGATGACCGCGATGGTTTCATCCACATTGCGTTTCATGGAGTAGTTTTCGACCAGGGTACGGTTGTGTTTTTTTATATTCTCAAGCTTTGAACGGTTTTGTAACAGCTCTTCTATATAGGGAATAATTGTAAAATCTTTCGGTGTCTCCATCCGGGGTTCTGTTTCCAGGATTTCTCCTGCACCGGTTTGCCGGGTGGTGATTATGGCGTTCCCGAAATGCATGGCCTCCAAAACGACACTTCCGAAAGGTTCGTAGTGGGACGGAAAAAGAAAAATATCGGAAGCGGCATAGAAATTCTCCACGTCACGGCGTGGGCCGGCAAAGGTAACACGCTTGGCAATGCCGAGTGTTTCGGCCCGTTGAATATATTTTCGCATGTGTTTTTCTTTTCCCACGACAAAGGCGTGAAAAGGCGATTTTAATCTGGACAGGATTTCGAGAAATTCCCAAACCCCTTTGCGTTCGTAACCGCTGCCTACATAGAGAATAACAGGCAGGTCCATCTCTTCAAGCGCGAACTCTTCGAATATTTTCACTTTTTTTTCGTGTATCGCCTCTTCCGGAATCTCTTCCATGTCGATGCCGTTGTAGATAACGGTGATTTTCTTTTCGTCGATACCGTAGTCATCGATGATATTGCGTTTGACCATTTTGGAAATGGCAATGATCTGTCGGCTGTTTTCCAGCGCCCTTTTTTCCAGCCAGAGATAAACGGGATGGAGGGGGTTGAGGCTGAATCCCTTGACCTTTAGAAACGTTTTGTGAGTACCGCCGCCGGCGCGGTGGATGTCCAGACAGGAGAGGCGGTCGTTGGAAAAGTAGACCCCCTCTTTGCGCGTACTGCAGACCTGGTAGTCGTACCATGGCAGTTTGATCCAGGAGGGCATCCATTTCGGTTGCGTGATATGCAGTACTTCCACATCGAATTTTCCGCGCCGTTTCATCTCTTTGACCAATCGCTCGAAATAGCGCTCCACTCCGCCGAAGGGGTTGTGTTGACGGCGAACGAAGTAGATTTTCTTCATTCCTCCACCCTCTTCAAAAATCTGTCGATTCCGTCTTCACATCGGATACGATCGCCCAAAAGAGTCTTTTGCAGTCTCTCGTCGTTTTGCGGCAGTGCGGCCCGTTCGTTTTCCGGATGGTAGAGATGGTATGCGACGGCGGCGAATTTGAGATTTTTGCGCTGCATGCCGGCTTTGTAAAGCCTGGCGACGAATTCGCTGTCTTCTCTGCCCCATCCGACGAATCGGTTGTCGAACCCGTTGACGGCAAGAATCTCCTTTTTGAAAAGGGAAAAGTTGCACCCTTTGATTCCCTTCATCGTAGTGGAGGAGCGTAAAAAGAGTCTGGAGAGAAGCCTGTTTCGCAGGGCGTTTTTGCGGTTGCCGAGGTCGGGTGAAAAGGGGCCGATGTTTCGCGGGTCGAAACTTTTGGCAAAGATATCTTTCGTCATTCTCTCTCCCAGAAGAACCCGTCCGCCCTGAAGATAGAGCCCGGGCTGCGCGTTTTTGAGGTGATCTTCCACGAAGGCTTCGTGCAAAATCAGATCGCCGTCGATGACAATGATGTACTCTCCTTTGGCCTTGGCGATGGCACGGTTGCGGGACATCGCCAGCCTGAAACCTTCATCCTCCTGCCATGCGTGGAGGACGGGGAAGGGGGCTTTGGCCGCGAACGCTTCCACGACTTCGGCGGTCGCTTTGCCGGAGCCGTCGTCGGCTATGATCACTTCGTCGGGCAGGCGTGTCTGGCGCAGCAGAGAGTCGAGAGTGAGTGAAAGCGCTTCGGGCCAGTTGTAGGTGGTGACGATGACGGAGGTTTTCACCGTTTTTTCTCCAACGTTTTTTCGTAAAGTTTGATATATTTGTAAAAGACCCCGTTGGCGTTGGAGACGCTGATGAGAAGCCCTTCGTAGCCGCAGAGAAATCCCCGGCGGAAAATGTAGTTTTTGAAAAAAGAGAAACATGCCCGCCAGAACGCTTTGGCGGGGGACGAAGCACTTTTTTTCTCTTCGGCATAGAGCGTGGAGTAGCTTTGCATTTTCTCGATCAACGCGGCAGCGCTGTCGAAGGGGTAGTGGAGGATCTGGCCTTTGAGGCTTGTTTTTCGGGTATCGGGTTTTATGATCAGACTTTCATGGACCATCGCATCGCTGAAGCGTGTATGGGTACGGTTATAGAGCCTTGCCACAACATCCGGGTACCACCCGCAGCACCGGATGGGCTTTTGGCGGTAATGGTTGAGACGGTTCATCGTATAGACCCGGTTTTTCGTTTTCGGATTCAGAAGCCGGATGGAGTCGAGCAACTGCGCTGTCAGAATTTCGTCGCTGTCGATACTCAAAATCCAATCGTTGCGGGCGCTTCGGGCCGCCAGGTTTTTCATGGGGCCGAACCCGATGAAGGGATGTTCGATGATTCGGACATTGGAATACCCGCGGGCGATGGAGAGCGTGTTGTCTTCCGATCCGTTGTCCAAAACGAGGACCTCGTCGAAATCTTGCAGCGCATTAAGACACTTCGCGAGATATTTTTCCGAATTTTTCGTCAATATCGTGACGGTGACGGCATCAACCACGCTTTACACCTTCCGCCAACTCCCGATAGAGCCGGTCGCTTTTTGCTTTCATGACATCCCGGTTGAAGCGTTCGAGGGCGAGGCGCCGGTTCGTTTCGCCCAGTCGGCGAATCCGGTCTCTATCACCGGCCAGATTTTGCAGTAGCGTCGCAAAACCGGCCAGGTCCTCTTTATCGGTTAGAAGAAGATTCTCTTCCGCATTCAGCTCCGGAATGCTTCCCACATCGGTGGAGAGGCAGGCTTTGCCCATCATCATCGCCTGCATCAGTGCCTGGGGAAGCCCCTCTTTTTCGGAAGGGCAGGCGTAGATATCGACGGCATCCAGAAAAGTTTCGGGCTGCACATACCCGACAAACCGGACACGGTTTTGCAAGCCAAGGGCGTCGATTCGCGCCTGCAGTCTCTCGGCCGCATCGCCTCGGCTGTCACCGGCGATGAGCAGTACGGTCTCGGGACGGGTTTGGAGGATGGCGGGCATCATGTCGACAAGCGCCCATCCCCGCTTGCGATTTCCCGCGCCGGCCATCGTGCCGATGACGACCGTATCGGTGCCTATCGTCAAATTATGCCGGAAAGCCCGGCGCCGGTCGATGGAGGGGACGAAGCGCCGCGGGTCGGGATAGGTCGGGATGGAGACCACTTTTTTCTCCGATAGGCCGCAATCGAGAAGCTCTTCTTTGATGCGCTCTCCCGTGGTGACGATACGGTCGGCCAGGCGGAAAAGATGCCCCGGCTTTTTGGTCAGTTCGATATGGCGGCTGCGCACCGTTTTTATGCCGAGCAGTTTGGCGGCATAGGTGGCGGGATAGCTGTCTTTGCTGCTGTGGGTATGGACGATCTCCACTCTGAGGTGCTGAATCAGCCGTACCATTTCAAGGTAGGGTTTCGGATCGGCCAGATGGCCGAAAGGGAGGGCGAACGTTTCAAAGCCCCTGCGGCGCGCCTCTTCATAGAGCCAGCTCTCTTTCCGGCAGGCGAGATAGGGCGTATGCCCTAGCTCCTCGATGATCTTGAGGTCCTCCAGTACCCGCATGCTCTGGCCCCCTTTTGTGCGGATCCATTCGGTATGCAGAATTCTCATCGGGCAGGCCCTTTCTCATAGAGGGTGTTGTAATGGCTCCGCCACCGTTTGTGCAGCCAGAACCACTCGTCGGGCTTTTCGCGAATGGCCCGTTCCGTCACATCGGCCTGCGCCTGGACATGGCGTTTGATATCCTCTTCCGCATTCTCGGTTTTGACCGGTTCGATGGGCGGGTAGACTTTGATCGTGTAGTGTTCGTGATCGTCGGAACGGACGAAAATGGGCACGACCGCCAGATCCAGCCGCCTGGCCAACAGGGCGGCGGCGGGCGTGTGGCGCACCGTTTTTCCGAAAAACTGCACTTCGATCCCCTCGTCCCGGGTGGTGTTCTGATCGACCAACAACCCCACGTTTCTTCCATTTCTAAGCGCCGTGATCAACCGGCGCATGGCCCCTCTTTTTTCCACAAGCTCCACATCAAACCGCTCCCTGCCTCTTTTGAGAATCTCGTTCATTTTTCTCGAATCGAGGGGACGTCCCACGATGGTGATGGGTCCGTAAAGCGCGGCACTCACAAGAGGGGCGATTTCCCAGTTGCCATAGTGGGCGGTTATGAAAATAAGAGGCTTGTCTCGGGAAGCGGCTTCATCGATATAGTGTCGGTCGACGATCTTCACTTTTTCGAGCAGATCGGTTTTTCCGATCGACTGATTTAGCACAAAATCATGGATAAGAAAAAGCAGGTTTTCGTAGGTGCGTTTGACGATACGCTTTTTTTCCTCAGCGGGAAGGGTGTCGTCAAAGGCGATGTCGAGATTGACATAAGCGATGCGTCTGTGGCGACGGTCGAGGATGTAGGCGAACCGTGCCATCGACCGAACGACAGGGAAACGGACGGATTTTGGCGTATAGAGAACAAAAAGCCGAAAAAGACGGTACAAAGTGACGTAAGCGAAATCTTTCACGCCAGCAGCCTTTGGGCCGTTTCGGCCACTTTTTCGGGAGGAATGGTCGCGATGGAACGGTCGCCTTTGTCGAAACGGCAGGGGTGGACCCTCATACCTGAGGTGATGGCGACGTTGACGGGGGTTTCCATCATCATCGTTTTGGGTGTGGCACCGAAGAGAAGTATCGACGGTTTGTTCATGGCCCACGCTATATGGCTTGGGCCCGTGTCCCCGCCGATGAGCAGATCGCATCGTCCGACGGCGTATTTGAGGGTGTTGAGGTCCATGGCCGGCAGGAGTGTGGCGTGGGAATTTCGGGCGATCTCTTCGGCCTCTCTGCGCTCCGCAGCGCTTCCGGCTATCAGAAGAACGTTGTGGTCCCGAAGCTCTTCGATGAGTTCGACGAACCTCTCTGCGGGATAGGTTTTGCTGGCGTTACTGGCGGCGGTGACGACAAGAACGTTTCTGCTTTTTTTTGAAAACAGAGTGTCGATATCGGTATCGATGCGCCCTTTGTCGAAAAAAAGATAGGGCTTTTTTTTCAAAAGCATCTCCCTCGTTATCTCCATGCCGAGTGCCTGTGCGATGAGCGAGGCGAAGCGCACCGGCGCGATGTTGGCGCAGTCCACACGATAGCGATGGCGATAAAAGAATGAGGCAATACCCTCTTTGGCGGAGTTCCTGTCGAGCCCTGCGGTTTTTTGGCCCGCTATCTTTGCGACGATGGCCGATTTGATGAGACCTTGTACATCGATGACGAGGTCGAAAGGCCCCGCTCTTTTTATTTTTTTGTAGATATCGCCAATCACGTCGAAAGAGAGCTTCTCTTTGAGGCTGTGAAGATTCAAAGGCACGACATGGTCGATGTCGGGATTGTTGAAAAGAATCGGGGCGAATTTCTCTTCCACGAACCATGTCAATTCGATATCGGCACTTTTTTCTTTGACAAACTGCAGACTCGCCAATGTGTGAATCACATCCCCCATCGCGGTCAGACGGACAATTGCAACGCGCATACAAACCTTAATTTTTGTTGATATTATATCGAAAAATATTGAAAAATCAGGGACAAAGAATCGGAGAGAGTGTCAGATGGGTGATTTTTTTCTTTTTCATCCCCATCCAAAATCCCATAGAACCGCTGCACTCCTGTGTCGTATTGAAATCGACCGAAATGGCGATGGTCTGCGTCGAAAGCACCGGCGTGATGCCAAAACGTGGCTGCAGAATCGTCATCTTGTATTCGTCGTCGATCGGAATATCGTCGGGCTTTTCGTACCGTTCGGTATGGGCGGAGAGTTTCGAAAGGGTCGTTTGGGGATAGTCCGGGTAGAGGAGCTGCAGCTGATCGCTGGTGGCGTAATTGAGATCGAAAGTGCTCCCTTCGAAACCGAAAACATCTTTCCACAGCCGCAAGGAGAGATTCTCTTCATTGCCAAGAATACGGTAGGTCTCGAGTATCGTCTCCAGGGCCTTGGCGTTGGCGATGGCACCATTTTGGAACCAGGGTTGGTTGAGCCGGATTTCACTGCCTCTCTCTCTTTCGTAAACGTCGGTATCGTAGGTGTCCAGCAGCAGCGCGAGCATCAGTCGCGGATTTTTGACATTGTGCCGCTCCATCCAATCCAAGAACGTATCGAACGCGATCTGGTCTTTCTGTACCGACGCGAGAATCGCGTTGAGGTTGATTTTGCGCTGGGCGGAATCGATCGTGAGAAAACTGGATATCGGTCCCAGGTCGAGTGACACCGGAATCCCGGATCCGTAGAAAAGATCGTCCTGGGAGAAGTTCTGGGATTTGAGAAAGCCACTCAGGTCGCTGAGAATCAGATTGGTCTGGATGACTGCGACATTTTTGCGTACACTCTTTTTCAGGGTTCCGCTTTGCTGCAGGAAGAGGAAAATGATGGAAGCAAGCAGCATCAAAATACCCAGCGTAATGAAAAGAACGATACCGCGTCTCACTGGTCCCCCTTGTAGAAGACCGCGACAATCGGGGTGATATCTTTGCATCTAAGAAGCAGATTGATGCGCGGGCCGCTGAGTGTGAAGCGCAGGGAGCTGCATCCGGCAGCGAGTCTGTCGGCGAAAAAGTAGGTGCCGTTGCTGTCCCCGACATAGTTGGTACGGAAGAAGTCGATCGGAGCGGTCGCCTCAATACGGATGAGCGCCTCTTCGTTGCGGCTTATGTAGTAATGGACCCAGGGGCGGGCCATTCCGTAGACGGAGTGGTCCGTTTTGAATGCGATGCGGTCATACCCCGCCTCGTGAATGATCTCCACGGCACTTCGCATCTGCGTAATATCCTGCATCAGCAGCGTGTAGATCTTCTGGCTGGTCGTTACGCTCCCGACCGATTTCGTGTAACGTGCGTGATCTCCCCTGACACTCTCAAGCGTGGCATAGAGATAGGTGAAGACGATGGCGGTCAGCAGGATGGAGATAAGCATTTCGATGAGGGTGAAGGCGCGCGTGGTCGAATTGATAGTTGATAATTGAAAATTGAAAATTGGGGAGAAGGAAGAATTTTCCGATTTCCGAAACCCGGTTTCTTCTCTTTGAATGGGCATTACGGTTTGATCCTGATGAAGCTGACGCTCGTTTCGCCCTGTTCAAGACGCAGCGGATAGTAGCGGTAGGTCAGATCGAGCTCGCCGCTTTGAAAAAGGGTTTTTTTCTCCTCTTTGCCTACCGTGACTCTCCCTTTGAGACTTCTGAGCCAGAAGAGTTCGTCATCTCTGAGTTTGGTGAAGCGTGCCGTGTCGAAGACGGAGACATTCTTGCGACGGATGCGCTGGATACTCGCGTATAGCAGCGGTGTCGTCTGGTAGAGAAGTACGGCTTTTTGGCGGTATCGGTAAAGATCCTCTTTGATCCATCCGTCGAATTTCAAAAGTGCCAGTCCCATCGTGAAAAGAATGAGAATGCTCAGCAGAACTTCAAGAAGGGTGAAGCCCCGGCAATAGCGAGCGGTGAACGGCGGGTGTTTTCCGATTTCCGATTTTAGATTTTGGTTACTGTGCATAGCCGGCCCTGTCCGGAAGATAATCGCTTTGGCGGATGTAGGAGACCATCTCAACGGCATTGTCGAAGAGTTTCGGTGGTTCGAAAGGATGGATATAGAGCCATTTCTCGTTTACACGGATGATCTGCGGATCCAGCATACCGTCTTTTCGACAACGGATGGAGAAGACGGGCGCAAATTCCGTCGTTCCGATTTTCAGGTGGGGATAGTCGATGCTTTGAAGCGTTTCGTCCGGGTTGAGTCTGTACCCTTCGCCGACGCGGGGAAGATTCAGTGTTTCAAGAATTTTCCCGTTGCCTGTAAGGTAACACGTTCCGTTTTCTGTGCCATAGAGAACGAGATCCATCGTGCGGTAGGCGGAGAGACTCTTGAAATAGCCGTCGATCGTCCGCAGCGAAAGGCTCGCCGTTGCCTTTTTCGATGTTTTCGGAATGACATTGTTGAACGCGATCGCATACACGATGCCCATAAGCAGCAAGACGATGAGAAGTTCGATCAAAGTAAAAGCACCGCCTTGCGCTCTGTAGTTCTCAGCGGGCGGCTTGAGCGCTTTGATGATGGATCTTCCAACCGGTTTCGCGTTAATCATTCACCGTTTCCCGTTATTGCCGTTCGCACTCCTGCAGGGTGATGTCTTTGGCGTCGCCTTCGCCCCCCTCTCTGCCGTCGGCTCCCAGACTGATGATGTTGACGGAGGTTCCGTCACTGATGTAGACGTAAGGATGTTTCCACGGGTCGCGAGGCAGCGCTTTGCTCTCCAGATAACCCGTGGGGGCGTAATTGGTGTACTTTTCCGGATCGGGGTTTTTAAGGAGCGCTTCGAGCCCCTCTTCGGTGGTGGGGTACATGCCGTTGTCGAACTTGAAAGATTTGAGAGCCTCCTGGATCTGTTTCATCTGGATGCAGACCAGTTTCCGTTTGGCGCTTTCGGCCTTTCCCAGGAGGTTCGGCAGCACCAGTGCGCTCAAAAGCCCCAGAATGATGATAACGATCATCAGCTCCAACAGCGAAAAAGCCTTGCGCTTTTTCGTTCGGTTGGAAGTTAACGGGTTGCGGGTAGATTTCATGATCTCTCCTTTGTTTGATGAGTTTTCTTTGAAGCATGAAGCATTTTGGAAATATATCCTATTTCGATGCCTATGTAAATCCGGGTGATCAACTCCGTAGCTCTATGGCTGCCGATCGACGTCTCGCTGCGCACTCTCATTGCAGGCTGATCGAGAAAATCGGCAGCAGCATCGAGATGACCAAAAAGCCGATGATCCCGCCGATGGTGAGCATCAGCACCGGCTCAAGCAGGGCGAGCAGCACTTCGATTCTGTCGCGGTTCTGCTGGGCGTATAGCTCGGAGAGGCTCTTGAGCGAGAAGGCGAGGTGCGAACTTTTTTCCCCGAGAGCGACGGCGTTGACGAAGTCGTTGGGGATTTCTTGGGATTTGACGTTTTCGCGCACGGCCTGGGTGAAGCTTTTGCCCTCCACGATCTGTTCGGCGATTTTGGCGAAAAGTTTCCGCAGGTAGCGGTTGCCGATGGTCTGAGCCGCAAAATTGAGTGCCTGGGCGAAAGGGACACCGCTTTGCAGCAGCAGGGCCATGACCCTTCCGAAGCGACCCAGCTCCATGAAGACGATCATCTCACCGAAAAGCGGGATTTTCAAGACGAAGCGGTCCATCGCATAACCGAATTTTTCGTTCCGTTTCCAGGTGAGTGCCAATGCCGCGATTGCGATGACCGTTACGATCAGCAGCAGCCACGAATAGGTCTGGAAAAAGTGCGAGAGGGCGAGTGTGATTTTGGTGGATGTGGGCAGTTCGCTTTTTGTCGATTCGAACATGTCGACGATTTTCGGAATGATGGTCGTGAGCATGAAATTGATCATCGCGATGGCGATGAGCAAGATGAAAGAGGGGTAGATGAACGCTTTGGTGACGTCCCGTTTGATGCGCTCCTGCTCCTGGACATAGTCGGAGAGTTCGAGCAGAACCATTTCGAGGTTTCCGCTCTTTTGGGCCACTTTGATGGTATGGAGAAAGTAGGAGGGCACGGTGTAGATGCTCTGGGCCGCAAGGGCGTCGGAAAAAGAGCCTCCGCTTTCGATATACCGGGCGACCTCCTGTAGAAAGAGATGCTGTTTGCTCTTTTTCGGATAGTTGTCTGCGATGAGGTGCAGGCCCTGGTTGAGGGAGATGCCGGCTTTGAGGTAGAGGCTGAGGTTGCGACCCAACGCGGCGATGAGAGCGGGAGGAATCGGACGGACGAAGAGCTGCGTTTTTTGTTTGATCGACTCGATCAGGAATCCGCGATGTTTCAGCTGCTCTTTCGCTGCTTCGAGGGAGGTGGCGCTCAGTGTCCCCCGGATACGTTTGCCTGCTTTGTCATACCCCTTGTAGGTGAACGTCATACCCCTTTGACTCCGATGCGGATGGCTTCCGAAATACTCGTTTCACCGCTGATGACCATGCTTCTGAGCTCTTCGAACATCGGTCTGAAATCGGTCTCTTCGATCAGATAGTTCCGAAGGGTCTGCTCGTCGGCGCCGTACTTTATCTTTGCGCCGAATGCATCGTCGACGAGGATGATCTCGCCGATCGCCCGTCGTCCGCGATACCCGGTGAAGCCGCATTTTTTACACCCTTTTGGGCCGTAGACCTTCGTGTCGCTTTCGAGATAGAAATACTCGATGTCGTCTTCGCTCGGTGCATAGGCGACCTTGCAGTAGGGGCAGAGTTTGCGCACCAGCCGCTGGGCCAGAATCCCGATGAGCGTGGATCGGACGAGAAAGGGGTCGATGCCCATGTCGAAAAGCCGGGGAATTGCCGCCACGGCGCTGTTGGTATGGAGTGTCGAAAGAAGCAGATGGCCCGTCATCGCCGCCTGGGTGGCGATTTTCGCCGTCTCCTTGTCCCGCATCTCCCCGACCATGATGACATCGGGATCCTGCCGAAGTATGGACCGCAGCGCTTCGGAGAAGGTGAGATTGACCTTTTCGTTGACCTGGATCTGGTTGACGCCCGGCGCATTGTATTCCACCGGGTTCTCGATCGTGACGATATTGAAGTGCTCGTGATCGATCTCTTTGAGAAAGGAGTGGAGCGTCGTCGATTTGCCGCTTCCGGTGGGACCGGTGATCAAAATCATGCCGTAACTGTGTTTGAGCAGTGACTTGAGTTTGTTGTAGATTTCAACAGAGAAGCCGAGATTGTGCAGCGACGGGATCGATTCGCCCTTCATCAGAAGTCGCATGACCACCTTCTCGCCGTAGTAGGTCGGCAGAATCGAAACCCTCACATCCACACCCGAGCCGGCGATGGTGACCTTCGTTCGGCCGTCCTGGGGGATGCGTGTTTCGGAAATGTCGAGATTTGAGATGACCTTGATGCGGTTGATGATCGATTCGATCGCCCCTCTTTTCAGTGTCGCGATCTTGTTGAGCACGCCGTCGATACGGAAGCGGACATCCCCCTCCTTTTCGAAAGTTTCGATGTGAATATCGGTCGCGCGTCTTTTGACCGCCTGGACGAACAGGGAGTTGACGTAGCGGATGATCGGCGCGGAGTTTTCACTGTTGAGCAGATCCTCGTTCTGCAGGAAATTTTCGATTTCCTCCGGCGTTTCGAACCCTTCGACCTCTCCGATACCCTCTTCGCTTCGCGCCTCCAGGAATCTGTTTTTCAGTTTGTCGTAACTCTCTTCATCGAGTACCAGCAGGGGATATTTTCCGCCCAGGTGGGAGAGGGCGTTGAGCATGTTGGCGTCGGGGTTTTCACGAATGCAGGCATGGGGTTTCTCTTCGTAGATGCCAAATAGCAGGCCGTTTTTCAGATAGAAATCGAGGTTGGGTATCTCCGAAAATGCCGGCAGATCGAGATTTTTAACGGTCGAAAACATCGGTCGGAACACTTTCGTTTTCATCGCGCTCGAACGTGGCTTTGCGCTCTTTGAGCCGCTTCTCGAGGACTTTGGCCAGGTCGGCTTTGAGCTCTTCGGTTTTGGCGATTTTCATCTGGATTTCGGCCAGCGACTGGCTGTCTTTGACGATATAGGGTGTCAGAACAATGATGACGTTGATCTGGTCCTTGATATCATTTTTCGATGTGAAGATCGATCCGATGATCGGCAGGTCCCCCAATAGGGGCACTTTCGTCACTCCTTTGGAGTAATAGTCTTTCAAAAGGCCGCCGATGATGACGTTTTCACCGTCTCTGACGATCGCGACGGTCTGGACTTCCCGCTTGAAGGTGGTGGGCCGGTCGGCGACTTTGGTGCTCGACTGGTCGATGTCCTCGAGTTTTGTTTTCACTTCCATCAGGACTTTGTTGTCGCTGGCGATCTGCGGTTTTACCTCGAGTGTCAGACCGATATCTTCCCGGGAGTAGGTGTTTCGGGTGGTCGATGTGGTCTGGTCTCCCGTCGACTGGCTGGTGAGAATCGAGATGGTCTTACCGATGTAGACGGATGATTTTTTGTTGTTGATGCAGAGGATGTTGGGTTCGCTGATCACGTTGACGGCACCGTTTTGCTTCATCAGGTCGATGATGGCGCCGACCGCGACATTGGCATCGATTTCATCAAGATTCAGGGCGCCGCGAAGAATATCGGGAAGGGTGAAAACGCTGCCGCCCATCTGAAGCTGTCCCGTCAGCAGGACGTTTCCGGTGATGCCTCCGGCGACGGCACCCCACTTGATTCCCAGACTTTCCATTTTACGCTGGCTTATTTCGTAGATATGGGCCTTGACGTAGACCTGCTGCTGCTCGATGTCGAGCTTCTTGATGACCTTGGTGATGAGTTTAACGGCCTGGGGTGTGCCGGTGATGGCGATGGCGTTGATATCTTCCTTGGCCTGGACCGATACGTGGGCCTGGGTCTCCTTGTCGAAACTTTTCATCAGACCCGTCAGAATCTTGACCGTCGCGGCCGCTTCGGCATTGTTGAGGAAAATGACGTCGCTCATCACCTCTTTGGCTCTGTTCTGGCTGTCGAAACGCCTGACAATCTGAGTCGCTTTCGCAATGTCGTGGGCATCGGCGATAACGACGATTTTGTTGCTCTTGGCATCGGCGCTCAGTGTCACGGGGAATCGGAATGTGGTACTCAGCGCCTTGAAAATGGTATTGAGTTCCTTGATGGCCGATGTCGCGTCGGCGTTGTCCAGCGAGACGAAACGTATCTCCTTCTTCATCGGCTGATCGATTTTGCGAAGCGTCTTTTCGAAATTTTTTATGTGTTTGGGATAATCGGTCATGATGATGACATTTTTCTTGTTGTCGAAAGTGACCGAGGCGAACTGGCTGCTGAGATACCGGAGCTTCTGGACCGCGTCGCTCGCTTTGACGTAGTGGACCCGTATGATTTTCGTGACCATGCCCGCTTCCGCGTTTTCGTAGGGGCTGGCCAGCTTTTTCGCGTTGGCCGCGCGAGTTACCATCAAATAGCCGTTGTTGCCGTTGATCAGCGTGTATCCCCGGTTTTGCAGAATCTGGGTCAACAGAGGGATGAGCTCATCCTTCTCGATGGGCTCTTCCGAGACGAAATTGACGGTACCGCTGATTTTGTCGCTCATCAAAATGTTGTTGTGGGTCTCTTTCGCGACGAAGCGTATGACATCCTTGATGGGGGTGTTGTTGAAATTGATCGTGATTTTCTCGGCCGATGCGACAGCCGGCATCAAAAGTAACATCAATAAAACATATTTAAAAAATCTCATAATGCAGCTCCTTGTGCTCGCTTCCCCGTTTGATCGTCAAAGAGAGTGAACTCAATTCATTGATTTTGTTGAAATATTTGAACGCTTCCGTCTCACTGGTCAGCGGGCTGCCGTCAATCTTTTCGATGATATCACGTTTACGTAGACCCATTTTATCAAAAACGGAGCCTTTTTTCACTTTCGCGATACCGAAACCGACCATCTTGTTGTTCCTGTAAATCGGCTTGAGCGAGATATATTTGAAGATTTTTTTGATGTCGTGCATCTCTTCGAGCAGCTCGCGGGGGACATAATAGGTGTCGCCCTCGTGCCGGATCTGTTCCGTGTAGGCGGAGGGTCTGCTCCCGCGGACGGAGGGGCGGGGTCTCGTGCGAATGGACGATTTCGATTTTTTCATCGTCAGCCAGTAACTCTGGCCGTTTTTGACGAGTTTGACCCGGTCGGTATAGACTTCCGTGAGTCTGAAGCCGTCGATCGTCTCTCCGACGGTGAGCAGCCTGCTTTTTCGCTGGTGGACAATGATGGCCATGCTCGGTTCGCCGATCGCCGTCATCGTCAGCTGATACCCCCTCAAAGAGACTTTCGGCGCAGGACGGGAAGAGGGTTTTGGGCGGGCGGATGAGCTCTTGAGCCCAAAGGCTTCGGCGAAAGGGTAGCGCTCCTTCGGATGCGAAAGGGCGCTTTGGCATTCAAGCTGCGGAAGCGGTGGCAGAAACATCTCCGCCACCAGCGCACCCAGTTTGGCACCGAACAAAAAAATGCCCAGCCATACCGCTGCCGGCAGAAGTTTGTCAAAACGCCGTTTCATAGACGAACTTTCCGTTTTTCTGTTTGAACATGCGAAGTGTCGAACGGTACTGCCGCCGCATGATCGAAGAGGGTGTCAGTTGCAGGGCCACCCTCCGTTTGGCCACAGAGAAGGTGCCATCAAGAATGCCGAAATCCCCCTCGGCGTGGATGCGCCCGCTCCAAGGCGAAAGTATGAAAGATTTGATGCGAGGCGGCCATGCGTCGGCGGCCATTCCCTCCAGCCGGATCCCTTCCGCGGTGATGCGCCACGGTGTCGCCGAGAAGGTTTTGATCTTCGCGACGGCGGAGTGGGCGAAGAGAAGATGCACGTAGCGCATCGTGCATCCCGTGGACGTTGTGGTTCGCCCATCGTAGCAGAGGGTTATGTTTTCCTGATGGGCGACACTGTTGATTACCGCGTTGCAGAGGCGCTCCTTGGAGACCAAAGCGGCAGCCAGTGCGAGCCAGAGCACGAGGGAGACAATGGCGATGCCCGCGCGTTTGACCCAGATCACAGAGGAACCCCCACACGCACTCTCAGGTGCCCGGCATCGATCTTTTCGACACGGAAACTCGAAAGGGCGAGTCCACTGTTAAGAAGCTTGCCAAGCACCGCGTCGGCGTTTCTTCTATCTACTTGGAAAGTGTAGATTTTTTCATGGCGCTTTTTCCTGATTTCGGGTCGGATACTGTAGAGTCTCAGAAGCGTTTTCAGTTTTTTCTGCGCATACTTCTGGCTCTTTTTCGACCATACCTTTTTCAGACTTTCGTACCGGCCCGCCAAAAGACTCTTTTCTTGATACTCCTTTTGTGCCGAAGCGGTTTTGGATTTTAAAAGAAGTGCCGCTCCTGTCCATACGAGCAGGAGTGCTGCGACACTCGCGAGGGAGATTCTGATGAAAGGATTATTCATACCGGCACCCTTTGGCGGGAGTGCATTTGAGTTTTTTGAGGCCCTGTTGTTTCAGAGCCTTGCGGATGGCCTGGCGGAGTTTCGCCTGCTCGGATGCTCTCTTTTCGTAGCGCGTAACCAGGGACTTCAGTTCGTAGACGGAGCGGTCCAGCCCGATTTTTTCGATGGCGTCCCGGATGGCCGCATACTGCTGGTAGCGGAGCGAAAGGTCAAGAAGCATCGTTATCGAAAGCAGGGCGACGAGCGCGATGAGCGGTTTTTTCGGCACCGTCGCCGACCCTCGTTTGTTGAAAGGCTTCGCGACCGCTTCGAAATCGAGCGAATCGAGTGTCGGAAGCGTCCTGCTTTCGTCAGGCAGCTCGATGCAGATGCCGTTGATGACGTCGGCGACGAGTTTTTCGTCGATGCGCAACGGCATCTGCGAAGAGAGCTGCTGAAGAAAATAGGCCGGTGCCTTCGAAACTCCGAGCTCTTCGAGTTTGGCAGTGAGGTACTCTTTGTCATAGGCGTAGCAATCAAAACCCTCCTCCTTTTTTTCGACATGGATGTCTCGGTAGGATTCGGGTCGGGAGTCGAGATAGGCGTCGGCGAGTCTGCGGGCTTTGGCCAACGACTTGGTGGGAAATTGGGCAAAGGCATACCAATAGAGTGTCGGCGATATCACGACGATATCGTTTTCCGATTCTTTGATAATGGTTTCGTTTTCTCGAATATAGTACAGTGCCAAAAAACGCCTTGGGAAGTTTTTTTATAGTGTAACCGAATCTTGATAAATAGTGAATAAATGAATGTTAAACCATTGTACCTTCGCAAGATCGCGACTACGTCAGAGGAGTGTCCGGGGAAGGGTGTCCCCGGACGAAGAAGAGGGTGTCTTCTATTCGAAATCTCCCCCTTCGGCCGCACTTTTTAGTGCGTTGAACGCCGTTTGGTTGTAGGATGTCCAGATATCCTTGATTCCGGCTTTTTCGTACGACCCTTTCCAGAGAGTGCCGTTGTAGACGCTGAAAATTCTCTCTTCCTCTCTATCCTGATAGTCGGGATTGTTCGGATGGATGAACAGAATTTCGGTTCCGTTGACATTTTTGATCTCCCACGATCCGGCATCTTCCGAAACCACAGTCGACGGATGCGTTTCGTCGCCACCTTGTACGGCAAAAAGTTTTCCGCTCTTGGCATTGGGGTCACAAACGTAGTGCCCATCGTTGTCTTGGGTTCCGGCGAACGCTATGCCGCCATGCTCGTCACCCGCGAACCAGCGGTCACCGCACTGGTTTTCAATGAATTCACCGAAAGAGGTGTAATATTCCTGGCCTTCGATATTGCCGTGGGTCCGTTTCTTCTCCCACAGATAGTACTGGGGCGCCACTTTTTCATAGCTGTTCTTGTATTCTTTCGATCCGGCGGGCATCGTGACGGTGACACTCTGGCCATCTTCGGTTCTGTAGGTATACTCTCCTGAAATATCCGTCTCTTTGACGACCGCGATCTTTTCCGCTCCGTCTACGACGATGCTGCCATCTTCGTTGATCCGGTAGGCAGGTGTGTTGGTCTCAGGGGCCCAACCGGCTGCCGTTAGCACCAGATCGTCGTTTTCGTCATCCTCGATCCATTGACCCCCTTCGTATCGGCGTTCCGTAACGGAGATTTTGTTGTCGCTTCCGAGCGTATAGACGCCGGTGCCGATTTCAATTCCCCCGTCTTCGTCTTCTGCGTCAAATTCGTAGAAGGTGTATCCCGCCGAGAGTTTCAGAATCGGGGTGGCGTTTAGAAGCGCTTTCTCTTCGTCGGTGAGATGATCGCCATCGTCAGGGTTCCCGGATGTGCCCGAACCCTCTTCCGCCGACCCCTCGTTGCCGCCTTCACCCAGAAGATTGGCTCTGGCGAGCGTTTCGTCAAAGTAGCCGCGCTCCTGTATTGTGCCATTGACCGTGAATTCGAAATATCCATCGCTTACCTTGGTGATGGTGATGCGGCTTTCCTCTTCACCGTCGTGTGTGACGAAAGAGGCGCCCTCGACATCGGTAATGCTTTCTGTCGCGCTCTCGTTGCCACCTTCGATTTCCGTCCATGTCACGCTGCTGAAATCATTGCTGAAAACCCATCGTTCCAGAGTGCCGTTTTGCCCGGAAATCGGAGTATAGACCGTTTTGCCGGCGAAGAGGGTTTTGGCATCGATGCCGCTACCGCTCTCTTTGTTTGTATTCTCACTCTCATCCGTTTGCGACGATGCCAGATTTTCCACATACTGTTCGATCGCCTCGTAGGCGGTTTTGTTGTAGGCGTGCCAGGTTTCGTGCCGACCTGCGGGTTCGGCCTCTCCACGCCAGACCGCTCCATCAAATTCCGTGAAGATCGTCTCACCATCTTCGTCGGCATATTCCGGATTTTTCGGATGGATCACCAGAATCTTGACACCGTTGACGGTTTCGATCTTCCATGTTCCGGCATCTTCGGAGACGATTGTCGCCGGATGCGTTTCGTCGCCGCCTTTTACTTCAAAAAGCGTACCGCTCGTGGCGCTTGCGTCGCAGGACCAGGATCCGTCTTCGTTTTGTGTGCCGGCGAATGCGACACCGCCTTCGTGATTGCCGTCGAACCAGTGTTCGCCGCACTGATGCGCTATGAACTCTCCGAGATTCGCGTAGTATTCCTGCCCTTCGATGCCCCAGGCACGCTCTTTGTCCCAGATGTAATACCCCTTCGCTATCGTCTCATAGGTATTGAGGTACTCTTTCGCTCCTGCCGGCATCTCGATCTCGGCGACCGTATCGCCCAGCGGTACGATGTAGGTGCCGCTGATATCCTTCTCTTTGGCGATGGCGACTTTGAACCTATTGTTTATCGTAACGGACCCGTCGTCATTGATGACATACCTGTCGTTGCCGTTCTCCTTCACCCAGCCGTCGGATGTGAGGACATAGTCGCTGTCGTCGCTGTGTTCCTCATCCGTGATCCAATGGCCGTTGACGAAGGCTTTTTCGCTCTCTCCCACCGTGCCGTCGGCATTGAGCGAGTGGGTCTGAAATTCGATCTCGATTCTCCCGTCCTCTTCGTCCGCATCGACTTCATAGAAAACAAAGCCCGGTTTGATGGTCGCGGCGACGCTTCCCTGGGGTGTCGATGCTTCTTCGCTCTCATCCTCTACTTCTTTTTTCTCTTTAAGAAGCGCGGCATAGACTCTTTTGAATTTTTCGTTGTTTTTCAGTGCTTCCAGTGTTTCGTCGCTCGGATCGATCAGTTTGTCGGCATCGAATCCGGCCGCAAGCAGGGCATCCGCCAAAGCATCGGCATCTTCGAGGTTCAGATCTTTGAGCCGATAGACGAGGAATTTTTTTTCTAGTTCATTGGTTTTTGAAATAAGATCATCAAAAGAGGTGACCGTTCCTGAGATCGTATCGGCCGTGTAGAGGGCAGCCGCTTTTTCCACGTCACCGGAATCCCTGCCGCTTTCGACCGCCTCTTTGACATCTTTGGCCAAACTCTTTGCATCGTCAATATGTTCGTCTTCGATATCTTCGGGCAAGGCATTCTTGTCTTTGGCCGCATCAAGAAGCCCCTCTACGCCTTGTTTTGAAGAGGTCTCCTCACCGGAGGCTTCGTCCGATCCCTCTGTGTTCTCTTCGGCAAGCACCGAGGCAAACGCATCGTAGAGTTCTTCCTGCAGTTTTGCGGCTTTTTCTTCATCGTCTCCGCTGGCGGCCGCCGCGATCATTTCGATACTCTTTTGCAAAGAGAGCGCCGCTGCGATCAACTCTTTTTGACCGCTTTCTTCAAGTTTTTTCGGATCTTCGAAGAGATCGACATTTTCGGAAATGCCCAAAGAGACTTTGACTTTCCGTTCGGCCTTCTTGACATCTTCCCCTTTTTCGACAAGTTTGGCGACCAGCGTGGTGACAGGAGATAGGTTGATCTTCTCCTCGCCCGTGTTGGGCGCCATAATCTTTCCGGGGAATTTTTTGCCGGTATCTTTGTCGATACCGCCTTTTGCGACGATCTGGGCTTTCGCGAAATTGGGATCGTTTTTGACCTCTTCCGTAATGGTCAGGTGAAATTGGCCGTTTTCGTCGGAGATATCCGAAGGCTCCCCTTCGTCCAGGACTCCGTCGGCATCGAGGTCGAGCCATACCAGAGATTTTTGCAGGTAGCCGTCGACCGCTTTTCCAGAAATGGTGGTGCTTTGGGGAGTGACATCGACAGAGCTTCCGCCTCCGCCTCCGCCGCAGCCTGTAAACAGCAGGGTACTTGTGAGCAGCGCACTGGCAACAACGCTCATATTTCCAAACTTGATTCGCATACATTCTCCTTGAATTGATAACAGTGTGATGGTAATATCGGACACTTGGAATATTTTTTAATAACTGATGTTATGCAATGTACACCGCCATCCGTCCAACGAGAACGTATGCAATGCGAGGCGAAAAGGTTCGGGCATAGCCGAAGCTACGCCGATGGCGCCGCAACGCGGAGATTATGCGGCGCTGGTGCCGTGGATGATGACGTCTACTGCGCAACATCAGTTAATAAAAATCGGTAAAAAACAATGTCAACCACTGCCAAATGAAATCAGAAGTTTGAAAAACGCTCTTTCTTCGTTAAAATTTTAAAAAAGGTCAAGGAGTATTCCATGGTCATCAAAGAGATTCAGCAGTATTCGGAAATACGGCCCAAGGCGCGGGCCTATCTCTGTTACCTGCTTGCGAGGAATATTCCGAACAAAACGCCGGAAGTAACGCTGGAGACGATTGTCACGGCTCTTAAAAGAATCAAAAAAGAGGTCAAGGAGATCGATACGCTGTATGTGCTCGATGCCAAAGGACGCCAGCTGATCAACAATATCAGCAGAACACAGGCATTCCGCAAAGGCGAGGGCGAGAACCGCGCCGATCGGGCCTACTACTACCGTGCCGTCAGGGAAAAACGGTGCATTCTGACCGATCCCTACCCCTCAAGAATCGAGGGCATACTCGTTGTCACGGCGGCCTATCCGGTCTATAACGACAAGGGTCAGCTTCAATATGTCGTCTGTGCCGACATCCCCCTGGACAAACTGCTCCACATGGTCCACCCCTCCTCGGGAGAGACGGTTTTCGGTCGCTTCACGCGCCTGAACTACGCCGCTTTTTCCCTGGCGTTGTTCGCTGTTGCCCTCATTCTCTTCATCAACGGTGTCAAAAGTTTTTTCACGGCCCAGTTCAATGTCTTCAATATCGATATCAAAGAGATGTTCGAGGCGACGATTCTTTTGACATTGGCTCTGGCCATTTTCGATCTGGTCAAGGCGATCTTCGAGGAGGAGGTGCTGGGGCATCACAAAAGAGGGGAGCCTGACGAAATACATAAAACGATGGTCCGCTTTCTTGGCTCCATCATCATTGCGCTGGCGATCGAAGCGTTGATGCTTGTCTTCAAATTTGCTATAATCGACCCCGAAAAACTGACCTATGCCGTCTATCTGATCGGCGGTGTTACACTGCTGCTTTTCGGCCTGTCGTTTTACATCACAAGTACCAGAAAAGAGCGTTAGACCAAAGTGAACAATCAACTCATAGCGATTATCGACTACAATATGGGCAATCTCGCCAGCGTCCGCAACGCCCTGGCCAAAATCGGGGCCTCTTCGCAGGTGGTTTCCGATCCGGAAAAAGTGGGCCGCTTCGACAAAGTGCTGCTGCCGGGGGTCGGGGCCTTCGGGGATGCGATGGAGCATCTTAGACAAAATGGCATGGACGAAGCCGTCAAGGCGTTCGCCAAAAGCGGAAAGCCGATGCTCGGCATCTGCCTCGGGATGCAGCTACTTTTTTCAAAAAGCCTCGAGTTTGGAGAGCATGAGGGGCTGGGACTCATTGCCGGGGAGGTGGTCCCTTTCGATTCCGGTCTTTTCGAAACGCCCCACAAGATTCCGCACATGGGATGGAACGAACTCTTCGTTCAGAAGGAGACGCCGCTTTTTGCAGGGCTTGAACGAGGCTTCTACCTCTATTTCGTCCACTCCTATCACGCCGTCACGGCGGATCGGTACGTGATCGGACGGACATGGTACGGCTACGAATTTGTCAGTGCCGTACAAAACGGCAATGTCTTCGGTATTCAGCCCCATCCGGAAAAGTCCCATGACAACGGGTTGAAAATTTTGAAAAATTTTGTGGAGATATAATGGAAATTTTACCGGCAATCGATCTGAAAGACGGCAAAGCGGTCCGCCTAACAAAGGGGGTGATGCAAAGCGCCAAAATCTACAGCGACGTGCCGTGGCGGCTGGCCAAAACCTTCGAAGAGATGGGATCGAAATGGCTCCATCTCGTCGATCTCAACGGGGCTTTCGCCGGAGAACCGAAAAATCTCGTACAGATCGAAAAGATCCGCAAAAACTGCAACCTGAAGATGGAACTCGGCGGCGGCATCCGCGACGAAGCGACGATAGAGCGCTATCTTGATCTTGGAATCGACCGGCTGATTCTCGGCTCCGTCGCCGTCAAAGATCCCGATTTCGTCAAAGAGATGGCGGCGAAATACCCGATCGCCGTGGGAATCGACGCGATCGACGGTTACGTCGCCGTGGAAGGATGGGCCGAAGTGAGCCGTATGAAAGCGACCGATCTGGCGAGGGCATTCGCCGACTGCGGCGTCGAGGCGATCATCTGTACCGATGTTGGGCGCGACGGTACACTTTCGGGTGTAAATGTCGATTTTACCGTGAGTATCGCCGAGGCGAGCGGCATCGACACGATCGCCAGCGGCGGTGTTCGGGATCTGCACGATATCGAAGCGCTGCTCGCGACGGGGAAGATTGCCGGTGTCATCGTCGGCAAGGCATTCTACGAGGGAACGCTCGATCTGCGAAAAGCGTTCGAAATCGTTGCTTAAACTCCTTTAAATGGAGCGGACGATAAAATGGAGACAATTTTATTTTTAATGATGAAGGACCGACTTTGAAGATCATGGTGGTAGATGACAGTTCGACGATGCGTCGGATTATCAAAAATACATTGAATCGGCTGGGGTACCAGGATCTGCTCGAGGCGGCGGATGGGCAGGAAGCCTGGGAAGTGATGCAGGCGAACAAAGACGATATCGGGGTGTTGATCACCGACTGGAACATGCCGAACATGAATGGGCTGGAGCTTGTGAAAAAGGTGCGTGGCGAGGCCTCTTTCGAGGATATCCCGATCATCATGGTGACGACCGAAGGGGGCAAAGCGGAAGTGATCACGGCGCTCAAGGCGGGTGTCAACAACTATATCGTCAAACCATTCACGCCGCAGGTGCTCAAAGAGAAACTCGAAGCGGTACTGGGCCTCAACGACTGATGAAAGATACCTACTGGGAGTTGACGGTGACGCCGTCGGCTCATCTCGACCTTTTCCTCGATTTTCTGCAGTCTCTCTTTCCCGAAGCGATCGAAATAACCGACACCTCCCTGATTATTCGATCGAAAGAGGATGTGGCGCCGCTGGCCGAGAGCGCCAGGGAGTTCGCGAAACTCCTTGCTGCCAGGACAGGCGAGGCGGTTAGTGTCGAGACGTCGGCACAGACGAAGGAGAATGTCGACTGGATCGCGCAGTACCGTGAAGCGATTCGCCCCGTCGAAGTGGGCGAATTCTATGTCTACCCGAGCTGGGAGTCCCCGAAGGAGGGGAAACGCAATATCATGATCGATCCCGCCCTCGCCTTCGGTTCGGGTCATCACGAAACCACGGCCGGATGCCTGTTAGCGATCGGAAAATATGTCAAACCGGGCGATGCATTTCTCGATGTGGGCTGCGGAAGCGGCATCCTGGGGATCGCGGCTTCGATGCTCGGTGCCCGGGTCGATGCGTGCGACACCGATCCGCTTGCGGTGGACAACGCGCAAAACAACTTCTCTCTCAACGATCAAAAGCCGCAAAAGATATGGGAGGGATCGGTTCCCGCCGCCGAAAGAGAGTACGATGTCGTGGTGGCGAACATCGTGGCGGACGTGCTCAGGATGATTGCCAAAGACTTAAAAAAACGGACTAAAGAGGGCGGGCTATTGATACTTTCCGGAATACTTGATACAAAAGAGGCGCAGATCGATGATGCATTCGGCGATCTCGAGCTGCTTGAGACCATAGCCGATAGCGAGTGGCGGACCAAAATTTACAGAAAACAAGGATAAAAATGGCGGACAATCCGAAAAAAAATCCGGACGATCAGAATTTTTTCAACAAAAATCCTCTGCTGACTTTTGCGATCTTTTCGCTTTTGATCATCGTTCTTTTCAAAAGTTTCATAGGCACGCAGGAGGGGCAGTTCGGTGCCAACAATCCCAATGCGATGGGAACGGCACCCGTGACACAGACGAAAACCATTCCCTACTCCGATCTGAAGAAGATGATCAAAGAGGGCAAGATAAAATATGTCTCGATCGGGGAGACCTCGATCAAGGCGATTTCGAGCGAAGGAGGGTTCAAGACGCTCTACATCGCCAAGAAAGTCGGCGAGGACAATACCCTGATCCCGCTGCTGGACAGGATGAATGTGGAGTACAGCGGCTACACCGAAAACAACTGGCTTGGCGAGATACTTTTCGGCTGGGTGCTGCCGATCCTGATCTTTTTTGGTATCTGGATGTTCCTCGCAAGCCGTATGCAGAAAAACATGGGGGGCGGGATTCTTGGCATGGGAAGTGCCAAAAAGCTTGTCAACTCCGAAAAACCCAATGTCAAGTTCGACGATGTCGCGGGCGTGGAAGAGGCGAAAGAGGAGGTCAAGGAGATCGTCGAATTTCTGAAGTATCCGGAACGATACATCCGGCTCGGCGCGAAGATCCCCAAAGGGGTGCTGCTGGTGGGCCCTCCGGGAACCGGCAAAACCCTTCTGGCCAAGGCGGTGGCCGGCGAAGCGAACGTCCCGTTCTTCTCGGTCAGCGGATCGAGTTTCATCGAGATGTTCGTGGGTGTGGGGGCAGCGCGCGTTCGCGATCTTTTCGAACAGGCGAAAAAAGAGGCGCCGGCGATCATCTTCATCGACGAGATCGACGCCATCGGCAAGAGCCGGGCCGCCAGCGGCCAGATCGGCGGAAACGACGAGCGGGAGCAGACGCTGAACCAGCTTCTTGCGGAGATGGACGGCTTCAGCTCCGATACACCGATCATCGTCCTGGCGGCGACCAACCGTCCCGAAGTGCTCGACCCCGCACTTCTGCGACCGGGACGCTTCGATAGGCAGGTGCTGGTGGACAAGCCGGACTTCGAGGGCCGCGTGAAGATTCTGCAGGTGCATGTCAAACATATCAAGATGGCACCCGATGTCGACCTTGAGGAGATCGCACGCCTGACCGCCGGTCTGGCCGGGGCGGACCTGGCCAATATCGTCAACGAGGCGGCGCTGCTGGCGGGCCGGCAGAACAAGGAGCAGGTAGAACAGGAGGATTTTCTCGAAGCGGTGGAGAGGGCCATCGCGGGTCTCGAGAAAAAATCGCGCCGCATCTCTCCGAAAGAGAAGCGCATCGTCGCCTACCACGAAAGCGGCCACGCGCTGATCGCCGAAACGACCCCCGGCGCGAAACAGGTGTCGAAAGTCTCGATCATACCCAGGGGACTGGCGGCACTGGGATATACGCTGAACAAGCCCGAAGAGAACAAATACCTGATGCAAAAACACGAACTCGTCGCCGAGATCGATACATTGCTGGGCGGAAGAGCGGCCGAAGAGGTCTTCATCGGCGAAATCTCCACCGGTGCCAGCAACGACCTGGAGCGGGCGACCGATATCGTCAAGGCGATGGTGAGTCTCTATGGCATGAGCGACGTGGCGGGGCTGATGGTGCTTGAAAAACAGACCAACATGTTCCTCGGTGGCGGATACAGTCAGAAGGAGTACAGCGAAAAGACGGCCGAAGAGATGGACGATTTTGTCAGGAGTTTCCTGAACGAACGCTACAAACATGTGGTCGCCCGTCTCAAGGAGTACAGCGAAGCGATCGAGGAGATGGTGGAAGAGCTCTTCAAATCGGAGACGATCGAAGGCAAAAAGGTGCGTGAAATCATCCGAGAGTTTGAAAAGAAGCATGGCATCAAATCGAAGCTCGTACCGGAAGAGACAGAGCTCAAAGCGCAATCCCGTGAGGCCCGCAAGCAGGAAGAGGCCTCCCAAAAAGAGGATTGATGCGCCCGGAAGGAGCCATACTGCCGGAGGGCTGGCGATACATACTGCCTGTCTGGTCGGCAACGCTGCTGGTTCTGATCGTCAGCGACGAGGTGATCGTGAATCTGCTGCTGCTTCTTGTCAGTTTTGCGACGGCCTACCTCTTCTATATCCCAAAGCGTACCCCGTTCGATACCCGTGAGGACGCGATCGTCTCGCCGGTTGACGGCTGGGTCGAAAGCGTGGAAAAATCCGAAAGCGGGGTGAGGGTAAGAATCAAAAAAGATCTTTTCGGTCCCGCCGTCGTCAGATCGCCGGTGGCCGGGGAGGTGATAGGACACACCCCCTTGCACGGCCTTTTTCTGGGTACCGAGACACCCAAGGCATTCACGTTGAACGAGCAGGCATCCATCCGATACCTCTGTGGCGAAATGCCCTTGACGATGCGGGTTGTCTGCGGGAAGTACGCCCTGGGCCTTCCGGCGCGGCGACACAAAGGCCCTGTCATTGCCGGAGAGCCCCAGGCGATACTCACCGACGGCATCGTGGAACTCACGATGCCGGGCCCGATCGCACCGACCGTCGAAAAAGGAGAGAGGGTCAGGGGAGGCTATTCGATTCTAGGCTACGGACATCTTTGATGGCAGAGCGCCATTTCCAGATTGTCTATATCTTCCCCAACCTCTTTACCGCCGCCTCGATCTTTTCGGGTGTCATCTCCATCGTCTCCTCGATTCACGGCGATTTCAAGAAGGCGGTCTGGCTTATCTTCCTCTCTTTGCTTTTCGACGGCCTGGACGGGCGGATCGCCCGCATGACCCACACTACCAGCCGGTTCGGTGCCGAATTCGACTCCCAGGCCGATATCGTCGCCTTCGGGGCCGCCCCCGCCATTCTTCTGTACACAAACGTTGCCCAGGCGTATGGACGGTTCGGTGTGCTTGTCACGGCCCTTTACATCATCTTCGGCGCGATCCGCCTGGCCCGGTTCAATGTGATGAGTCCCAAAAGCGACCCGACGGTTTTCATCGGGGTGCCGATTCCGACGGCGGCGGTATTCGTTTCGATATGGGTATTGATGTACGAACGCTACGAATCGCTGCACCGCTTCGACTGGATGCTTCTTTTTGCCGTTTTGCTCCTCTCGTTTCTTATGGTAAGCCACATCCGCTATCCCAGTTTCAAAACCGTGCAGCTGAAAAAGCCAATGCTGACAAAGACGCTGATTCTTCTGATCGGTGTTGCCTCCCTGCTCTATCTTTTTCCGATCGAAGGGTTCGCATTGATGATCACGCTCTACATCGTCTGGGGGGTCGGCCGGGCCGTCTACATGCTGTTTTTCAGAAAGAGTGCCAACCGATCCTGAAAGATTGGAAAAAAATTATCATGAGAAAATAAAAATCAGTAAAGGTCGCGGGACAATATGATATACTTCCATAATTCAATAGGAAAGGAGAGACGATGCACGGGACGGAAACCGGCCGTATTATCGCGATCAAGCATTTGCCGAAAATCGAAATAAAGAACACTCTCCTATCTCCCCTTTTTTAATCTCCACAACGACAAACCGATTTTTTTTAGAAGATGAAGGATTGAACCTATGAAAAAAGAGAAAGTCTATATATTCGATACCACATTACGAGACGGGGAGCAGAGCCCCGGTGCGTCGATGAACACCGAAGAGAAGATAAAGATCGCCATGCAGCTCGAAAAGCTGGGCGTGGACATCATCGAAGCGGGATTCGCGGCGGCGAGTCCCGGCGATTTCGACGCGATCCGCCGGATCGCCGAGGCGGTGAAGAAAAGCACCGTCTGCTCCCTGGCACGCGCTGTCGAGAAAGATATTGTCCAGGCCGGGGAATCCCTCGAACCGGCGGCCAACAAACGGATCCATACCTTTATCGCCACGAGCCCGATACACATGGAGCACAAGCTGAAAATGCGGCCCGAAGAGGTGGTGCGCAGAGCCGTCGAGGCGGTGAAACTGGCCAAGGGTTACACCGCGGATGTCGAATTCAGTTGCGAAGATGCCGGACGAAGCGATATGGGATTTTTGAAAGAGATTCTCGATGCCGTCATCGAAGCGGGTGCGACGACGCTCAACATTCCCGATACGGTGGGTTACCGCCTGCCCCAGGAGATGGGAGAGATGATCAGAGAGCTTCACAGTCATGTGGGAGAGCGCGCGATCATTTCGGTCCACTGCCACAACGACCTCGGGCTGGCAGTGGCCAATTCGCTCTTTTCGGTCATGAACGGTGCGCGGCAGGTGGAGTGCACGATCAACGGACTCGGTGAGCGCGCGGGTAACGCGGCCCTCGAAGAGATCGTCATGGCGATAAAAACCCGCTCCGACATCTTTACGGATGTCGAAACCGGCATCAATACGAAAGAGATCTATCCCACAAGCCGCCTTGTCGCGGCGATTACCGGTATCGAGCCCCAGCCCAACAAGGCGATCGTGGGCAAGAACGCCTTCGCACACGAAAGCGGCATCCACCAAGACGGTGTCTTGAAGTGTCAGGAGACATACGAGATCATGCGGGCCGAAGATATCGGCCTGGAGGCGAACCGCATCGTACTGGGAAAACACTCGGGCCGCCACGCTTTCAAAGAGCGTCTCGAAGAGCTCGGTTTCGAGCTTGGCCCCGAGGATCTAAACAAAGCGTTCGAACGGTTCAAAATCCTGGCTGACAAGAAAAAAGAGATCTACGACGACGATATACGCATGCTGATCGCCAACGAGATCACCAACATCCCCCAGACATACGAACTGGTGGGGCTGCAGATCGCCGACTGTTCGGGCGGGGTACCCAGTGCCGCCGTCAAAATCAGGCACGAAGGCAAGGAGCTGCTCGATGCAGGTATCGGTGACGGAACGATGGATGCGATCTTCAAAACGATCGATAGAATCAGCGGACATACCGGACAGCTGATGGATTACCGTGTCGAAGCGGTGACCCAGGGCAAAGACGCGCTCGCGAAAGTGGTGGTCAATGTCCGGTTCGACGAGACGAAAAACGCGGTGATCGGCCACGGCCTTAGCATCGACACGATGCTCGCCAGTGCCAAAGCCTACATCGGCGCTTTGAACAGCTACCTCTCCATGCTTCCGGACGAGTGCCAGATCGATGAGTGCGAAGGGGTATAAAGCGCCGTAGCCTGGGAACGGGTTAGCGGTTTGGCGCTGAAGGTGAGGCTGGGGCCGGAGCGATTTTCCCGAAATCTTTGATTTCGAAATCGAAATAGTCCGGTTTGCAGGCACCGTCCGGAATTTTCGAGAACTGGATAATCGCCGCATCCGTATTGCCCTGCTCCAGATAAAGAAGGCCGAGGGCGTATCGGCTTTCGAGGTTGTTGGGATCGGTGAGTTTGGAAAGTTCCAGCAGTGCCGACGCGTTCGCGGGGTGACCCGCGCCTACCGAGGCGACCGCGGCCAGGAAGAGCGTACGGCTGTCTTGCATGTTGTACTTGTCCACCAGCTGATTGAAGAGGACGTAGGCTTTTTCGTACTGCTTCAAAAAGATGTCGCTCAGTGCCAGTGCTTCGACAATTCCCACCGGATCCTCAACTTCTCTTAGAAGCTTCTGTTCCAGTCTGTGGTTGAAACGATAGAGTGTTCCGGTTACGAAGCGCAGGGCGATATAGTTCTCTCTCGTGAAAGCGCTGCCGTAATAGACGGCATCGAGGTTCAGTGGGTGTTTTTTGAGGTATCTTTGGACCTTGATGCTGAACTGTTTGATATCCTCGTTCCTGTAGCGGATCTGCAGATAAAGAAGATGGGAGAGGAGATCGTCGCGCAGGCGGTCTCTGAGCTTTTTCGCACTCTTTTGCGCTCTTTTCCACATCCCCTGGCTTGATGAGACCAGGATATCCAGAAGCAGGTAGATGGGACGGTTGCTGTGTTCGCTCTGCACCCATTTCGTAGCGGCCGATATGTCACCCCGATAGAAGTAGAAAAGTGTCCGGTAGAAGCGCTCTGTCTCCGTCGGTTTTTCGATTTGGCTCAGATCGTCGTTGACGAACTGCTCGATCTGGGGAATCGGTTTGCCGGTCAGTTTCTCGCACATCAGGGCGAAGATGGCGGAAAGATAGTTGGTCGCATCGAGATGGTAGCTTCTTAGAAAATGCTTGTGTGCCTTGGAGAAGTTGCCGAGTTTCGCGTAAGTGAGGCCCAGGTTGTAATGGAGGATCGAATGGTTCGGATAGTGTTTGAGAGCATCCTGCAGCAGGGCCTTCGCTTTGCGCAGGCGGTAGTCGATGGCTGCTCCGATCGCTTTTGAAATCTTCAGGTTCACGCGGGAGATGCTGGAGCTTCGTTTCAGATACTTCGTCGCTTCCGGCGTTTCGTCAACATAGATCGAAGCGTTGCCCTTTTTGATGTAGTTGATTGTCTGTGTGGCATTGAAGACTTTGAACGGGGCGAATTCGAAAAGGAGCCTGTAGGCGTTGGGAGGATTGATCATCTCCGTGATGGCGTAGCGCCGCTGCGCCGCCTGGATATCGTAGACCGACGGTCGCAGTTTCGTTCGGATGGGATAGAGCTTCTCTCCCCGCCCCTTGAAATCGCTCTTCATCTTTTGAAGAATCTCCGAAGCGCGCTGCGGCATCATGTTTTTCAGCTCCACGAGGGCCAGCGACTTGCGGCTCTCGAGGGGATAGTCCGATTCATGGAGCGCACGCTGGAGATACTGAACGGCAACGGGGTAGTCGCCAATCTGCGCGTAGAGCTGTCCCAGGACCAGAAAATCGCGCGGAGTAGCGCTCCGCTCCAGCATGTCGATCGCTTTGAGAGGTCGGTTGAAAACGGTAAAACCGATGGCCCCGATCTGGTTGAGCTCCTTGTCGTAACTCTTCGAAACAGGATGGGTCGCCGCGCTCAGAAGTTCGAAATAGTTTCCCTTGTAGTAGTTGATCAGGGCGTAGAGATAGCTGTACAAGGAGGAGTTGTAGCTGTCCGCCAGATTTCCTTCCGCGATCTGCAGATAGTACTCGAATCGTTTCCGATCTCCCAGATGCAGGGCGCATGCGGCCGCATTGATGGCGCTGATGCAGCGGTTTTCGCCGTTTTTTATGGCCCGTTTGAACGATTCGATCGCCTCGTCGTAGCGCTCCTGCTTCATCTGTGCCACACCGAGATTGTAATAAGAGATCGATGCGCTGTAGGTAGCGATCTGTTCGAAAAGCGACAGAGCCTCCTTCTTGTTTCCCCTCTCGTAGAGCAGGTTGGCTTTTTTGATCATTCTTTCGATCTGGGAGGGGGTGGCGAGGGGTCGGACCTTTTCGGAGGATTTGATCTTTTTGGCGATACCGGCGGTATCGACTTTCTCGATCGGCGGTTTCTCTTTTTTGGCAAGAAGGAGTACGAGGGCGGCTACCATGAGGAGCAGAAGCACGCCGATACCTCCCAGCAGAAAGAGGAGTTTTCTCTTTTTTCGCCCGGGGGTTTCGGATGTCGGACTTTCCTGCTCGTTGAAAGATTCGGCAGTGCCGCCTCCCTCCTCGCCTTCTTCCAGGATGATGACCTCTTCTTCAGCCGCCATGATATCCCTCGTCTTCAAGGTGAAGGGTGATTGGGGAGGGCAGAAGGGTGTTTTCCTTTTGCGCTACACACCAAATCTCCAAATCCGAAACCTCAAATTCCATTTACAGATAGGGCCTCAATACATCGGGAACGAGGATGGAACCGTCCGCCTGCTGGTAGTTTTCCATGATGGCGATCAGTGTGCGCCCCACCGCCAGGCTGGAGCCGTTGAGCGTGTGGACAAGACGGTTCTTTTTCTCGTCCTTGAAACGGATTTTCGCACGCCTGGCCTGAAAATCGCGGGTGTTCGAAACGGAGCTGATTTCACGGTATTTTCCCTGGCCGGGCAACCACACTTCAAGGTCGATGGTTTTGGCGGCGGAAAAACCCATGTCTCCGGCACACAGAAGCATCAGTCGGTGGGGCAGCCCCAGCGAAGCGAGAAGATCGGAGGCGCAGGCGACCATCTCCTCGAAGACTTTGTCGCTCTCTTCGGGCGTTGTGATGCAGACCAGCTCAACCTTGTCGAACTGATGCTGGCGGATCATTCCGCGCGTATCCTTCCCTGCCGATCCCGCCTCTTTTCGGAAGCAGGGAGTGTAGGCGGTAAGGCGCAGAGGCAGATCCTTTTTTTTGAGTATCTCGTCTCTGAAGAGATTGGTGACGGGAACTTCGGCTGTTGGGATCATGTAGAGATCCTCCCCCTCGATCTTGAAGAGGTCGTCGGCGAATTTCGGAAGCTGACCCGTCCCAAAAAGCGATTCGGAGTTGGCCATGAAGGGGACGTAAACCTCTTCGAACCCCCGGTCCCGGTTGAAATCGAGCATGTAATTGATCAGCGCCCGTTCGAGGCGGGCCCCTTCGAAACGCAGCGCGCTGAAACGGCTTTTGGCGATTTTGACGCCCCGTTCGAAGTCGATCCAGCCGTTCTCTTCCGCCAGCTCCCAGTGCTCTTTGGGCTTGAAGGCAAACGGTGCGGGCTTTAGAACTTTTCCGATTTCGACATTGTCCTCTTCATCCGCCCCGTCCGGTACGTCGGGATCCGGGATATTGGGAATCGTCGTCGCCAGCTCGGTGAGCTTCTCCTCGAGCGCGCGCAGCTCTTCGCCCAGCGCCGCGATGCGCGCTTTGTTCTCCGCCACCTCTCTCTGAAGCTGCGAGACGTCCCTGCCTTCGCGTTTGTACTGGCCGAAAAGTCTGCTTTTGGCATTCTGTTCGGCCTGGGCCGCCTCGAGCCGTTTTTGCACCGTTTTTTTCTCTTCGAAAAGCGTTTTGATTCTTTCGAGCAGGTTTTCGTCGACTCCCCGGCGCTGCAGGGCTGCCGAAACCGTATCGAACTCTTTTTCAAGCTGTCGCAGGTCGACCATCGGTATCCTTCATCTTCAGATAATGGCAGATTTTACAAAAAAGCGATTGAAAATCAGATATCGTCGCTGAGATTATAGGTCTCCGCCGAGACGATTGCCGTAAAATAGAGCATCCACAGAAGTATCACTATCCCCAGAGGCAGCAGGATGACGATGCCGATGCAAAGGCCCATCAAAATACCGGTACCCAGAAGAATCAGCATCCAGAGTGAGACGATTTTGAAATAGGCGCCCCTGAAAGCCGCTTTCCAGAACCGTGTCGAAAAGAACATGAAAACGGCGTTGAAGGCGTCGGTAAAGGTTCTTTGCAAAAGCGCGTACCCGTAGACAAGGGGCCAGAGATAACTGAAAAAGAGCGATGTGATCAAAACGAAGAGCAAAGCGGGAGAGCTGGTGCCAAGAATCTGGGCGTAAAAGGCATAAACCTGCTCCGGCGAGGCTTGGGCGGCGGGCGTTTGCGACTGCATTGCGGCAATCATATCAAACCCGCCCGTTATCCAGAATAAAAATGCTGTGAGCGCCATCATGATCAAAGAAAAGATGAAGAACCCTACATAAAATCCGCTCGCGGGCGCGAAAAACTCTCCCATCATCGCCTTGAAATTTTCCCCGGCGATTTGTGTTTTGAACGCTTCGTATCCGGCACTCTCTTTCAACCTGTCGACGACCCAGTAGCCAAGGGCGTAAAGAACGATCGCCTGAACGAAGGAGGCGATGAAACCGATCAGCGGGACCATCTGCAAAATCGAGAGGAGTATAAGCGTGACCGCGACGATCAGGGTGTTTTTCCAGCTTGCGCTGAGTGCCGCCCATGTATAGTTCATGGCCGAATTGATCGGCGATGTGACGAATGCATCGTCCGAGAGAATGCGCATGGCAGTATCCTTTTCTTTTTCGTAAATGTCAGGATCCATTCTACATCAAAGATATTGACAATGCGCTAAAAAGGTTCCTGGACTCTCTCAAATCTCCTTCGGACAGGAGAGTTCGACGCGGATCGTCAGCTTCTCTTTCTCTTCGGTGACGTAGAAGCGGTGTTTTTTGCAGTAGTTGGCATTCATGTGGTTGATCAGCTTCAGGGCGGTCAGTTCCGCTTCGCTTCTGTTTTCGAAACTTTGTGGCAGAACCAGATTCTCGTCCTTTTTGACACAGCTGCAGCGTTTTTCGATGTCGATGGTGTACATGATGCTCCTTTTTTGGATATATGTCAGAATTATCCGTAGATTTTCTTAAAAACGATCATGCCGACGATCGTAGCCGTGATGCATAAAAGAGCGTTCAGGGTGACGTTGGCCGCCGCCCGTCCCCACAGGCCGTCTTGCAGCATCGACACGGTCTCGAGCGAAAAGGTCGAAAAGGTGGTGAGCGCCCCCAGCATGCCGGTCACAAGCAGCGCCTTTTGGTGGGGAGCGACGATATTTTCGAAATAAAGGGCCAAAAACCCGATAACGAAACTGCCCAACACATTGACGCTCAACGTCCCCATGGGGAAAAGGAGAGGGGAGAGTTTCTGAACCCATGTACTGATGAGAAAACGGAGTATCGCACCGACAAACCCTCCCGTTCCGACAGCCAGAATGATGGAAAACTGCATCATTGGTGCCTGTGTTTGGGGTGTTTGTAGGCGACCACTTCCACATCGGTCATCGTGACGAAAGCCTCTTCGATCCAGTCATCGGCGGCTCGCATGAATTTCGTGATCTTCTCCTCCGTATCGATGATCTCGATGATAAGCGGAAGTTTCTGGCTCAGTGACCAGACATTGAACGCCATGATCTCGGAATGGGCGCCGAACCCTGCGACCCCTTTGATAACGGTGGCGCCCGAAATATCCATCTCTTTCGCTTTCAGGAGCAGATGTTCCCAAAGCGGTTTGCCGTGGCATTTCTCTTCGTTGCTGATGAAAATTCGAATCAGTTTGCGTTTGCCGATAAAACGTTTCATAATTCAGATCCTTTCAAGATGGCGTGCTGCTAAAGAAAGCGACAGGGTATCCGCTATGCTTCCCAAGCAGGAAGGTCGTGGACCGTTTCTCTCCGACATGTCCGCGAAGCGGAGGTTTCGCTATCCATTGCCCGCTAAATGTCGCATGAGATTTCAAAAACCGCCTTGTTCGCCTTCGCCATCGTGGCGGCCGCCTCGTTTTTGGCCCTGGCGTTCCCCTCTTCGACAATCGCGTCGATCGTCCCGTCATCCAGAGTGGCGCGGCGTTCACGCATCGGTTCGAGGAGACGGTCGATGCTTTGGGCGCAGATTTTCTTGCAGTCGATGCAGCCGATGGTTCCGGCACGGCAGTCGGCGTCGATCTTCTGAACGGTTACGTCGTCTGTCAATGCCTTGTGGTAGTCGAACACGAGACAGACGTCGGGATCGCCCGGGTCGTTGCGGCGTACACGCTGGGGATCGGTTTTGGCCACGCGCAGTTTCTGCCACACCTCTTCGGGTGTGTCGGAGAGGAAGATGGCGTTGTTGTAGCTTTTGCTCATTTTCCGCCCATCAAGGCCCGGCAGGCGCGAGGTCTCCGTGAGCATCTCTTTGGGTTCCGTGAACACTTCACAGTCGAAAAGATGGTGAAAACGGCGTACGATTTCGCGGGTGATCTCGAGGTGAGGCTTCTGGTCCTCGCCGATGGGGACCAGGTCGGCCTGGTAGAGGATGATGTCGGCCGCCTGAAGAACAGGATAGGTCAGAAAGCCCGCCGTATGGATCTCCTTGTGCCGCATCTGTGCCAGCTGGTCCTTGTAGGTCGGGTTGCGTTCCAGCCATCCCAGCGGCGTGATCATGTTCAAAAGCACATAGAGCTCGGCGTGCTCTTTGATCGCACTCTGAACGAAAAGCGTCGATTTGTCGGGATCGATCCCCGCGGCGATCCAGTCTTTGACCAGCTCCTTTCCGAGAAGTTTCAGGTTGAGCCTGTCTTCGTAACTGGTGGAGAGGGCGTGCCAGTCGGCCACGAAGAAGTGGCAGTCGTTCTCCTGCTGGAGAGTGACCCAGTTTTTCAGTACACCCAGATAGTGTCCGAGATGAAGTTTGCCCGTCGGGCGCATACCGCTGACGATTCGCATCGAATATCCTTGCGCTGTTGAATTTCCGGCGATTATACCGGATGATGATTTTAGTACGGTTTAATCCGTATCGGTTTACAATAATGCAAGACTTGACCAAAATGCCGATCAAAGGAATTCCATGAATCTCGAAAAGGTGATCGCGGGCTTTTTCATCATCCTGGCGCTGACGATGAACTTCGGGTTCTTCTACGGCGATCCGACGGTACTGGAACAGCACAACCGCTACGAACTCTTCGCGGCGATCATCGTCAACCTGATCGCCACGATCTACAAACTCGGCGACAAGACGCAGCTTGGCGCCGTGCTGCTGGCCACCAGTCTCGTTGCCGATATCCAGCTTATCGGCGCCGCGTCGATCTGGGCACTGGGTGAGTACGTGACCGGCATGAATACCGAAGTGGTCACGGCGATCATCTCCTTTTCGGGCGGTGCGCTGCTTGCCAACATCACCTCCGTGGTTCTCTTTACCGGCGATGTTCTGAAATCGAAAAGGTAACCTCTTTTGGGCAACAACTCTCTTTTTCTGATCATCAAACGGATGCGGACGCCGATGTTCGTCCTGGTGATCACCTTCGCCATCTCGATCCTGGGAATGGTGCTCATTCCCGGCGTGGACGATCAGGGAAGGCCTTACCACCTCTCCTTTTTCGACGCCTTCTATTTCGTCAGCTACATGGCGACGACGATCGGTTTTGGCGAATCCCCCTACACCTTCACCTATCCCCAGAAGCTGTGGGTCGCTTTCTGTATCTATCTGACCGTTATCGGATGGTTCTACGCGATCGGCGCCATCATCACGCTGGTGCAGGACAAGGTCCTCGCCGCGCAGATCGCCCTGGCGCAGTTTCAGCGGAAAATCCGCAAAATGGAGGAGCCTTTCATCATATTTGTCGGCTACAACTCGATGACCCGCCAGATTATCGACCATCTCTCAAAAGACGGCATACGCAGCGTGGTCATCGAGAAGGACGAGGAGAAGATCAAGGAGCTCTCGCTGGAGAACTACACGATCGAAGTGCCGGCACTGGCAGGGGATATAAGGGATCCGAAAATTTTCAAGACGGCCGGCATTCACAAGCGCAACTGCCGTGCGGTCGTTTCGCTTTTCAACGACGACGCCATGAACCTCCACGTGGCCCTCTCGGCGAAACTGATGAACAAGCATGTCATGGTGGTGGTCGAAGCGACGCAGGACGAGTATGGGCAGAACCTCAAGACCATCGGCGCCGACGTGGTGGAGAACCCTTTCAAAATCGTGGCGAAGCGTGTTTATCTCTCGCTCACCTCACCTTCGCTGCTGATGATCGAACAGTGGCTCTACGGCGATCCGCTGGTACTGAGGCGCAAGGACCGCCTGCCGAAAGAGGGCAAATACATCGTCTGCGGGTACGGCCGGATGGGCACGGCGCTTGAAGTGGGACTCCGGCGTGCCGGCATCGATTACGTATTTATCGAGGCGAGTCCCGAAAAAGCGGCGAAGGCGAGACGAGGGGAGAAGGTGATGGTCGGAGACGCCGACGACAAAAAGATTCTTCTCAAAGCGGACGTTCAGGAGGCGTCCTGCATCATCGCGGCCACGAAAGACGATCTTCTCAACCTTTCGATCATCATGGCCGCCAAACGGATCAACCCCGAAATCTATACGATCGCCCGGGAGAACCATCTGGCCGATACCGTCGTCTTCAAAGCGGCCAAAATCGACCGTGTCATCATGCTGGAGACACTGATGATCAACAAAACCTACAATGTGCTTGCGCGGCCTCTGGCGGACCGTTTCATCCGCCTGATGGCCTACCGTGGCGAATCGTGGGGGAAAAAAGTGGTCGATCTGATGAAAAATCATATCAACAACAATCCCGATACGCTGGAGACGAGAATCGACGAAGAGCACGCCTACGCGCTGGTGAGGCACATCGAAGAGACGAAAGAAGAGGTGCCCTACAGTATCCTCTACCGCAGGCGTGACGACTGGAGAAAAGAGAATCCGATGCTCATCCTCTATATCCGCAGGGGAGAGGAGGAGCATCTGCTGCCCGATCCCTCGCTTCCCATTCGGATCGGAGATGAGATACTTTTCGCCGGCACCAAAGAGGCATTCGAAGATATGGAGTATATCATGGAGAATATCTACGAATTCTATTACGTCATGCAGGGAAAGGAGTGCGAGCTGTCGCTTGCGTGCAAGCTGACACTCGATTTCTGACCTTTAACCGATGCTTTCGCTCTCCTCTTCGCGTTCCCCCCGTTTTTTCGGCACCAGTATCACCGGTGTTCCTTCGAGGTCGAAACGCTCGCGCAGCTGGTTGGTCAGGTACCTGAGATAGCTGAAGTGTATGCCTCGGGGGCGATTTGAGATAAGGGCGATTTTCGGCGGTTTGATCGCATACTGCGACGCAAAAAGGATATTGACCGGCTTGCCTTTGTGACTGGGTATATGGTGCCGCATCGCAGCCTGCCTGATCACTTCGTTCAGCTCTCTTGTTGGAATATGGCGGGTGTAGTTTTCGAACACTTTCAGGATCATCTCTCCGATTTTGTGGACCCGTTTTTTTGATTTGGCAGAAACGGTGATAACGGGTGCCCAGCTGAGAAACTTGAAGCGGTACCGGATCTCTTTGACCATCTCCTCGTAGCCGCCCAGGGCCTCGTCCCATTTGTTGAGGACGATGATGCATCCCAGTTTGTATTCGTCCACCAGGCCGGCGATCTTTTCGTCCAGTTCACTGAGAGGTTCGCTGGCATCGAGCACCAGCAGAGCGATATCGGCCTTCTCCAGCATCTGGCGTGTCCGGCCCAGGGCGTAGCGTTCGATCCCCTGGATCTTCCCTCGTCGGCGCAGGCCCGCCGTATCGACGAAGGTGACGGTTTTGTCGCCCAGAATCACTCTTTCGTCCACCGGGTCGACCGTCGTGCCCGCCACGTTGCTGACGACGGCCCGCTCCTCACCCAGCAGAGCGTTGAGCAGGGAGCTTTTGCCGACATTGGTGCGCCCGATGATCGCCACGCCGATAGTGCTCAGATCCTCCTCCTGTTGCAGCGTTCCGCTTTCGTCGAACTGTCCGATGAGATTTTCGAGGGCGTCGGGTTCTTCACAGACCAGCTCCTCCCCAAGAAGGGGCGCGGGTTCTGCAAGATGGCTTTTGATCCACTCGATCAGGCGACCGACGCGCCGGTTGTGGGAGACCGAGATGGCGAACAGATTTTTGGCACCGAATTCGGCGAACTCCCAGGCCCGCTCCTCCTCTTTGTCGTTGTCGATCTTGTTGACAACCAGGGCGATCGGTTTTCCAAGGGCCTGAAGCCGGTAGAAAAGCTGTTTGTCCCGCTCGTCGGGCAGTGCCTTGCCGTCGACCATGTAGATGATGATATCCGCCTGCTCCGCCGCTTCGATCGCCTTGTTGCCGACACGTCGGAAAAGTTCGCTGCTTTCATCGATGCCGCCGGTATCGAGTATCTCCGCCTCGCTCCCCTCGAAATCGATGATCTCTTTTCTTATGTCGCGGGTTGTCCCCGCCATGTCGGACGTGATTGCGATGCGCCGTTTGGCGAATCGGTTGAAAAGGGAGCTTTTGCCCACATTGGGCTGTCCCAGAATCGCTATCTTTTTCATATCTCTCTTTGGTTCACAATTTTTTGGGATAATTTATCAGTATACTCGAATCTTGTCAATAGTTGTCATTGACTTGAGTTGCGCATCCTTTGCCTCTTAGTCAAACGAAAACGCACCGGATGCGCTTGGGTCCGCCTTGCCCCCGCGCCTTGCGTTCGCGCGAGGCGGATGGCGGTGTGAGTCGCGTAACATCGGCGATTTAGTGCGATTTTATCGTAAATGTGATTAAATAAGCGGGAGGGGGACAGACGATGATCAAATGGTTTTCAATATTGCTTTTGGCCGCGCTCGCGCTTTGTGCCGATACGATGATCGGAAAATACAGCGTCGAATACGGAATATTCGGCAAAATGGGTACATCCGAGGCGAAGCTGACACGGGCCGAGAACAGATACGAGATCGTCATGACCGCCAGGGCGACGGGACTCGCCAAGGTTCTGAGCGGCGGACGGGTGGAAATCTACAGAAGCAAGGGCTTGATTGTCGACGGCAGGCTTGTTCCCGAACTTTTTTCCAAAGATATCAGACGGTTTTCCAAAAGGCGCATCAAAACCTACCGGTTCGACCATCCCCACGGCAGGGTGACCTTTCACGAAGAGCGCTACAAAGAGGGTAAGCTTGTGTCGCAGAAGGATGAAACGCTTCCTTACTACGCTCTTGATGACATCTTCTCGCTCTATTTCAACATCCTGGATATCATCGGCGACTGTTCCAAGCCTTTCGACAGGCATCTGCATGCGGTGGGGGCGGAAAAGAAGACGGGCAAAGTCCGTGTCCGCACCGTGGTGGGGGAGGAGAGAAAAGATGTCAAAGAGCTCCTGGGAGAGGCCTCCTGCTATTTGGAGGTGACCGTATACCAGAAACTCTTCGGTTCCAAAGGGGGCACGCTCTATCTGGCGCTGCGTCCCGACGGCGTGGTGACGAAAGCCGTTTTGAAGGATGTGGTCATGTTCGGAGATGTGCGCGGACGACTCGTCGATTTTATGATTAGACCCTGAAGCGGTGAGAGAACGTTTCGGTCGCCTCGACAGAGGCGTGCGCTACATGCTTTTCGCCTCGCTGATGTTCGCGTTGATGGGGGTGTTCGCGAAACTGCTGAGCGGGACGATGCCATCGCTTGAAGTGGTCTTTTTCAGAAATGTCTTCGGGGTCTTTCTTGTGGCGGCCACGCTCGTGAAAAAACCGATGAGGCACAAAGGCGGCAAGCCGTGGCTACTTTTTTTCCGCGGACTCATGGGCTTTTTGGCCCTCCTCGCGTTTTTCTACAATATCGCGCACATCCCCCTGGGCGATGCGATGACCTATTCGAAAACCTCTCCCGTCTTTACCGCCTTTTTCGCCTGGCTCTTTTTGAAAGAGCGAATGGGAATGAGGGGATGGGCGGCACTGATTCTGGGATTTTTGGGTATCGTCCTGATCGCCAAACCCAGCGGCATGATTCTGGACAAAACCGCATGGCTGGGCATCTTCAGCGGCGTGGGTGCCGCACTCGCCTATACGGCGGTACGGGAACTGAAGCAGTACTACGACACCCGTGCCATCGTCCTTTCGTTCATGGGGATCGGGACGCTTGGACCTCTTTTTCTGATGGCGGCGAGTCCCTGTGTCGACTCCCCCAAACTCGACATGCTTTTCGGGGAGTTCGTCATGCCTTCGGGCCATACCTGGCTGTATGTGATCGCCATGGGGCTTTTCGCCACACTCGCGCAAATCTATATGACCAGAGCCTACGGTGTGACCAAGGCGGGCATCGTCGGGGCCGTCAGCTACAGCAACATCCTCTTTTCCATCCTCTTCGGGCTTCTTGTGGGAGATCCCTTCCCCGATCTTCTCACATGGCTCGGTATCACGCTGGTCATCGTCGCCGGGATTGTCGTCGCAAGTAACAAAACATAAAAAAATGCCGATATAGCCCGGGGGACTCCAACAGGGGTTCCGCAGAGCCTTTAAGAGAAAATATGCTACATTAAAGAGTAACCATGTCGAAAATAGATAAGCGTCTGTTGAGAAGAGGAGGAGTGGCGTTGGGGCTCGCGATGGCGGCGAGCCTCCTGCTGAGCGCCATCGCGTGGCTGCTGGCGAAAAACGGCTTGTGGACGCAGCCGATGCTTGGCATCGAGATAATGGCGGCGGTCTACGTGGTGTTCTTCGCCCCTCTTTTTTATACCTTTGTGCAGCAAAAGAGCGTCGTCGACCGAATCGAGAGGGAGCAGGAGGAGAGCCTGCTCCGCGATGTGACGACACGGCTTTACAAAAGCAAGGTTTTCAGGGAGCTGGCAGGCACGCAGATTCGCCTGTGCAAACGCAACGGCTGGCCGGTGGGGATGATACTCATGGACATCGACCAGCTGGCGGGCATCAACAAGGCATACAGTTTCGATGCGGGCAACCAGGTGCTCTCCCATTTCGCCGCCATCTTGAAAGAGACGATAAGGGAGAGCGACCTGGTCGCGAGATTCGACGACGACCGTTTCGTCGTCCTCCTGCCCAACTGCGATATCAACAGTGCGAAGAGAGTGGTTCAGCGGTTTCAGAACCAGATACTTTCGACGCCCCTGACGGTAGACAAAAAAGAGATCAAGATCCGGTTTTCCTGTGGAGTCGTTTCGTTTGCCGGCCGGGTCGCCAAATTCAACCATTTGATAAATCGTGCGAACGTGGCGTTGGAGCAGGCAAAGAAAAAGGGCGGAAACCGTATCGAACTCTTCTGATTCATTTCCGAAAGAAAGGTGTTTGAATGGCAGATATCGCAAACAGCGGTCGGTACAAAATCCTTGGAGCGCTGCTTGGCGGCATCGTGCTGACCAGTGCGGCGATATGGCTTCCGGTTTTGGAAAAGGAGATGGAAGCCTACGGTCTTGCCCGAATCATGGGCGTCAATACCGCTTACGCACTCTTTTTCCTGATCGCCTTCGTCGTCTCCTATGTGTTCATAAAAGAGTGGATTCGGGCAAAAGTCCAGATCCAAAGATGCGACGAGGTTCTCAACCCCTCGTCGGCTTTCGAACTTCATGACAAACAGCTTTTTTTCAGGATGGGACACAAAGAGATTCTCATGGCCCGTCGCAACGAGTGGCCAGTGAGCATGATCGCGATGTATGTCGGTGCGGGCAAAGGGCGCAGGCGCGTTTCGCAAGAGATGGGCAAAAAGATCAAGGAGATCGTCGTGAAAGAGCTTGACTCGCTGCTGAGAGGAAGCGATCTTGCCGGGAGTTTCTCCAAAAACGAGTACCTTCTGCTCCTGCCCGACTGCTCCCTGGAGCATGCGAAGGAGATTGCCGAGAGGATCGGATCCCATCTTTCCCGAAAAGAGATCGATATCGAAGAGGAAAAATACACGCTCGGGTGCCAATGCGGACTCGCTTCGCTGGAACCGGTCGCGGCCGATTTGAAACGTCTGATGGAAAGGTCCCTCAATGCCCTCGACCGTATCCGGGGCAAGTCCGGCAATCTGATCGAGACCTACTGAAAAGAGGGAAAAACGGATGAACGATGAATGACATTCTGCTGGGAGTGATCGCCACCCTCGTGATTGTAAACGGCGTGACGGGTTTTTTCTTTTACAAATATTTCAAAACCCTGGAACTTTGCAAAAAACGGCTCGCGGCGTTGAGTGAGGAGGTCCATGCGGCCCGATCTCTCGATGAGGTGACGGGTGCCTTCAACTACCCTTTTTTCGTCAAGACCGCCAATGTCCAGATCAAGCTCGCGCGCCGGCACCGCTGGCCCGTCACGCTGATGATCGTGGATGTGGACCAATTGGAGAAGATCAATCTTCGCTACAGCTTCAAAACCGGCGACAACGTGCTCAAACATTTGACCGAATCGATCCAAAGCGTGCTCAGAAGCAGTGACGTGCTGGGACGCTTCGGCGGTTCGGGCATCTTTGTCCTGATGCCGGAGTGCGATATCGACAATATCCCTTCCGTTTTGGAGCGGATCGAGGAGAAGATCGGCAAAACCCCTCTGATGCAGGGCAAAAAGAGAATCGAATACCGCCGTACCGCCGGGGCGGTGACGATGTACGGGATGCATATCCACCTGAATCGGATGATGGAGCTTGCCGAAGACGCGCTGAACGCAGCCAAAGAGCAGAAAAAAAACCTCGTCGTATTTGACAAAGAGGGAATGGAGGTCAAAGGATGAAAAAGATGGTGCTCATCGCCGGGCCCTGCGTCATCGAAAGCCGAGAGAACGTGATGCGCATCGCCGAATCGCTGAAACGATACGCCGAAGAAGAAACGATCGATTTCTATTTCAAGGCGAGTTTCGACAAGGCCAACCGCACCTCCCTGGAGAGTTTCCGGGGGCCGGGCCTCGAAGAGGGGATGCGCATTTTCGAAGAGGTCAAAGAGCGCTTCGGTTACAGGACCTTGACCGATGTGCATGAGACATGGCAGGTGCCCGCGGCGGCTGAAACGGTGGATGTGCTGCAGATTCCCGCTTTCCTCTGCAGGCAGACCGACCTGCTGGTGGCGGCCGCCAAGACCGACTGCATCGTCAATATCAAAAAAGGGCAGTTCATGGTTCCCTCGGACATGAAATATTCGGTTCTCAAGGTCCTCAAGACCCGGGGATTCGAGAGCGCCGATTACGAAACGAGCGAAAAGGCCGGCGTCTGGCTCACCGAACGGGGTTCGACCTTCGGATACGGCAATCTCGTCGTCGATATGCGTGCGCTCCCCATCATGCGGCGATTCGCCCCCGTCGTTTTCGACGCCACCCACAGCGTGCAGATGCCGGGACAGGGAGGGAAGACGGGGGGTGACAGTACCTTCGTTCCCTATCTGGCCCGCGCGGCTGCCGCCGCGGGCGTGGACGGGTTTTTCTTCGAGACCCACTTCGATCCTGCCATCGCACTCAGCGACGGTCCGAACATGATACGGCCCGACGCGCTGGAGAGCCTGATCGGACAGATCAAGGCGATCCGGGAGATCGTAGAAGAGGCATAGCGGCCTCCGCGCGATCTTGGATTCTGTCGAGCCGACGGCGGTTTGCGCCGATTATGCTAAAATATCACCATTTCATCTCACCGAGGATTCCCATGAACATTATCGAAGGACAACTCAAACTCGAAGGCTCGGAGCGTATCGCCGTCATCGCGAGCCGCTTCAACCACATCATCACCGACCGCCTCGTTGAGGGTGCGCGGGATGCGTTTTTGCGTCACGGGGGACGGGAGGATCATCTCGACCTGATCCTGGTTCCCGGCGCATTCGAAATTCCTTTCGCCCTTGAAAAGGCGCTCCTGGGCGACAAATACGCGGGTGTCTGCTGTGTCGGCGCCATCATCCGCGGTTCGACGCCCCATTTCGACTACGTGGCCGCCGAAGCGACGAAGGGGGTCGCCAACGTCACGCTCAAACACGGCAAACCGGTCGCTTTCGGCGTTTTGACGACCGACACGATCGAACAGGCGATCGAACGGGCCGGCTCCAAAGCGGGCAACAAGGGATTCGAAGCGATGACAGGCGTCATCGAGATGCTCGACCTCTACCGCCGGATGGAGGGGTAATGGCGACGCGTCACCAGTCCCGCGCGGCGGTCATCAGCCTGCTCTACGCCCATGACATCGGCAACCCGGAAGTCCAGAAATTTGCCGAAGACCTGCTGGAGGAGAAGAAGATCCGCCACAAACAGCGGGAGTTCGCTCTGGGGCTTTACAACGGCGTGCTGTCGCATCTGTCCGAAATCGATGACCGGATCAAAATCCACCTGAAAGAGTGGGATTTCGACCGTCTCGACCATGTGGACAAATCGATCCTGCGTCTGGGTACTTACGAGCTTCTGCATACCGATCTCGATCACGCTGTCGTGATCAACGAGGCGGTGGAGCTGGCCAAGGAACTGGGCAGCGACCAGTCGCCCAAATTCGTCAACGGCGTGCTCGATGCCATTCAAAAGTCGGCACCGGGCAAAAAGAAAAGCAAACAGGCACCGGTGGAAAAGAGAGAGAAAACGGCGGAGACAAAGAGCGGGAGCGGGGCGGAATGAGTCGCATGACCCCCGCCGAAGCGGTGGAGCTGATACGCCACGGCGACCTCAAAGAGCTGGGGCGGATGGCCTACGAAAAGAAGAAGGAACTCCACCCGCAAGGCCTCACCACTTTCGTCGTCGACCGCAACATCAACTACACCAACCGCTGCTGGGTCGACTGCAAATTTTGCGCCTTCTACCGCCACGGCGACGACGAGGATGTCTACGTTCTCAGTTTCGACGAGATCGACGAGAAGATCGAGGAGCTGCTGGCCATCGGCGGGACGCAGATACTCTTTCAAGGCGGCGTGCATCCCAAACTCAAGATCGAGTGGTACGAAGAGCTGGTGGAGCATATCCACACCAAATATCCGCAGATCACGATTCACGGCTTTTCGGCGGTGGAGATCAACTACATCGCCAAAGTCTCGCGCATTAGCGTCGAAGAGGTGCTGAAGCGCCTCAAAGCCAAGGGGCTCAGCTCCATTCCGGGCGCGGGGGCGGAGATACTCAGTGACCGGGTGCGGGATATTATCGCCCCCAAGAAGATCGACGTGAAAGATTGGCTGAACGTCCACCGACTGGCGCATAAAAACGGTATCAAATCCACAGCCACCATGATGTTCGGCACCGTCGAGACCGACGAGGAGATCGTCGAGCACTGGGCGCATGTGCGCGACCTGCAGGATGAGACGGGAGGATTTCGCGCCTTCATCATGTGGAGTTTTCAGCCCTACCATACGGCGCTGCAGAAAGAGGGGATCGTCAAACACAAAGCCAGCCCCAACCGCTACCTCCGCCTGCTCGCCGTCAGCCGCCTCTTTCTCGACAACGTCCGCAATATCCAGAGTTCCTGGGTGACCCAGGGAAGCTATATCGGGCAAATGGCGCTGCTGTATGGCGCCAACGACCTGGGCAGCACGATGATGGAAGAGAACGTCGTCAAAGCCGCGGGCGCGATGAACCGCATGAACCAGGAGGAGATGATACGCCTCATTCGCGACGTGGGCGAGACACCCGCGAAGCGCAACACGGCCTACGAGATTCTGGAGGTTTACTGATGGCGGCCTGGGATGTGGCGTTTTCGCGGCTGCGAACCTACCTGAAAGAGTGCCGGCTCCATGCGGACCGTCTTCGGATGGCAAGAGAGAAAGTCGCTTCGTTGTTACCGATGATTCCCGAGGATTACGAAAACCTCGCGCCGGAAGCGATCGAACATATCGACTGGCTTTTTTATCGTTTCATCAAGCTTCAGGATACGATGGGATACAAACTCTTTCCGCAAATTCTTGTCGTGGTGGATGACGATATCGAGTGGACATCCAGGCCCATCATCGATATTCTGAATCGCCTGGAAAAGTACCGCTACCTTCCCGACGCCTGGGAGTGGCGTAACCTTCGGGGCGTGCGCAACATGATCACGCACGAATACGAAACCGTTCCCGAAAAAGCGGTCGAAACGATTCAGGAGGCATTCGACAAATCGGTCTATATCATAGAGCTTTTTGACGCGATCGAAACGAAGCTCAACGAAGAGGAGCTTCTGTGAGGCTCAAACCCTGGGAAGTCGACGCCATCAAAGCATGCCTGAAAGAGAGTTTCGGAGAGAGGGCGCGAGTCTATCTTTTCGGCAGTCGGGTCGACGATGCCAAACGGGGAGGGGATATCGATCTGTATATCGTGGCCGAACCGTTGCCTGAGGATTGGTGGGAAAAACGTGGAAAATTTTGGATATGTATGCAAAAACGGCTGGGAGAGCAGAAGATCGATATCGTCGTTGCGCGACATCCGGAAGAGCGCATCGAGCAGGTGGCGATGCGGGATGGGATATTGTTGTAAAGTCATTGGACATCAGGACAGATTGGAAAAAAGAAGGTTCGAGAATGAAAAAATTATTCGCGATTTTGTTGATCGTGCAAGGAGTGTTGATGAGTGCGGTTTTGGACAAGGTTGAGATAAACGGGATCGAAGTGCCGCTGATTTTCGAGGAAGAGAGGCTGCTGCCCATCGCGTCGATGCAGGTGGTGTTCCGCTACAGCGGTTCTCTGGCCGACGGGGAACATCCGGGGCTGGCGAAATTTTCTGCCCGGATGATGAACGAAGGGACAAAGAGCCTGGGGGCGACCGGTTTTGCCAAAGCCCTCGAGGAGCGTGCTATCAGCCTGAGCGCCCACGCGGGAACGGAGACGTTCGTTTTCGAACTGGGCAGCCTCAAAGAGGAGTTCGACCAGGGCACCCGCCTTTTCGCGAAGCTGCTGAAAGAGCCGAACCTGACGCAAGAGAGTTTCAAAAAGGTGCAGACCACGACGATCGGCTCCCTGATGCGCAAAGAGAGCGATTACGACTACCAGGCGAGCCTTCTTCTGAAGCGCTCGCTTTTTGAGGGTACGCCGCTGGCAAGACCCGCGGACGGCACCGTGGAGAATCTCAAAGCGCTGCGGTTGAAAGATGTCGAAAAGTTTCTAAAAGAGCATCTGGTGCTGCGGCGGGCGATCGTCGTCGTGGGCGGGTCGATGACGATGGAAGAGGCGAAATCGTATGCCAGGAAAGCCCTTGAAGCGCTCCCGTCCGGCGATGTGGAGCCGCTTCCCTATTTCACGGCCAGCGACAAGGCCGAAACGGTGGTGCAGACGAAGCCCACGGAGCAGGCCTACATCTACTTCGGCGCCCCTTTCGGGCTGCGCGTCGACGACCCCGAGAGCTACAAGGCGCGGGTCGCCGCCTTCATCCTCGGCAGCAGCGGGTTCGGCAGCCGTCTGATGGAGGAGGTGCGTGTCAAACGCGGGCTCGCCTACAGCGCCTACGGCCGTATCGCGCTGAACAAGAGCAGCAGCTACTTCAGCGGCTATCTGCAGACCAAACTCGAAAGCCAGGAGGAGGCGGTGAAGGTGGTCAAAGAGGTGATCGAGGAGTTCGTCGCCAAAGGGGCGACGCAGCAGGAGCTCGACGATGCCAAGATGTTCCTTTTAGGCAGCGAACCGCTTCGCAACGAAACCCTCTCGCAGCGTCTGGGGCGCGCTTTCGACGAGTACTACAAGGGGCTTGGGCTTGGCTACTTTAAAAAACAGCTCGAACTGATCGAGGCGCTGAAACTTGATGATTTGAACAGCTTCATCAAGGCGCATCCGGAGATACTGAAGCTTACCTTCGCCATCATCACGAACGAGAACGAAACCGAAAACAGAAAGTGAAAAAAGAGGATGAACCGCTTCGCGGGCAATCTTTGAAAAAAACGAAGAGCCCCTTTTCGGAAAAACTCGAAAAAGCCGGTTTCTCCTCGCTTCTGGACCTGGCTATCCATACGCCCGTCTCCTACCTCGACACGAGGCTTTCTGCTGCCATCTTGCCGGGAGAGATCCATACCATCGAAGCTGAGGTGATTTCTGTCGCCAGGCCTTCGAAACGGCTGGTGGCGACGGTTCGCACACCAATCACCGACCGTCCCATCGACGTGACAATTTTCCACCCCAAACCGTGGCACGCCGCTTTGTACACGCCGGGCATGCGCCATTGCCTGCAGGGAAAGATCGAGCTTTTCGGCATGAAACTGCAGATGGTCAACCCCAAAAAGGTGTCGAAAACGGGCGAGATCGTCCCGCAGTACAAGTGCAAACTCCGGCAGGACATCCACCGACGACTCGTCGAATCGCTGGTGACGGTGGCCAATCTCACGCAAGAGGGGCTCGATGAGGCGCGTGCCGAAATGATCGTGCGCGCCCACCGGCCCGACGCGAGATGGCTGCGCCTCTACAGAAAACACGGGGGGTTCGGACCCCGGACCGTTGAGGCTCTCAAATTCGCGGAAGCCCTCGATCATTTCAGGCGACTGCGCGGCAAGCGGGTCAGATTTCCTGCCATGGCTTCCCTGAAGGGGTCCATCGAACCCTTCGTCAAAAGGCTTCCCTTTGAACTCACCGAAGGGCAGAAGAGGGCGATAGGCGACATTCGCGAGGATTTGAAAAGCGAAACGGCGGCACGCCGGATGATTGTCGGCGATGTCGGCTCGGGCAAAACGATGGTGATACTCGCCGCCGCCATGACGGCATTTCCACAACGTTCGATCCTCATGGCGCCCACCTCGATTCTCGCCCGGCAGCTTTATGAAGAGGCGCGCCGTTGGCTTCCTGACCGGGTCAATGTCGCCCTGGTGACCCAGAGCAGGGAAGAGGGCGACCCCCAAAACGCCCATTTTCTTATCGGGACCCATGCGCTGCTCTACCGCGAACTGCCCAAAGCGCCGCTGGTTATGGTGGACGAGCAGCACCGCTTCGGGACCGAACAGCGCAAGCGGCTGGAGCTTCTGGCGGGGATGGAGCAAGGGGAATCGCCATCCCACCTTCCCACTTCCCCCCGTCCCCATTACCTTCAGTTCTCCGCCACCCCCATCCCACGCACCCAGGCGATGATGGATTCGGCGCTTGTGGATGTCTCGCTCATCGAGGGGACACCCTACGAAAAGGAGGTTGTAACCGAAATCGTGGGCAAAAAAGGTTTTGCCGCGATGCTCGAACATATCCGCAGGGAGACCGGGGAGGGGAGGCAGGTGCTGGTGGTCTACCCGCTGGTGGAGGAGAGCGAACATATCGGCTACCGCTCCATCGAAGAGGGCGAACATTTCTGGAAAAGGCGTTTTGAAGGTGTCTACGTCACCCACGGGAGGGACAAACACAAGGACGAAGTGCTGCAAGACTTTGCCGAAAGGGGCAGGATTCTGCTGGCGACGACGGTCATCGAAGTGGGTATCTCGCTTCCAAGACTCTCCACCATCGTCATCGTCGGCGCCGAGCGCATGGGGCTTGCGACATTGCATCAGCTCAGAGGGCGCGTCAGCCGCACGGGACTCAAAGGGTACTGCTTTCTCTTCACCTACGATGAAAACAATGAACGGCTCGCCGCTTTCGCCAAAACGACGAACGGGTTTGAAATCGCGCGGCTCGACCTGAAATTCCGAAAATCGGGGGACCTTCTTGACGGCAAAGCCCAAAGCGGCAAAGCGTTCCGGTGGCTTGACGTGGCCGAAGATGAAGAGATCGTCAAGGCGGCGATAAAAAAGGCGGAGGGAGAGGGCGACAGCTTCCTATAAAGCCGACGCGCCCGTACGTCACAGGAAAGAACGACGGTTTTTGGATGGTCGTTTCGCAAGCGGCTTGGGCAGCCGCATAAAAAAAGGCCGAGGGGTTAGCCCCTCGGCCCTGCCTTTTGCTCACCGCGTCGGCGGCGTCGATGCAATCAATAGAGGCCGAACCGTCCATCGCTGCGGCGGTAGAGGACGCGCATCTTGCCTTCGATATCGTTGAAGACGATGAACTGGCGGTCGGGGCTCTCTTTGAGCAGATTCAGCGCTTCTTCGATTTCGAGGGGTTTGTAGAGTTCCAGCTCCGCGGGAACGATTTCCGCGCTGTCGTCGGCGAGCGCCGCGGCGATTTCCGCCTCGTGGGCCGCCGCCAGTTCGTCCGGACGGACCGACTTGTGCTCGGTCACTTTGTCGTGGTGGCGTCGGAGCACCTTGTGGGCGCGGTCGATGGCCAGATCGATCGCGGCGTAGACATCCTTGTCTTTCTGGCGGATGACCACCGTGTTTTTGTTCGACATATTGATGACAAACTCGACGCTGTACCCTTTTTTGCCGTTTTTCTCGTCCGCGTCGACGACGACGCGGGTAGAGATGATGTCGAGATTGTATTTTTTCAATCCATCAATGGCACTCTCGATGTGCTGTTTGATGGCGTCGGTCAGCTCGAAGTGGCGACCTACGATGCTTATATTCATCGTGAAACTCCTTTTTGATGTTGATTACCTCACCGTTATATCGGCTTTTTCGTACAGGATGGTAATAATCCCGCAATTATATCCAACCGACCCTTAAGCGAGACCTTTAAGGCTTCTGGATCGTCCGTCTGAAAAATCTGACCTTTTCGTTCGAATCGGGGATGGTATAGGAGACGGACGTGTCGATGAGTATGGTCCCGTTCGATTCCGCCGTGGCGATGCCGTTGGCGAGAATATGCGAACAGGGCAGGCCGTTGCCGATATAGTAGAGTGTCATGTTGATATCGTAGACCGGAGAGCCCTGCGGGTAGCGCAGATTGATTTGATCGATACAGTCGGCCGTGTTGTCGTGGCCCGATACCGCCAGCAGAGCGAATTCGGTCGCGCTCCTGGCGAGCAGCTGCGCCTGCTCCTGCATGTAGATGTCTCCCGTCTGCTTCTTCGTCTGCGCCGAAAGCGAGTACGCAAGCACCATGAGTGTGGCCACAAGCACCATCAGAAATATCGCCGAAAGGAGTGTGAAACCGCGTCGCATCAGAATACCACCTTCTCTTTGCAGAAGGAGATGTTTTTGTCGTAGAAGTGTTCCCCCACGCAAAGTTTCAAACGTATCGAATCTCCCATCTGGATAAACTTGAATGTCGAGACATGCTCCATGAGCAGGCTGCTGTTGGCGTCCTGGTCGAACCTTTCGGCATACCAGGGCTGGTAATTGTAGTAGAGGCTCAGGTTGCAGTCATCCGTCACGCCTGACGGGCAGCTCGGTACGAGCGCGTAGGCGGTCCACGCCATTTTGTAATGCTCGTAAATCTCCTTGGATGTGGTGCCGTCCACGAAATTGAGTGTCGTCTCGTCCTGTTTTGTAACCGGAAACGTGTAGTTGTGGTCGGCATGGGGATGCCAGCCGTAGGATGAGACCTTGTAATCCCCCACATGGCCGTCCATGACGATGGCTGGGGCGCTGGCCGCCGTCGCAAGGGAGATAGTGTTGTTGGAGAGTGTTTTGATGATGTTGTCGGCGTAGCTCAGATGGCTCCCGGGTGTCGCGACATGGGTTTTGTTGCTGTCGTCCAGATCGATGAAACCGCTCCATCCCGGTACATTCATCGTGCCGTTCCACTCCCCCTTCAGGGCTTCGTCGGCATACCCGATCCACTCGAGGATATGGTAACTCTCGTCCGCGTCCCCCAGAAACTTGTACTGGCTCAGGTTGGAATCCTTTCGCGCGATCGTACTGTCCTTGATGCGGTACTGCAGCCGCCTGGCGATCTGCTCTAGGGCCAGTTCCGTTTTGGTCTGTAGGGTGTTCATAGTTCGGGCGATGATGTAGTTGTCGTAGATTTTGACGAAAATATCGGCCCCTATCATCGCGATGATGCCGAATATGAGGATCACCATGATCAGTTCGATCATCGTAAAGGCGTGTCTGATGGCTTTCATTCGAATGTCCGGTGCAAAATTTTGTACTCTCCGATATTGGAGGAGAAGGCGTAGAGTTTTATGACGCCTTCATCGCTGGTGACGGTCGTCTCTATCATCTTGATGTTGGTCATCTGATTGATGTTCGTGTTTGAGATGTCCGCGTTGAGTGTCGTATTCACGTCGTAGCCGAAATTGTCCGTGACGTAGTAGACCTTCGTGCCGATCGTATAGTCGAACTTGTAGTCGCGGATTCCTCCCCCCGTCAAGGTGGTGCTGCTGTTGGAGAAGTCGTCGATATCGTCCGCCAAACCGCCGTCGTCACTGTCTGCTCCAAGCGAAGCCGGAAGTGTGGCGAAAGTGCTGACAGTCGGGTCGTTGAGGTAGGTGTAATCGAAAAATTTTCTGCGGTACTCCCCTTTGAAATGGCCTTTGCGGCGGTTGGAAGTGCCGGAGGTCCTGTTGAGGTCGGCGGCGCCCTGGGTGACATCGCACACTTTGGCGAATCCCCCGTTGAGGGTCTGGTTGGTATCCGTTTCGTCCCAGCGGTATCCCAGTATGTTGACAAGCGAGGTCACCCCCGCCATGATTCCTTCCTGCTGCGTCGAGAACGCACTGCTTCGCTCCGTCTCCATCAAAATCAGGGGCACCGACATGAAGACGATGCCGATGACAACGATGGAGACGAGCAGTTCGATGAAGGAGAAGCCCCTTCTGCTTTTTACCATTCGAGTCTCCTGTTGCTCTTGCGGCTGCCGTTGGTTTCGACCGTCTCACCCCGCTGGCCGATGCCGGACCACTCATCGACCGGCAGGTTGAATTCGACATGATACTTCGTCCGTCCGTCCGCGTAGAACCTATTGTATTTCAACCACTCGGAGGGGCGTGTATTGATCTGCGTTCTGTAGAGCTTGGACGATCCCGTGTAAGTGACCGTCGGGACATAGACGCCCTGGGCGAACGAAGCGTTGATGTCGTTCGCCACGTTGGTTCCGCCATTGATTTTGATCAGCGGGTCGAGCTGATTTTTCTGGGTGGCGTTCATGTCGAAGAGGACTCCAAGGTGGGCGCCGCTGTGGTTCGTGTTGACCCACCAGAAGACGTCGTCGGAACTTTCGGGCAGACCGGCCATGCCAAACTGCGAACAGTCGGCTTTGTCGTCGTTGCAGAAGACTTCGATGTAGATGGGCGTCTCGATTGTCGTCGTGCTGCTTCGATAATCGGGCGCATGCAGGCGGGCGTACCAGAATCTGGCGATATTGTCCGCATCGAGCGGCGACGTGCTTTCGGGCACGTCCACGCGCCCCAGATAGTTGTCGATCGAGGTCCGGCCGTTTAGGGTGTCCATGTCGAGCGGATAATAGGCATGGGTTTTCGTTCGCGCAACATTGACGAGGAAATCGATGTCGGCTTCACCGTTGCTAAAGTTCGATTCACCCACCACATAGTCGATGCTCGCCACACCGCCAGCCGCTATGGAGAGGGTGTTGATGGTTGTTTCGCCATCCACCTTCCAATTGAGCACGTAGGGAACGGTTTCGGCGCTCGCGAACGTGAAATTGGCGTCGATGGAGAGGTTGACGTCATCGGCGTAGCATCCGCTTTTGAACGCTTCGGTCACGTTGCCTTCCAGGTTCAAAGACCTCAGTTTTGCATGGATATTCGTATGCATTGCATCCAAATCGTTGGCCATGTACGTAAAACCGTTGCCCTGATTGTTGACGGTAGTCTGAACCTCGATCTTGTCGGGAACGAAGATGAATTTCGCTTCGCCCTTGACGGCGCAACTGACGAAACTTCCGTTCTGATCATCGTCGGAGGAGCTGTTGCAGTCATCGTTGGCCACATCAACCTCCGACCAGTTGACATCCCTGACCCGTATCGTGACGATACCGACATCGTCGAATTTGTTGTTGGGTATGGCGGCCATGTCTCCGTTTGTGAAATTGAAGTCGTAGAGATGGACTTTGACGCCGGTCGGATCGGAGAGTTTGTAGTCGATGCACCCCTTCTCGTCGAAAATCGAGATGGTCGCGAGGGAGGTGTTGCCATCCTCGAGTTCGCCCGCTGAAAGTACCGTTGTGTAGCCCGGGGTGCCAAGTGCCGTCATGCCGTCGGTGGCGTTGGCGTCCAAAGCGAAAGTCTGCCCCGCTTTGACGACATAGTAGTCACCGCTTTTGGGCAGTCCCGTATCGAAATCGATGCGTTGTGGCCTGAGGGCGAAGTGATCGCCGAAGGGGCCGTAGAATGCCGGCGCGTCGGCGTATTTGGTCACCGTTCCGTCCTTGTAGCTCATTCTGAAAAGCAGACAGAAGCCGACATCTTTTGCGGCGATGGCGGAGGTGATGTTGCGGTCGGTGACCCAGTACATGCCGCTTCCGATGGGGATATACTCGTTCGATACGATGCCAAAGTCGGGCGTCGTGGTACTCGGGTCGCGGTCGAAGCCGGCAAGCGTGGCCATGCTCATGTAGGAGTCGCAGGTGCCTCCCTGGGGAATCAGATTGTTGTCCACCAGCGCGATGGCGGCGACCGTGAGGTTGACATCCGGGTAGTTGGCGGCGAATGTCGCGAAAGTGCTGTTGGAATCGTCGATGCTGATGTTCAGGTCGAAAGGATGGTTGACGATTTTGGTGCCCATGCTTATTCTGCCCGGGTCACGTATGTCTCCTTGCAGTTGTGTCCACTGGAAGACGACCGGCGGCGATTCGACCGAGGCGCTCTCCTGCCGCTGTGTCGCGTCGGGATAGCCATACGCGGCGAGGGTGGGGTTGGTGAAATTGATGTAGGCGATGTTTTCGAACGTCTTGTTCAAAACCGCTCTCGTGTTGACTTTGACTTTGAATTCGATCCACGTGACATTGAGGGCGGGGAAATAGCCTTCGTATTCGTCTCCCTCTCCTTGGTTGAGTTCGTTGCTCAGGTCGATCGTCAGTTTGGTGTGTTCCTCTTCGCCGCTTCCTTCGGTGGTGACGTTGTAATCGCTGAACGAAGCGTTCCATACATCGTCGTATAGCCTGTTGTTCGTTTCGTTGACATCGGTTCCGAAATAGCTGGAGATGTAGGTTTTGCCCTCATCTGTCAGTACCCTGTGGTCAAAGACGCCGAGGGTTTCGAGGTGGTGGGCACAGTCGTTGATGCTTTCGGCACTCGTGTCGAGTCCGGCACAGAGAGGTTTGGTATTTGTGACAACTTTCAGATCGGCTGTCGAGATGTTGAAATCGACCTCTTTGGGCAACGGGTCCTCGATAATGACGTTGCTCGCCTTTTCGTCGCCTGTGTTGACGATGGTGATACGGTAAATGATTTCACCGCCTCTTGAGATGTTGACGTCCGAACAGGATTTGTATGCCCCTGTCAGTTTGTCCTCGACGAAACACTCTTTGTAGGAGTCGATGAAATCGGGGTTGTATATCTGGGTCGAAATACCGATGGCCGTCGGGAAAGATTGATCGAAAATTTCGTAGGAGCCATCTTTCTGTCTGCCGACGGAGAGCGTGATGTTGGTATCTTGCTGCAGATGGCCGAAATAGATTTTGTTGATGGAAAAATCCGAACTGATATCGAATTGATCGAGGTCGATGCCGATATTGTAATCTTGGTCTGGCACTCTGTCGGATACATCGGACCCCGCACGGGAAATGGTGCCGTTTAGGACATTGTTTTCAGGGTTGAGGGCATCGGAAATCTTGACTTCCGACGAAACGTTGTTCTCTTTCGAGACGATACTGATACTGTCGAGTTCGACATTACGCTCACCGCCGGCTGCGAACAGCGAAAGTCTCGAGTCGATGTCGCCGAATTTGGGCGTGATGAATCCGCTAACAGGTATGGTAAGTTTTTCGTAACCAACGCTTGCCGGGAGCAGTTTTCTAAATCCGTCGAATATATTGATGTTTTTGTAAACCTGTTCCCTGTGTGTACGGTGGTCCACCTCGTAGAAGACGACGAGATTCCATCCGGCGAAATGGCCGAATTTGATATTGTCCGGCTTGATGGTTCCGTTACTGTCGAGTACCGGTGTTCTGATGAAGATATCTTTTCCGGTATTGGCCTTTATACCTCCCACCGCGTAGGTTCCGCCATAGGTTCCGCGGCTTTGGTTGACGTCGTTGAGTATATCCGTGACGTCGACCGAGGCCGAATAGATGCGCCGGTAGGTGTCGCCCGCATCTTTGTAGTAGTAAAAATAGGTGTCGTTGTCGTCGGCCGTGAGAGTATGCGTGTTTCCATCCGGTGTGTAGAAAGTGATCGTTTTGAAACCTTCATCCTCTCCTTCGTCCGAAGCATCTCCTTTTGCGCCATGCAAGTGTCCTGTCCAGTAAAGTCGTGCAAATTGTACTTTTTCATAGGATTCGAGGTTGAGATTGGCACTGGATTTGTTGCCCGAAACATAGGTGGCATTGATATCGGCGAGCTTGTCGCCACTGGATCCGCTGCCCTCCAGGTTGCTGTTGCCGATAACCAGAAGGTCGCCGTAGAAGGTTCGGTTTTTCCTCAGCGTGAAATCTTTGAATTTCGATTTGTCCCATCCTGTCCCGACGGAGGACTGCACATTGACGTCCACGCTGCTTCGGTTGTTGCCCAATCTCGTCTCTGCGGTTGTAGTCGAGACATTGGCTTCGTTGTGTATCGGTTTATCCACAGTCGGGGTGACCATGATGTAGATATTGCCGTCATAGACGGCTGGTAGCGAATCGCGCTGGCATTCGATGGTATGGCCTATCGTATTGCATGTCCAGTTGGCATCGTCATTGGCGATGGATGTGATGTTCAGCGTACTCTCTATCTCGTCCACGACTTTGATGTGGTTGGCCATGCCGCTGTTGTTTTTGATATTCAGTGTGTAGAGATAGGGTTCGTTCTGATTGGGCTCGTCGTTGTCCACTGTTTTGGCGATGGAAATGTCCACCGGATATACTTTTACGTTTTTCGTTTTCCTATTGTCCTCGGGGAAATCGTCCACAGGCGAAGTTGCGATATCAGCTTCGCTGCTTAGAAGAGGTGAGGAGGTGATGACTTCATTGGGAGCGCGCATTTTGAGTGTTATGGTTTTTGTTTTCCATGGTTTGAACATGGCTGATTCGTTGCCGTCGGCATCGAAATAGCAGGAGAGACGGGAAGAAGTTCCGTCAAATGAACAGCTCCAGTCGCTTGTGTAGTTGATGTCGAGCACATCGGCCCTGTTGTCGATATCTACGGTCAGATTCACCTCTTCAATGGGATAGACATCGATGTTTTGTATTTTGATGGTATAGTCGAAGGGATTCTCTGCATATATTTTGTTTGGCGATGCGCTGAATGTTTTTATGCGTGCGTCAGCGCCGCATGCGGGACAGACTCTTTCGCTGCCGTTGAAATTTTTGCCACTGTCTTCGTTTTGATATATATCCTGGATGGTGGCGGCGTCGAGTACACTATCAAAAACTTTGAATTCGTCGAAAGCGCCGTTGGCAGATTTTTTCTTGGCATAGGTTGATGAATTGCCGCCGATATAAAGAGGTCCCACGTCTGCGATGTCCGTCGTCCAGGATTTGTTCAAACTACCCGCTATCAAGCTGCCGTCGACATAGATTTTGATTTGATGGGAGTGTTGATCGAATGTCAGTGCGATATGGTGCCAACTCCATGCACCGTAGGTCAGTTTGTTCGAAGTTTCGTAAGTAAAATCATCATCAGCAGAGTCTTCAAAAGCAAATTTCAATCTGCCTTTATGCAAATACAAATAATAATATTTGTGTCCGTGGGTCGTTGAACAGTCGAAAAGTTTCTGATTATCAGCTTTTTCCCATTTGACGAAACTTTTGAACCAGAACATGATGGTGCCGCCGCTTCCCAAATCGTTGATGTCGAGGCTGGTTTTGATTTTGTTGTTACCACTGTTGTTTTTATTGACTCTGATAGCCGAACAGACTTTACCCTTTAAAACTTTGCCGACTTTTTTTTCTGTTGTGCCGGGGAAACGTCCATTCTCCTCTTTGACAGTACGCTGCTTCCATTTGATATGGCAGTCGTCCATTCGCCATTCGGCATAGGTCGCGAAATCGACGATCGTCACACTTTTTTCCGCGCTGCTTGGATCGGTGTTGTTCGCGTCCGCCTGCACTCTTGCGGTGACTACCTGGTCGCTGTCGACATTGGCGGTTGTCGCTTCGACTTCTGCTGTAATCTCGTCACCGTCCGCAAGTTCGGAGGTGTTGCACTCGACAGACTTGTCGACGATGCGGCAATAGGAGGGTGCGGAAAGGAGCGAAAGGGAATCGATCAGATCGGGCCTGTCGAAATCGAATGTCGCATTGACCTCGCCGGCTGGCGCGTAACCGTCGTTACGTACGGTGAAGTCGAAAACGACTTTGTTGGTTTCGATGACACTATCGAGCGAACTGGACACAGAAGTTGAAAGATGTGCGCCTTCAACGGTTGTTGTCCAGCTGTCTTCATTGTCAACCGTCAAATCGGGATTGGCTTTCAGTTCGGGTGTATCGTTTGTAACGAATATCGAATTGACGATATTCGAACCCAGCGATATGTCATCTTTGACCCTGACGGTGATATGCAAATCGTCCGCGCTGTGATTGGGAGCGATCGAAGAGGCGTAGGTACATGTCAGAAGATTCCCCGGGATGGATGCGGGGCATGTCCAGTTCGAACCCGATGCACTGACGAACTCCACTTCCAGCGGCAGAGGGTCTGTGATTTCGATGTGGGTCGCTGTGGTACTTGGTCTTGTCTGATTGTTGACATTGTCCCGCGGCCAGTTTCGAACGCGAATGGTATAGGTCATTTCATGTCCTGGACCGGTGGCGGAATCGCCGGTTTTGGTGATGGAGGGATTGGCACCCCGTACCCACGTCGTCTCTTCATCGTGATTGTTGCCACTGTTGCCGTCCGAAAGTGTTGTGGAAACGTCGAGACTATGGACAATACCGTTTTTATTGAAGCCTGTTGTATCAAAAACCGCCGCATCGAAGGCTTTGATCAATACGCGTACGACTCGTGTGTAACCCTGGGAAATCTGTTCGCCGCTCTTCATCTGGCAATGGACGTCTCTTCCGCTGACCGAACAGGTAAAACGACTGTCGATATTGTCGATTTTCGACCCCCTGAAAGAGGCACGGTTGACGTCACTTGGAAGTGAAAATGTCAATTCGGCATTGGTGACGGCAGGAGCATTCCTCTCTCTGATATAAGCGTAGCAGACATAGTTCCCACTGATGGCGACATAATCCGTGCATTGAAGAATCGCCTGAATATCGACATTTTGAACATGTACGGTGGCACTGTCCTGTCCCCTGTTGTGTTGATTGTCCTCGGCCACGGCGGTATTGGTGTAATTGCCGGCAGAACTAGCGGCATCTGCCCAAATTTTCATGGTTTTGGTCTGGTTAACAGCGATATCGCCAAGATTGCAGGAGGAGAGTGTACAACCGGCCGGTTCGATTTTTGTGACACTGAAACCTGCGGGGAAACTGCTGTCATCGACAAGAACATTGTGTGCGGTGTCGAATCCGTCGTTCGTGACCTCAATCGTATATACGACCTCGCCGCCCGGTGCAACGTAGGAGGGAGAAACCCGTTTGTCAACGGAAAGATGGGCACCACTGACTCTCAATGTCGCATCGTCACTCCATGAACGGGTTGCATGGGTAGAGGTTGTCTCTGCGGTATTCGTGTAGGTGCCCAATGAAGTCGGAGCTTTGACATGGACTGTGATATCTTTATGGGCATTGTTGCTCAGCGAAGAAAAATTACAAGTGACTTTGCGTCCGCTTTTGCTGCATTCTGAAGGCGAGAGACTACTGATGGAAAAACCGGAAGGAAGGGTATCTTCCATCTTGACGCCGGATACCGTGGCCCCTGTCTTGTTGGTGACACGAATGGTGAACGTTGCGTCGTCTCCGGGACCCACTTCGGTCGGACTGACGTTTTTGCTAATCGACAGATTGACAGCATAAATGGTTTTCCATCTCGATGAAGAGATATCGGAAGGATTGCCCGCTGAAGTGGTTTGGGCACTGAAAACGGTTTTGTATGAACGGCTGCTGCTTACTTCCGGTGCCCGTGCTTCGACTGTTATTGTGGGTGAGTAGCTTCCCGCATTGAGCGTATAGGGACCGCATTTGAGTTTTTTCCCGCTTAGAGTGGTGCATCCGCCGTTTGACGTGATGGTGAACGCATCATCGAGATCGATATAAAGATAGGTGTTTTGGGCTGTTGCGTCTCCGTTGTTTTTGACGCGGTATTTGAACGTGGTTTTTTCACCACTTGCGACACTGTACGCCGACACGGTATTAGCCTGAAGTTTGACCCCTCTGACATGCAGGCTGACACTGCTGGTTTTGCTGCTGGCATTGTCAGCCGTTATTTTGGCGGTGTTTGTGGCATCGCCCGGCTCTTTTGCTTTGGCGTAGATTCTGAATGTCTTGCTTGCGCCCGCATTCAGGTTGCCAATGGTGCATGTCACCTTTTGACCGCTTTTCGAGCATCCCGAAGAGTAAGAGGTGATGTCGAAAATGGAAGGAACGGTGTCGGTTATCTTCGTTCCTGTCGCAGTGGCATCCCCCGTGTTTTGGGCTTTGAGTGTGAATGTGACCGAATCGTTGACATTCATGTCGGTCGTGTTGGCTGTTTTGGTGATTTTCAGTTTGGGTTCTTTGGGGGCTTCTACGGTCGTTGTGACGGTTTTGACATTGTTGCTTGTGTCACCGTCTGTGGTGTCGGAATCTGCGTGGGCTGTCAGATTGATGGTTCCGCCGCTGTTGGGGGCTGTTCTTTTGACTTTCAGGGTTGTCGCCGATGTACCCGCGGGAAGAGGTGAAGCGTAAGTGCAGTGATTGCTGGAGCAGCTCCAGCCGCTTCCTGAAATTTTGGTAAGAGAAAGAGAGGAAGAGGAAGAGAAATCGACATAAACATTGAAGGCAGAAACGTCCGCGCTCGAATTTTTTATATTGACAGTATAGGTTATGTCTCCGCCTGCCGATACCGGGTCTGGCGAGTCCGTCAAAGAGGTGATTTCGATATCCGGTTTACCGGATACTCCGCCGTACACCCATGTTTGTACGAATAATATACCCAAAATCAGTGAGAATATCTGTTTTAAAAGACTCTTTGTCTTCATTCTTGTCCCCTTCGGCTCTTGAGGGCGGGAAAAAAAAGAGAAGTGCATAAAAATAGCGTATTGTTGTGTAATTTATGCATCCCAACCACCCACCTTGATATCTATTTTAACCGCATGGCGGTAAAATGCTTCTTAATGTTAACGACCTTGAACAGTGGACGGGAATTTGTGTCTACTGTCCCATTACGGAAAGAGTATCGGCACAAAATTGAAAAGCTTTAGGGTATTTCGAAAAAAATATCCGCAAAAAAAGCCGGCATATGAAGCCGGTGAAGTCAGAGGGTCTTTTTGTAGGCTTTTTCGACGGCTTCGATAAAGGCGTCACGGGCGCCTGCGGCTTCCAGCGCCCCGTATCCCGCGGCGGTGGTGCCCCCGGGGCTCATGACGGCGTCTTTTATGAGGGCGGGATGACTGTGGGCGATAAGCGGTGCGAAACCGGCGAAGAGGCCTTCGACCAGCTTCATCGCGTCGGCGCGCCCAAGACCCTCTTTGACGGCGCCGTCGGCAAGCGCTTCGGCTACCAGCGCCAGGTAGGCCGGGCCGCTGCCGGCGACGGCGGTGGCGATATCGAGCTCCTTTTCGCTCTCGACCCAGAGGGTGTTTCCGATGGAGGCGAAAAGGGTCTTGGCCTCCTCTTTTTTGTTTTTCTCGCCCGTGAGGGTGGTCATGGAGGCGAAATACTCGGCGGCGAGATTGGGCATGGCCCGGATGTAGCTTTCCGCTTTCAGCGCCTTTTTCAGCGTTTCGATATCGGTGCCGGCGAGGATGGAGTAGATGGCCGCCGCTTTGCCTCTGAGCTCTTTGGCGACCTCTTTGAGGGCGTGGGGCTTGACGCATAGAATGAGGGTCTGCCCTTCCGTTTCGTACTTTTCAAGCAGGGCCGTTTTGGCGTGTCTGGCCAGCTGCCGCGTGAAGTGGAGGAGCTTTTCGCCGTCACGTCCGACGATGGTGAGTTCGTGCTCTTTCTCGAGGCCTTTGGCCAGGGCGAGGGCCATCTTTCCCGGGCCGACGATTGTCAGTCTCATTTTTCACTCTCCGCGGATTCGAGATAGTGTTTCAGCGGCTCGGCGAGCCCGTAGTCGGAATAGTTGGCGGAATCAAGAACCACCTGCCCCATCGTCCCTTTCGTTTTGTTGAATACGAGGGGGGCGATGAAGTTGACATGGGAGTTCTCCAACGGCGTATCGACGATCATGATGTTCAGCACCATCGCGTCCTCCTCCTTTTCGAGCGCCAGTTTCTTTTCGGCGCTTTCGGGGAGCTCGAAAACATAGTCGCCGCGCAGCGCGCCGGGCTGTATCAGGGTGAAGGCGGGCGTTTCGCCCCGCTTGTTCCTTAGAGTGTAGAATATTTCGTCGATCGGTTCAAGTTCGACCTCTTCGAGAGTGTCGAAACCCAGTATAGGCAGGACCACTTTGAAATCCATGGAGAGGCATCCTTTAATGCGGTAGTAATAATATATCGGCTAAAATCGATCTATAGTTTATTCCAGACAACCTATGACAATACTGAAAAGGCAATCGATGCAGCGAATCGCTCTGATATTCGTGACGGGAGTTTTGACGATGGTGTTTTGGGCCGGCTGCGGCGCGAAAAGCGAAGAGGAGTACGAAAAACCGGCTCTTTACTGGTACCAGAAGATGATGAAAAAGATCGCGTCGGGGAACCTGGAGAAGGCGGACAACATCTTCACGTCACTGGAGAGCGAACATATCAGCTCCCCCCTCATTCCCCAGGCGATGTTGATTTTGATGCAGGCCCACATAGACAACGAGGAGTATCTGCTGGCCAACTTCTATCTTGAAGAGTACATGAAACGCTACGGCAGCTTCAAGAACCGGGAACTGGCCGAATTCATACAGATCAAAGCCGCTTTCTACGGCCTTCATTCGCCCCAGCGCGACCAGAAGCTCATCTCCGACACGCTGATTCGGGCGAGAAACTACATCGTCACCTATCCGAAAGGTGAGTTCACGCCGATGGTCCACACGATGGAGGTGCGGCTGGAGATGACCCGCTTCCTGCTCAACGAAAAGATCGCCCGGCTCTACGACCGCCGCGACAAACCCAAAGCGGCGGCCATCTACCGCAAACGCAACGAAGCGAGCTGGATAAAAGCCGACGACATCGAGCCTCCCTCCGGCGGATGGTTCGGTTGGCTGTTTGAATGACCCACGCGAGGTAACAGGCCAAACGTTATCTTGCATTCTTCGGTTTTACAGCCTCAGGGGTGACGGAGACGGACACCCCTCCGCCAAAGCGTGACTTCGCTCATGCTTTGCATACCATCCGTTGAGAGCGGATGGAGGAGGTGACGCAAATGTGACGGCATGCCGACGCATTAGAGCGGCCTTGACAAACGGAACAAAAAAATATATAAACTTACAGGAAAATAAAAGTGCCGCCAAAGCGGCCTTTGCCCAGATTATCGACATATTTAGAACAGATTTTTCATAAAAAAGGATTTTTATATGCAACTTAGCGATTACAGCGCTTTTCCCGCCGATATTCCGGTGATCGTCGAAGATGACCTCTTTTTGTATCCCTTTATGATTTCCCCGATATTCCTCAGCGACGAGAAAAACGTCCAGGCGGCCGTGGAAGCGGTCGAGACCAACTCTTTGGTCATGGTCTGCCCGACCAAACCGGGGCACGAGGGGGAGAGAAGCTTCGACGCCATCTACAATGCCGGCGTCATCGGTTCGATCATGCGGAAGGTGACGCTGCCTGATGGACGGATCAAAGTTCTTTTCCAGGGGCTCGCTCGGGGGCGCATCATCGAAGAGGTCAGCCGCTCGCCGCTGATAGCGAAGGTGGACGTGATCCACGCGAAACCCTACAACGAACTGAAGATCGAGGCGCTTATGGAGGTGCTCAGGGAAAAGCTCAGGCAGCTTTCGCAGGTGAGCAACCAGTTCCCGCCCGATCTTGTCCGCACCATCGAAGAGAACCATGAACCCAACCGCATCGCCGATCTGATCTCGAGCACGATCAAGATCAAAAAGCCGGAAGCTTACGAACTCTTCATCGAAGAGGACGTGGAGCAGCGGCTTTTGCTTCTTATCGATCTCATCAGTGCCGAAATCGAGGCGAGCAAGCTGCAGAAGGAGATCCGTTCCAAGGTCCACAGCCGCATCGAGCAGGTGAACAAGGAGTATTTCCTAAAAGAGCAGCTCAAGCAGATTCAGCAAGAACTCGGCACCGACACCCAGCGGGAAGAGGAGATCGAGGAGTACTACAAAAAACTCGAGGCCAAAAAGCCCCATATGAACGAGGACGCCTACAAAGAGATCAAGAAGCAGATCGACCGTTTTTCGCGGATGCATCCCGACTCGGCCGACGCCAACATGATCCAGGGGTGGCTTGATTGGGTGCTTGAGATCCCTTTCGGGAAAATGGCCAGGAAGCACCTGAAGATCGAGGATGTCCAAAGACAGCTCGACAAGGACCACTACGGGCTCAAAAAACCGAAAGAGCGGATCGTCGAATACTTTTCGGTCCGCGAACTGGCGGAGCTTCGGGGGGTGGCCGACAGCCAGATCAAAGGGGCAATCCTCTGTTTCGCCGGACCTCCGGGCATCGGCAAAACCTCTTTGGCCAACTCCATCTCCAAGGCGCTCAAGCGCAAGCTGGTTCGCATCGCCCTGGGCGGGCTGGAAGATGTCAACGAACTGCGTGGCCACCGGCGTACCTACATCGGCGCGATGCCGGGGCGAATCGTGCAGGGGCTCATCGACGCGGGCGAAATGAACCCCGTGATGGTTCTGGACGAAATCGACAAAGTGGGGCGAAGCATGCGGGGCGACCCGACGTCGGTGCTGCTGGAGATTCTCGACCCCGAACAAAACAGTGCCTTCAGGGACTACTATCTCAACTTCAACATCGATCTGAGCCAGGTGATCTTCATCGCCACGGCAAACGACGTGGCATCCATTCCGGGACCGCTGCGCGACCGGATGGAGTTCATCTTTCTCAGCAGCTACACGCCCCAGGAGAAGTACGAGATCGCGAAGCGCTATCTGATTCCCCAGGAGCTTCGTAAGCACGCGCTGAAAAAGAGCGAGTTCTCGATTACGAAAGCGGCGCTGGAGATGGTGATCGAGAACTATACAAGAGAGGCGGGCGTGCGCAATCTCCGCCGGCGTATCGCCGACATGATCCGAAAAGCCGCCAAAGAGATTCTCAGCGATCCGACTATCCAAAAAGTGACGGTGAACGTGAAGAATCTGCAGGAGTTCCTCGACAAGCCGATATTCGAGATCGACCAGAGCGACAAGGTTCCGACGGTCGGCGTCGTCAACGGCCTCGCCTGGACGGCGGTGGGAGGCGACGTACTGAAGATCGAGACCATCAAGATCAAGGGCAAGGGAGGGCTGCAGCTGACAGGAAGCCTCGGCGACGTCATGAAGGAGTCGGCGCGCATCGCGCTCAGCGTGGTCAAGACGCTGATCGACCAGGGCAAACTGAAGATCGACGAGCGGATCATTCCCAAAACCGCCAAAGAGCGGGAAGAGAAGATCAAGGTGGAGCCGAGCGAAGTCTACAAGCGGTACGATCTGCATATCCACGTGCCCGAAGGGGCGACGCCAAAAGACGGGCCGAGTGCCGGCATCACGATGGCGACGGCGATCGCGTCGATCTTTGGCGAGTACAGGGTGCGTCCTGACGTGGCGATGACGGGCGAGCTGACGCTGACGGGCAAAGTGCTGCCGATCGGCGGGCTGAAGGAGAAGCTGATCGCCGCTTACAAGGCGAAGATGAAAACGGTGCTCATTCCCGCCAAAAACTACAAAAGGGATCTCGACGATATCCCGGACGTGGTCAAAGACGCATTGCGGATCGTTCCCGTTTCACATGTGGAAGAGGTGCTCAAAGAGGCGTTGATTATCGAATGACGGCGCCGTCATGGGCCAAGAAGAGAGGGCGGGGGAAACCAAAAGGCGGTTTTTTCCGCCTTTTTTGTTTCAAAGGGAGGTGAGGCGTTCGATCTTGCCGACGATATCCTGTTCGCGGACCGGTTTGGCGATGAAGTCGTTGGCGCCGCTGTTGAGCGCTTCGGTCTTTTTCGACTCGTCGGTCGTCAGGACGATGACGGGGATGTTCTGAAGTTTCGGGTCGGAATTCATGATCTGCAGGACGGAGATACCGTCCATGATCGGCATGATGATATCGAGCAGTACCACGTCGATATCATCGAGATCGCGCAGGAGCGTGATCGCTTCCTGACCGTCGGCCGCTTCGATGATCTCGCCGATATTGGGATGCTTCTTGAGCATGGCTGCCATGAGCTTCCTGTTGATCATATCGTCATCGACAACCAGCACTTTGATTTTGCCCATTCGGTTATCCTTCGTGTTTCATAAATTTTTCGATGATCAGTCGTATCAGGTCCCGGTTGACGAGGTTGATGATCACTTCGTCGCAGAAGCGGCGCTCGTTTTCGTCCACCTGCGTCGCCGGGTCGGTCATGAGGATGAGTGCCGCCTGGGGCGCGCTCATCTTCACTTCGCGGCTGAGGGGTTCGAGTGCCAGCCCCTCCGTCTCCTTGTCGACAAAGACGATGGCGACATTCTCGTTCAGTTTGTCCCCGAGCTCCTTGGGTGATTCCGCCATGTCGACTTTGTAACCGAGCTGATGCAAAAGATTGGCGAAAATTTTACCCTCTAACGGACTTTTTTTCAAGACAAGGATCGTATCGGCTTTCGCTGTGTCGCCGGGAGCCGCCGTTTCCTCGGTCGCCAAAGCGGCCTCTTGCACCTCGTCGAAACTTACGCTCTCCTGCGGTGCCGTCGCGGCGGCTGCCGCCTTCTTGCTCTTTTCCATCCGTTTTGCCGCGCTTTCGGTAGGCTCTTTGGTGTACATTTTGTCGCCGAGGAACTTTTTCAGGATGGAGACGATCTCTTCTCTAATGAGCGGTTTGGTCGTGTATTCGTCGAGACCCTCCGCCAGGAACCTCTCCCTGTCGCCTTTGAGTGCGTTGGCCGTCAGGGCGATGATGGGCACGTGGGGAATGTCTTCGTCCTCTTCGTAGTCGAGAATCTCGTGGGTCGCTTCCACCCCGTCCATCACCGGCATCGAGATATCCATGAAGATGATGTCGTAATCGCCGTTTCTGCGCTTTTCGAAAGCTTCGAGACCATTGTCCGCCAGTTCGACGGTCAGCCCCAGGTCTTCGAGGGTCCGCTTGATGAGTTTCTGGTTGATCGTATTGTCCTCGGCCACGAGCGCCTTGGCGCTGAATCCGATGTGGTCGATGTCCAGAAGCGGACGTCTCGCCTCTTTGGTCACTTCGGAGGTCGCCGCTTTCAGCAGCGAGATCATTTTCGTCACGTTGACCGGTTCGTAGATGATCTTTTCGCAGTGGAGCCTCAGTGCCTCGATCCGTTTCTGCTGGGTCGATTTGATGATGACGTTGCAGTGAATCGGCGTTTTGCCCATTTTCCTCAGATCGCTGTCGGAGGCGTAGTCCGCGTCGATGAGCGCGGATTGCGCCTTCTTCTCCGTGGCGAGTTTTATGAGCTCTTCGGGCGCGCTGAAAGGAATGAACTGCGCGCCGAAGTAGTCCAGGTACTCCTTGATGTACTCGTCCTGCTTCTTGCTCTGTGAGGGCGAAGTGAAGAAGGCGACGGAGACGTTGGTGAAGTGGTCTCTGAGATCTTCGTTCATCTGCGGGAGTTCTTCGAACTCGATCGTGAAGAAGAATTTCGTCCCTTTGCCCAGCTCACTCTCGAGGTCGAGTTTGCCCCCCATCAGTTCCGCGTAACGTGCGGAGATAGTCAGGCCAAGACCCGTGCCGCCGAATTTGCGTGTGACGCTCGTGTCGGCCTGGGAGAAGGCTTCGAAGATGTGCGCTTTCTTGTCCGGCGAGATACCGATGCCGGTATCTTCGACACTGAAGCTGATGGCGCACTTTTCGGGATCGCTGGCGTGGACCTTGCGGATCTCCACATTGATCGATCCGCCCTGGTTCGTGAACTTGACGGCGTTGCTCATCAGGTTGATCAGGATTTCCTTGATCTTCGTCGGGTCGCCCTTGATGGGCTGGTTCAGACGGGGATCGATGAAACAGGCGAGGTTGACGTGCTTTTCGGCCGCTTTGACGGCGTAGATTTCGACGGCGCTCTCGAACTCTTCGATCGGGTTGAAGACGATGTTTTCGATCTCGACCTTGTTGCTCTCGATCTTGGAGAGGTCGAGAATGTTGTTGATGATCTCCAGAAGGTTTTCCGAGCTCTTTTCGATGATGCTGACGAACTCTTTCTGCTCCCCTTTAAGCTCGGTGTTTTTCAGCAGCTCGGTAAAGCCGACGATACCGTTAAGAGGCGTGCGGATTTCGTGGGACATGTTCGCAAGAAAGAGCGATTTCGCTTCGCTCGCCTCTTCGGCGCGCTGCTGTTCGCGGCGCGTCTCTTCGATGATCGCCTGCAGCAGCGCGTAGGCTTTCGCCGTGCCTTCCGGCGTGTCGAGGTTGATATCCACTTTCTGATTGGTCGATTCCGCCACGTTCTGCAGAATGGTTTCGAGGTTTTTGATGTTCTGCGTAATTTCTCGGCTGACGATGAAGCCGATGATCGCCAGGATGATGGAGATGATCCAGAGCGCGCCCGACGCGACGGCGATATACATCTGCTCCTGCAGCGTTTCGGCCGTCTTGCGGTTCATCTCCTTCATGATCACCTTCTGGGCGTTGACGAGGATGGAGATCTTTTCGGTGTTGAGGTTGAACCACAGTGTCGGGTCGATCGTATAGTATCCGTCGTTGATGGAGTGGAGAATTTCGGTGCGTGCCTGCGCCAGTTCGTCGAAGATCTCTTTGGCCTCGTCGTTCTCCAGGATTGTCCGGATCCTCTTTCTGAGGTTTTCATCCCCGATGAAGCTGTATTCGTACGTATCGGCCTTGCCGATGTAGTGGATCCATTTCTGCAGCTCTTCGTCGCTCATTTTCGTATAGCGCGTGAGGATGTAGGACATGAATCCGCGTTCGATGCCGCTCGCCTCTTTCGCCTTGGCGAAGCTGATGAAGGCTTTCGCTTCGTTGGTGATCTCGCTGTCGGGTCCCGTCGAACTCACCGCGTCGATTTCGTCCAGCAGCGCCTTGATCAGGACGGAGTAGTAGTTGAAGAAGGCTTCGTCGAACGTGATCTCCAGCGTATCGATCTGCTGGCGCTTTTTGTGGAGAATGCCCAGCAGCATCGTAATCAGTTTCTTCGGGGCGATTTCTGGATGCTGGGAGAGGTAGCTTTTGAGCCGGCCGGCGACCTTGTCCACCTCTTTTCTCTGGCTGGCCAGGGACTCTTTGATTTTTTTCCCGTTGGAAGCGATGTAGATGGATGTCATGCCCCGCTCTTTGGCCAGCTGCGTGGCCAGGTCGTTGATGATGGAGCTGTAGACCATCCTTTCGTTGAATGTCTGCCCTTTGAAATAGTTGGTGGAGGACTGATAGAGAAAATAACTCGCAAATCCCAACAGAAGCAGGATGGGAATCAGTGATATCAGTTTGAGTTTACTTCGAATACCTACTTGCATGCGTCACCTCGATATTATAGTGGAATTTTGTATGTTGTTGCGATTTCCAGGCACTCGCTGGCCCCGGCGTTTTTCCCCTCTTTGAGGAGTTTGAGCGCCACCTGCTTGTCCGATTGGTTCTGGAGCAGATAGGCTTCCGCCAGATAACATTTTGCGCGCGCGTTGCCGGCTTCCGCGGCTTTGGCGAGAAACCGTTTCGCGGCGGAAATATCCCGTTCGACTCCCATCCCTTTAAGATAGAGCAGGCCCAGAAAGAAGTTGGCCTGTTCGGAGCCCTCTTCTTCGATCGCCTGTTCGAACTGGGCTTTCGCCTCTTTGTAGTTTCCCTGCTTGTATGCACGCATACCGTCGGAAAAGTAACTGGCAACACTCAGTAACGGAAAAATCAGTATAAAAGGCAATAGCTTCTGTTTCATGCATATTCCTTTGCCATCGATTTCGTCAGCGCTGCCAGTTTCCTGTAGAATACTCTCAGGCTCTTTTCGACCTCTTCGGGCGTTTTGGCGTGCTGCGCGTTCTCCATCAGCTGCCGCATATCCTCGATACGCAGATTCGCGGCGACTCCTTTGAGTTTGTGGGCGATTTCGTTGATCGTTTTGATGTCGTCCATTTCGAAATGTTTTTCGAAATTGGCCTTCTCCTCTTTCGCCTGCTGGATGAAGTCGTTGACGAATTCGACGATCAGAGACTCTGGCAGCCCCAGGGCGTTGGCCGCCTCGGAGGGATCGAACTCTATCGTCTCTTCGCCTTCTGTCATATCCAGCCGTAGTTTTTTGGCCGTCTCGCCCGGCTGCGCCGTCTCCTCCGCCTTCGAGGTTTTTGTTGCTTTGGACTCCTCCGCCTCTTCCGCCACTGCCGTTTCCGCGATCGGTTCGCCACTCGGCGGTTGGGTGATAGGGGAAGCGTAGAGCGCCGCGAGCTCTTTCATGTAGCGGTCGATCCCGTTCCAGGCCGACTCGATACCGCTCTGCTCTTTTGCCGAGAGGACCTCTTCGAGAATCTGCACCAGGGGCGACATCATCAGATTGGCGGCGATGCCTTTGAGTTTCATCGCCTCTTTTCTGACGATGTCCGGCTTCTCGGCTCCGATGGCCGCTTTCACTTCGTCAAGGTCGTTGAAATAGGTGTCGACAAATTCCCGGATGAAAGCCTTGACCATCGTCTCAGGCAGTCCGAGCGTTCCGGAAACTTTTCGGATGTCAGGCATCTCGATGGAGAGTTCGGCTTTTTCTCCTTTGGGCTCCGTGCTTTCTGCGGGTTTTGGTTCTTCTTCAAAAGCCGGCGCTTCAATGGACGCTTCAGTGGGCTCTTCTTTGAGGCCGATTTCGGGGACCATCTCCTCTTGGACACGTTCGGCGCCCAGGGGAAGCTCTTCTTCGGTAACGGCCGGTTCGGCCGCCGGCGCTTTTTCGTCTTCGAACGAGAAGTCGACCAGCTCCAGCGCCTCCTCTTTTTGGGCGGAAAGGGAGGGGGCCGGCGTTTCGGGAGGTGTCTCTTTCAGAACTATTTCAAATTCGTCGGTTTCGCTTTCTTTCTCTTCGGCTGGAGATTCGCCGAAGAGGATCATTTCGCTCTCCTCTTCGGGACCCTGTGCCATTGTTTCGGCCGGCGCGGCGGCAGCCGGCGCTTCGGTGATAGCGGGTTGAATCTCCTCTTCGACCGTTTCCGTTTCAAAACCGGTAAGATCAATGGAGAGTGCGCTGTCGCCGCTGCCCGCCAAAAGGCGCATGTTTTTGAAAGTGATCTGGTAATAAAACTCCGGTGTGTTCTGATCGAATGTCACGGGAAAAAGAGTCTCGAGCTCGAGTTCGCACTCGTAGGTGGCTTTGTCGTTAGTCGCGATGAGAACCTTTTTCTGCTGGGTTGTGGCATTTCTTAGAAAACTCAGCCAGGAAAAGTTTTCGAAATTGTAGATATAGCCGGGTTTTTTGACAAAAAGCTCGCTGTAATCATTGTGGTCACCCAGAAACTGGGCGATATCGTGATAGCCTGCGATTTTCAGAGCTTTTTTGGAGATGCTGTGCAGTTTTCCGTCGTTTCTGTAGATTAACACGTTTATCCTTTTCTCTCGTCTTCAAGCATCTGGGCGTAAGTGTTTTTGATGGACAGGACATCGATCTGTTTTGCCGGATGCCTGGCGGCGATGTATCCGACCTTTTTGCCGTCTTTGTAGACAGGTTTGATATAGGTATCTACCCAGTAATATCGGCCATCTTTGCGAAGATTTTTAACGATGCCCTGCCACTCTTTGTCGTTTTCTATGGTATCCCACATCTGTTTAAAGGCCGCTTTCGGCATGTCCGGGTGCCGGATGATGCTGTGGGGCTTGCCGACAAGCTCCTCTTTGGAATAGCCTGAAATCTCTATGAATTTGCGGTTCGCGTATGTGATGATTCCCTTCAGATCGGTTTCGCTGATGATGACGCCATCGGCGAATGTGTACTCTTCGTCAATCGGTTCGGGCCGCTTCATGGACACTCCAAAATATGATATTGCGCATTGTCGCCGCGAAAAGAGACGGGGTGGTGCGGTTTTTCGGAAAATCCGGAAAAACCGGGATGAAAAAAGTGCTTTTTGCCGATTCTGCAGAACATGGCCCATCGGAAAGTTCGGATCATCTGACACACCTGACGTCTAATTCTTTTCTATCATAGCACAATGCTCTCTACATTTTTCTTGGATCTTCACGCCCGTCAATCCTGCTCTTTTTCACGGGCGTTTTGAAGATACCTAATTATCGACACGGCATCGGTTTTGTTTAGTACCTTCGCCAGTGTCTGCATATCGGCCTCCCTGATCGCTTCGAAGGAGCTGAAATAGTCGATCAGCCGTTTCACTTTGGCCGGACCGATGCCCCTGGCCTCCAGCAGGGAGATCTTCTTGTCCTCCTTGAGGCGCTGTTTTTTGTGGTAGGCGATGGCGAAACGGTGGGCTTCGTCGCGCAGGCGCTGGAACCACTGAAGTCGCCGGTCGCTTGGCATCAGGCGCATCGCGCCCTTTTCGGTGTAGAGAAGATCCCTGGCCGATCCTTTCGCCCGGTGGGCTTTGGCGTCGATCTTCTCCTTCGCGATGCCGACAACAGGCAGGTTCGTTCCGAACTTTTTGAGCAGTCCAGATGCTAGTGCGCGCAGGGTCTCCCCCCCGTCGATGACCCACAGGTCGGGGGGTGGCGATTTTTTAAAAGAGGCGATGCGCTGTGTGAGCATCTCCTCCATCTGGTGGTATTCGTCTTTTGCGGCGAGATTGTAGTGGCGGTAGGAGGATTTTTCCCATTTTCCGCCATTAAAGACGACCATCGCGCCCACCGGCGCTTTGCCGGCAAGATGGGAGTTGTCGAAAATCTCGATCCGCTCCGGCGGCTCCGCAAGATCCAGGAGATCGCGGATCTGCTCGGAAACGTCGGATTTCGGACGATCCCTTTTTTGTCTGAGCAGCTCTTTGGCGTTTTGCATGCCCAGCGCGACGAGCCGTTTTTTGTCTCCCCGCCTGGGTGTCGCGATGGCGACCTTTTTCCCAAGACGTTTCGCAAGAAGCGCGGCCAGCTCCTCCTGCTCTTCGAAGGGATGGGCGGTGAGTATGGCGCGGGCCGTGAAGGGGGTTTCGGCACTGTAGAATTCGAGGATGCTGCGGCGATAGACTTCGCCGATGTCCGACTCGTCATGCAGATTGAGCCATGTATGGCTCGAAGCCACGATTTTGCCCTCCCGCATGAAGAGTCTGACCAGGACACCTCCCTCCTCGCCGAAATCGACGGCGAAGATGTCGAGGTCCTCGAGCTTGGCCAGGTCGGCACTGGAAAACTCCTCGATCTTGTCGATCGCGTCGATGCGGTCGCGAATCTGTGCCGCCTCTTCGAACCGGAGCGACTGGGCATACTGCTGCATGCGCCGCTCGAGCGCTTTTTTTATCTTCTGCCGGTTGTGGATGTAGGAGAGGGCCTCTTTGATGAGGGTTTTGTAGGCGGTTTCGTCGATTTTCCCTTCGCAGGGAGCCTCGCAGCGGCCGATCTGGTGGAAAAGGCACGCTTTCTTGCCTTTGAGGCACCCCTTTTTCTGAACCAGCGGCACCAGTTCGTACAAGGAGTCGAGAATGGCCCTGGCACCGTGGGGGAAGGGGCCGAAATATTTCACTTTTCTGCCTCTGACTACCTTGCGTGTCAGTTCGAAGCGGGGGAAAGGCTCGCTCATGTCGATGTAGATGTAGGGATAGGTTTTGTCGTCTCTGAGCAGTATGTTGTATTTGGGTTTGAGCTGCTTTATAAGGGAGTTTTCCAGCAGGAGCGCATCGCTTTCGGTGGGGGTGACGATCGTTTTGATGCGTGCGGCCTGGGCGATCATCTGGTAGATGCGTGGACCAAGGTTCGGCGCGGGGGCCAGCGTGGGCGTAAACCTGAAATAGCTTTTGACACGTTTTTTCAGGCTTTTGGCTTTGCCGACATACAGAAGCCGCCCCTCTTTATCGAAATACTGGTAAACACCCGGCGTGTCGGGAAGGTTTTTCAAACGCTCTATCATCGTCTCAGGTTGTGTTCTATACTCTTTTTTATCTGTGCGAAAACCTCTTTGATCGATGGATCGGCCGAATCGGCGTCGAACGTGCCCCGTGCCCGTTCACGATACCTCGGTTCTGTATCCACGGGGGGTTTCGGTGCCGGTGAGAACTTCGAAACGAAAGCCCTGATTTCGGTGATTTCGTCATCGATGCACGCCTCCTTTACCGGCGGAAGAGAGCTTAATAGGTTCTTAATTAAAGAGAGCTTATAATCGAACTCCATTTTGAAGGCCGGGTGTTTCACCACGAAGAAGAGTGTCCGGTTTTTGATATACATAAAAAGAATGCCGCGCCGCATCGGTTCGGGAAGGGCGGCTTTGATGCGCCGAAAACACTCCCGCTCCCGCAGTCGGGCATAGATGGGTTGGGAAACGAGATGATGAAGAACAGTATCAATCTTTTTCATATACTTATTATAGCATCACTTCTGGCAGGCCTTGGAGGCTGCGGCCACAAGGCGCCGCCCTACTACCCCAAAGAGAAGAGCGGCCACTAAAGTTTAGGGAAAAGGCCGGAGGGAACGATACGCAAAGGGAGAGATGAAACCATCATGAAAACCGACAGCAAATACGATGTCATCATAATCGGCGCGGGAATCGCCGGGCTCTACGCGGCACTTCATATTCCCAAACAGAAGCGCGTTCTGATTTTGTGCAAGGATATTCCGTGGGAGTGCAACACTTTCTACGCCCAGGGTGGCGTGGCTGCTGCCGTGGATGAAAGCGATGTCGAAGCCCATATCGAAGATACGCTCAACGCAGGCGCGGGCCTGTGCAACCGCGAAGCGGTGGAGGTGATGGTCAAAGAGAGCCTTGACGTGATTCCCGATCTCGTCCGACGCGGATTTCTGTTCGACCGTGACGAAAAGGGCAATCTTCTTTACACGAAGGAGGCCGCCCACAGCCGACCGCGCATTCTCCATGCCGGCGGCGACGCGACGGGGCGCTACCTTCACCAGTTTCTCATGGAGGCCAACCCCCACCCCTTTGTCTACAATGTCCGGGTCTTCGACCTTCTGCGTTCGGGCGATACCTGCTACGGGCTGCGTGCATTGATCAACGACGAGATCAAGGAACTTTACGCCGATGCGATCATCATCGCCAGCGGCGGTGTGGGAAGCCTTTACGCCTACCACACCAACTCCCGCACCATCAGCTCCGACATCCATGGCATCGGCCTCGAACGGGGCATTCGCCTCGACATGATGGAGATGATGCAGTTTCATCCCACCGTCTATGTGGACAACCCCTGGGCGAGAAAACAGCTTCTGACCGAAGCTCTCAGGGGGGAGGGTGCCGAAATCGTAGACGAAGAGGGGCGCCGCTTTCTTTTCGACTACGACGAGCGGGGAGAGCTGGCCTCGAGGGATATCGTCAGCCGGGCGATTTTCGACTATCAAAAGCGCCGGGGCACCAAAGTCTATCTGAAGATGGACATGTTCGACGAAGAGTTTTTCGCCCACCGCTTTCCCAACATCAAGAAGTCCCTCGCCTCGGTCGGCTTCAATCTGCCCAAAGACTGGGTGCCCATCTCGCCGGCTTTCCACTACGCGATCGGCGGCATCGTCTGCGACCTCGACGGCGTGGTGCCGGGGCTCGAAAACCTCTATGTCGTCGGCGAAGCGGCGAGTACCGGGGTTCACGGGGCCAACAGGCTGGCGAGCAATTCGCTGCTGGAGGGACTCGTTTTTGGCCGTCGCGCCGCGATCCACCTGGTCGAAAAACGTTTCTCCTGGAGCCACAAACCCGCTTTCGCCGAGTTCAAGGGCAAACTGGTCGAAAAGGACGATACGATTCTCAAACAGCGCCTGCGGCGGACGATGTGGCAGGAGGTGGGCATCGTCAGAACCCGCTCGGGGCTCGAACGTGCCCTCGATTTCGTCGACGACGTCCAGCATCTGACCATCGGCCGTCTGCTTGCTTTGCGTCTTAAAACCGCCAGAAAAATTATCGAATCGGCGCTTGCCCGCAAAGAATCGGTGGGAGCGCATTACATAATCAACGAATAGTACCGATATTTACTCAAATCGATGGAAAGCAGATGCGGCGCCCGGTCGGGCGCGATCTGCTCGATCGTCGTATTGAGCGAATATCAACGACGTGATTTTGCGCCGCTTGCGCAACGTTATGTCATTACAGAAAGGAAAACAATGCACGAAGCGACGTTTCATCTGACGACCACCTGGGTCGGCATCATCGACCTGGCGATCTTTTTGCTGGCCTACTACTTCGTAGCGACCGAAGAGAAGTATGAAATCAACAAAGCCAAGCCCGCGCTGTTTGCCGGTACCTTCATGTTTATGCTCATCGGCATCTATTTTACACTCAACGGGATGGACCCCGACCCGCTCCATCACGAGATGAGCAAGCTGATACTGGAAATCGCCGAAATCTTCTTCTTTCTCTTCGTGGCGATGACATTCATCGAAACATTGATCGAACGCCGTGTTTTCGATGTGCTCAAATACAAACTGGTTTCGAAAGGGTACAGTTACAAAAAACTCTTCTGGCTGACGGGCCTGCTGGCCTTCTTCATCTCTCCGGTGGCCGACAACCTGACGACGGCACTGATACTCTCGACCGTTCTTTTCACGATCGACAAAAACAACAAAGATTTCCTCGTGGCCGGTGCCATCAACATTGTCGTCGCCGCCAATGCGGGGGGTGCCTGGAGTCCCTTCGGCGACATCACGACCCTGATGGCATGGACGGCCGGCAAAGGCGAATTTGTCGATTTTCTCTATCTTTTCATACCCTCCATCGCCAGTTGGCTTCTGACCGGATGGCTTCTTGCCCGCTATGTGCCGGACGGAGAGCCCCATTTCAATGTGGAGGCCGAGGAGATTCCGACCATGAAAGACGGGGGAAAAACCGTCATCTGGCTGGGAGTTTTCACGATCGCCATCGCGGTGCTGGGACACCAGTTTTTCCACTTTCCCGCCATGTGGGGCATGATGTTCGGTCTCTCGCTGCTGAAACTCCACTCCTACAAGCTTCAGCACAGTACCACGGCGGAAGGGTATGATGTCTTTGTCAACATGAAGAAGGTCGAAAACGACACGCTCCTCTTTTTCTTCGGCATCCTCTCTGCCGTGGGAGCGCTCCACTTTCTGGGGTATCTCGACTATATCCACGATCTTTACGGCATCGTCGGACCGACCGCTGCCAACATCGGCGTCGGTTTCATCTCCGCGATCGTCGACAACGTGCCGGTCATGAGCGCGATTTTGAAGGCGAGTCCGGAAATGGGCATCGATCAGTGGCTGCTGGTGACGCTGACAGCCGGTATCGGCGGCAGTCTCATCAGTTTCGGTTCCGCCGCGGGTGTGGGCGTTATGGGACGCCTTCGCGGTATCTACACCTTCAACGCCCACATCAAACTCGCGTGGACCGTCCTGGCCGGCTATGCGCTCGGCATGGTACTGTGGTACATCCAGTTCGAGATGATGGGACTGTATTGAACCCAAACAAGAATCTTTGAAAAACCGTGGATGCCGCTTTCGCGGCTTCCATACTCCTCTTCATATCGCACTCAACCCTTTTTCGCTAAAATACGATCAATAAATTTCCAAGGATTCCATTTTGAAAGACGTCAGCATCATCGTTCTCGATTTCGGATCGCAGTACACCCAGCTCATCGCAAGAAGGCTGCGGGAAGAGAAGGTCTATTGCGAAATCGTTCCCTATTTCACGAAAGTCGAAGAGATTCGTGCGAAAAACCCCAAAGGCATTATCCTCAGCGGCGGCCCTGCCTCGGTATACGACAAGGATGCCTACGAAGTCGACAAAGCGGTCTACGATCTGGGACTTCCGATACTTGGCATCTGTTACGGCATGCAGCGCATCGCCGTCGATTTCGGGGGGTCGGTTGTTCGCTCCAGTCATCACGAATACGGCAAAGCGGAACTCCATTTCCACGAAGAGCATGGGCATACTTCGCCGCTTTTTGAAGGGTGTCACGACGGCACCGTCGTCTGGATGAGCCACTCCGACAGGGTCGAAAAACTTCCGGAAGGCTTCAAGCCGATCGCCTACAGTGACAACTCCCCCTACGCCGCCATCGCGGACGAGACGAGAAAAATTTACGCCCTCCAGTTCCACCCGGAAGTTCACCACTCCGAAGAGGGGCACATCATGCTGCGCAATTTCGCCCGCACCATCTGCGGGGTGAGCGAAAAGTGGGACATGGGACATTTCCTCAAGGAGCAGATCAAAAAGATCCGGGAGCAGGTCGGCGACGGGAAGGTGCTCTGTGCCCTCTCCGGCGGGGTCGACTCTTCCGTCGTGGCGGCGCTGCTTTATGAAGCGATCGGCGATCAGCTTATACCGGTCTTTGTCGACAACGGCCTCTTGAGAAAAGGGGAGCGCGAGCAGGTCGAAAGCGTATTCAAGGTCCATTTGAAGGTACCACTGATCACCGTCGATGCCAGCGAACATTTTCTGGTGAAACTGGCGGGCGTCACCGATCCGGAACAGAAGCGCAAAATCATCGGCCACACCTTCATCGAGGTCTTCGAAGAGGAAGCGAAAAAGCACGAAGGGATCAGATTCCTGGCCCAGGGCACCCTCTACCCCGACGTCATCGAATCGGTTTCGGTCAAGGGGCCCAGCGAGACGATCAAGTCGCACCATAATGTGGGCGGCCTTCCCGAGTGGATGGATTTCGAACTGATCGAGCCGCTTCGGGAACTCTTCAAGGATGAGGTGCGAAAACTGGGGCTGGAGCTGGGGCTGCCCGAGTCGCTGGTGTACCGTCACCCCTTCCCGGGACCCGGCCTGGCGATCCGCATCATGGGGGAGGTGAACATCTACGATCTCGATCTTCTGAGGGAAGCGGACGTGATTCTTCTCGAGGAGCTGAAAGCGAGCGGTTACTACAACAAGACATGGCAGGCGTTCGCGGTGCTGCTCAACGTCAAGAGTGTGGGTGTCATGGGAGACAACCGCACCTACGACAACACGGTCTGTGTGCGTGTCGTCGAAGCCGTGGACGGCATGACCGCCACCTTCGCCCACCTCCCCCACGATCTGCTCGAGCGCATCAGCCGGCGGATCATCAACGAAGTCGACGGCATTAACCGGGTCGTCTACGACATCAGCTCCAAACCGCCGGCGACGATCGAGTGGGAGTGAGGCAAAGCGTTGCCGCGGCGTGAACGGTGAAATGAGAAACAAGAAAGAAGCGGTGCGGGCCGCCGAGAAGCCCGACACCCGACACGCAACACCCACCCGAATCTACCTTCTCTCCCCCACCTCCCGGCCGGAGGCGAAGCACCTTCCGATGATCCGTTTTACGCTGCTGCCACAAACCATCGATTTTTCCAGGTTCGACGCCATAATTCTTACCTCAAGGCAAGGGATTGTCGCTTTGGATGAGGTTTCTGGCGGGGCGTGGAAAAGGCTGCCGGTGGCGGCCATCGGAAAGCAGACGGCGGCGGAAGCGCAAGCGCGGGGAGGGAAAGTGATTTACGTCGCGTCCAAAGCCTACGGCGATGTATTGGCGAAAGAGCTGGCGAAGCGTTTCAAAAAACTGCGTTGGCTCTATGCCCGTCCCAGGGTGGTGGTCTCAAAAATCGCCAAAGAGCTGCAAGAAGCGGGCATCGAAGTGGAAGAGGCGGTCGTTTACGAAACCTCCTGCAGTCATTACGAACGAAAGCAGAGACCGGAAGCGGGCGCCGTTCTCATTTTCACTGCTCCTTCCATCGTCAAATGTTTCTTCGAAAATTTCGACTGGGACGAAAGCTGGAAGGCGGTGGCCATCGGCAACAAAACGGCACAAGCATTCCCAAATGGCGTCAAACCGGCAATTTCTCCCTCCACATCCATCGACGAAGCGATCCGTTTTTCGAAAAATTTAGTCCCCGATTAAGCAATTTGGAGTATAATTGAATTAGCTGTACGGCCTTCCGGCCGTCAGGGTGACTGAGCGGTGCGCTACCCGCATATCGGGGGTCCAACACTTTGATATCGCGGGATTGGCGTAGATGCGTGGTGTGTCGGTAACTTCGTTCGAGCCGGAGCCAACGGCGAGAAGCTGCCGCCTAAAGCGCATCTCCCTCCTGCACCGTTGGTCTATTGATGGACCACACTCACGCGTGAACGCCCGCTCGGTCACAATCCAACAAAACTAAAAGTTAAAAACTAAAAATTTTACCCAACGGTCTGCTTTTTCCAATTGTATATATTCTCTGCGTCAGCAGCTCACTACAATTTTTAGTTTTTAATTTTTTGTTAAAAAAGGGTCTTCGGTATGAGAGTGATGGTCGTGGGAAGCGGTGGACGTGAATATGCGATAGGGCGTGCTTTGCACAAAGATCCGGCGGTGGAGAAGATCTACTTCGCACCGGGTAACGGGGCGACGCCGCAGATGGGAGAAAATGTCGATATCAGCGACTACGAAGCGCTGGCCGACTATGTGGAAAAAGAGGGGATTGAGCTGACGATCGTGGGTCCCGAAGCGCCGCTTGTCGGAGGGATCGTCGATATTTTCAAGGCACGGGGACTGAAGATTTTCGGGCCTTCGAAGAAGGCGGCACAGCTGGAAGGCAGCAAAATTTTCATGAAAAACTTTCTGGCGCGCCATAACATTCCGACGGCCCGCTATGTCGAGACGGAGAGCATCGAGGAGGCTTTCGGGTTCATCGATTCGCTAACCGAACCGATTGTCGTAAAAGCGGACGGGCTTTGTGCCGGCAAGGGTGTCATTATCGCCAAAAGCCGCGACGAAGCGAAAAAGGCCGCCTCGGAAATGCTCAGCGGCAAAGCGTTCGGCGAAGCCGGGACCAAGATCGTCGTGGAAGAGTTTCTTAATGGGTATGAACTTTCACTTTTTGCCATCTGCGACGGCAGAGACTACGTGCTGCTGCCCGCGGCGCAGGACCACAAGCGTCTTCTCGACAATGACGAAGGGCCCAATACGGGGGGGATGGGAGCCTACGCCCCGACGCCGCTGATCAACGACGAACTCTACCGCAAGATCGAGGCGCGCATCATCAAGCCCACCGTCGACGGAATGGCGGAGGAAGGGATGCCTTTTGAAGGTGTCCTTTTTGCCGGCCTGATGATCGTCGACAACGAACCCTATACCCTCGAATTCAATGTGCGCTTCGGCGATCCCGAGTGTGAAGTGCTGATGCCGCTTCTGAAGACGCCGGCGGGAGAGCTGTTTGACAAAGCCGCATCCGGAAGACTTAAGGAGCTCGATGTGGCGTTCATGGACAAATATGCCGTAGGTGTCGTCATGGCAAGCCGCAACTACCCCTACAAAAGCAGCGAGCCGGCGGAGATCATCATCGACAGGATCGTTCATACCGAACTGGCCGAAAAAGCGCACATCGATTTCGCCGGTGTCTCCCTCATCGACGGGAAACTGATGGCGACCGGCGGCCGGGTACTCGTATGTGTCGGGCTCGGCGATTCGATCAAAGAAGCCCGGGACAACGCCTACATGCTCTGCGGGCAGGTCCATTTTGCCGGCAAACAGTGCCGAAGCGACATCGCCTATCAGGCGCTGCGTCAGACGGATGGATGAGCCGATAGAAAACCGCCTGCGCAAGAGCGGTCTGCAACCCGCTCCGCTTGGCAGGCGAAGCGTCGCTTTCGCCATCGACGATATGTTGATCAGTATAATCTTTATAATACTCCTGTGGCAGCCGATTTCGATGGCACAGGGGCCGCAGGAGGTTGCAGCCGTCATCAACAGCGTCTGGCTGCTGATTGCGACGGCGCACATTATCTACCATACATGGTTTGTCTGGCAGTATGGCGCGACACTCGGGAAAATCGCGATGAAAATGGTCGTGGTCGAGACAGGGACAATGCAAAGGCCCCGTTTCTCCGTCGCTTTCAATCGCGCCATATTCCGTGTCATCAGCGGCATGGTCTTCTATCTTGGTTTTGCCTGGGCCTTTTTCGACCCTCTTCGCCAGACATGGCATGACAAAGTAGCCTCCACCCTGGTTGTCGATGCGTAATCTGCTCTTCCTTCTTTTTGCGGTCACCTTTATGCTTGCCGCCTCCGAAGAGATGTCGCAGGTGCAGATACTGGCTTCGAAAGTGGAGAGAAATGCGACCGTTTTAAGCGCACAGGAGAGTGTCGTCGTCTACTACAAGGACATGATTCTACAGGCCGACAGGGCGCTTTACGATACGAACCGCTCCATCATGGAATTTTTCGGCAATGTCACGCTGATGAAAGGGATGGAGTACGCGCTGCTTGGCGACTATGTCTACCTCGATCTGAAAAACGATCACGATATCTTCGAAAACTACTTCCTCGCCGGTTTCGAAACACAGCTCTGGGCACGCGGGAAAAAAGCCGAAAGGCACAAGGAGGAGATATCTTTGCAAAAGGCGCTGCTCTCCAGCTGTGACGTGACATGCCCCGACTGGCATATCGAATTCAGGTCCGTCGACTACAACATGACGACCAAGTGGATGAATATCTGGAATCCCCGCTTTTACATCAAGGATATGCCTGTTTTCTACCTCCCCTATCTGGGGGTTTCGACGGAAAAAGAGCGCAAAAGCGGTCTTTTGCGTCCCAATTTCGGCATTTCCGACAGGGACGGCTTTATCTACGAGCAGCCCTTCTATCTCGCCATCGACCCCCAGTGGGATCTGCAGATTACGCCCCAATACAGGGTGGACAGGGGTATCGGCGCCTACGCGCTCTTCCGGTTTGTCGACTCACCCTACTCGAAAGGGCATATCAAAGCGGGCTATTTCAAGACGAAAAAGAGTTACGTCGAAAAGTATGATCTGAAAAACAGCTCCCATTACGGTATGGAACTCCGATACGAGAGAACGAGACTTTTCTCACCTTTGGGAGGCGACTCACGAGACGGCTTCTATGCCGATATCACCTATCTCAACGACCCGGATTATATCAATCTGCAGGCAAGAACCAACGCGGAATTGGCGGACAGTTCGCAGGTGCAGTCGCGTATCAACTACTACTACAATACGCAGGACAACTACGCCGGTATCTACGGGAAATACTTTATCGACACGGCGCTTTCCGATGAAGAGAGGAGAGAGACCTTCCAGAATATTCCGATCATCCAGCTGCACCATTACCAAAACGCTCTTTTGGGGTTCAACAGTCTTCAATATTCGGCCGACTACCGTTTCAACCACTTTTTCACCGAATCGGGAAAACATATCGAATTTCAGGAAATCAACCTTCCTTTGACCTTCTATACCTCGTTTTTCGATGACTACTTGAAGTTCTCGATTTCGGAAAATCTCTACTACTCTTATTCGGCCTACAAAAACATGGAAGATGTCCTAAAGAAGAATGGTGTCGAAAACGACTATTATTCGCTCTTTAGAAACTACCACAGAATCGATCTTTACAGCGATCTGGCGCGAAGCTACGGAGAAAATTTCCACACGATGCAGCTTCGGGTAACCTACAACAAACCCAGTTTCAGCAGCGAAAAGGGGGCGACGATCGAAGAGATCTCCGTTTTGCGTTCCCCCCGGGAAAATCTGATGATGAGTGTCATCAACTATCTCTACGATGCCCGGGATAAGGAGTTTCTCTACTACCGGATCGCCCAGCCGATCCTCTACGAGCCTGCCGAGGAAAGCGGCGGAAAGTACAACCGTTACGGAGACCTGGAAAACGAGATCCGATACCGTTTTTTGGATCATTACGAGATATACACCGATATTTTCTTCTCCTACTACCTCCACACCGTCTCCGCGGCGACCTCCTATTTCAAAATCAGCCAACCCAAATTTGATATAATGGTAAACCATTTCATCAAGCAGCGGTTGAACGACGAAAAAAACGTAGAAAAAACATCCGATTTTTTCAATCTAAACGGCACTTACAGAAGCGAAGCGGGGCACGACTACTATGCCAACATCTCGTACGACAACCTGAACCGGCGTATGAACCGATGGGGGATAGGTGCCCATTTTTACAGGCACTGCTGGGATCTGGATATCGGAATCAGGGATGAGATGAAACCGATTCTGACATCGGCGCAAGCCGATTCGATTCACAATATCACGTTCTATTTCCGGATCAACCTTGTGCCTTTTGGTGAATATGAACATGCATTCGAGCAGGAATTATAAATGAAAACGGAAGCAAAAGTCGGCCTTTTTGTCACGATCGGATTGATTCTCCTTTTTCTGCTGAGCACCCAGGTCAACAAATTTCAGGGTGTCGGGAAAAAGGGATACGAAGTCGAAGCGATCATCAACGATGCCAGCGGCCTCGAAAAGCACGCCAAGGTCAAAATGAAAGGGGTCGAAGTCGGTTACGTCAAAGACATAGCGCTCTCGGGTACGAAAGTTGTCGTGACCCTTTTCATCTACAAAAACGCCAAAATCCCCGCCGACTCCGAAGTGCTGCTGACACAGGAGTCGATGCTCGGCAGCAAATACATCAACATCATTCCCGGAAGCTCGCACGCCTATCTTGGGGAAAACGGAGTCATCAGCCGCCAGAAGCCGATGTCGTCGTTCGAAGAGATGGGAACGAGCGTAACGTCGGCGGCCGAAGAGCTGAAACACTTCATTCACGAACTAAGAGAGACGCTTGACAAGGAGAGCCGGTCCCGACTCAAGAAGACATTCGCCAATCTCGAGGTTTTGACTCGGGACATGAAAGAGATTGTTGTAAAAAACAGGGAAAATATGGACAAACTAATTGCCAACATCAACAACGCGGCCGAAAAGTTCGCGAAGATGTCGGAAAAGTTTTCCACAAGCGCCGATACGATCAATGCCGATCTTCCCGGTCTCATGGCCAAACTGCAGGAGACCATCGACGCCTACAGAGGGGCGGGCCAGACACTGGACGAAAAGCTTCCCTCACTGGCGGAAAAATTCGAATCGCTCGAAGATCAGCTCAACGACGTGATCAAAGAGAACAAAAAACCGCTCAACGACGCCCTCACGTCCGTCAACACCTTTTTCACCAAGGGTGAAAGCACGATGGTGAAACTCAACAACTATCTTGATGCGGTGACGCAGACACGGCTGGAGCTGGGTATGGACGCCTTCTACCTGGCGCAAGACGACAATTTCAAAGGCGGCCTGCATGTCGACTACATGCCTTATTATTCGAGGCATTACATGATCGATGTCATCTCCTCCCCCGATTACGAAAAGTGTTCGATGGAAAACGGCGAATGCGTTTACGATGGCGACAAAAAGCATGAAAAAGGCAACTGGTATGTCTCCGCCCAGATTGGGAAACGGTACCGCGATTTCATGGTGCGCGGGGGTATCATCGAAAGCACCGCGGGTGCCGGAATCGACTACTATGCCTATCACGACAGGCTGAAACTCTCGCTCGATGCCTACGATTTCAATGCCGTCAACGATATACGGGGAGACAATGTCCACCTGCGCGCGACGGCGAGATACCGGTTCTACAAATTCATCAACGCCTACATCGGATACGACAATTTTCTCAACTCCGATGCCGACAACATCTTTTTCGGTCTTGGCATCCGCTTCGAAGACGATAGGATGAAATATCTGCTTGGGGCCGGGGCCGGGGCCGGTGTCAGTGCCGCAAAATGAGCAAGGCTTACGACAAAATCCACGAAGCGCTTGACATTCTCGGGCTTCCTACACGTGTGAGCCTCAAAGAGATCACCGACCGGTACCGGTATCTCGCGTCGGGCAAGCATCCCGACGTCGGGGGCGAAACCGAAGAGATGGCACGGATCAACGAAGCCTATAAAATACTGAAAACCTATATAGAGAATTACCGTTTTTCCTTCAGTGAAGAGGAGATCGCGCGGCAGTTTCCCGAGGATAGCCATGCGAAGCGATTTCGGTTTTGATCGATGAATAGGGTAAAATTCAAAGAAGACGACAAAAGGATATGAAAGATATGGCATGTACATTCGAATTTGAGATGAACAACCGCACCGTGACGGTCGAAACGGGCAAGGTCGCCAGGCAGGCCAACGGTTCGGTGATTTTAAGAAGCGGCAAAACCGTCCTGCTGGCGACGGCGGTGATGGACGACAAGCCAATCGAAGATCATTTTCTGCCCTTGACGGTTCAGTATATCGAGAAGAGTTACGCCGCCGGCAAGATTCCGGGCGGATTTGTCAAACGCGAGACGAAACCGGGAGATTTCGAAACACTTACATCCCGACTCATCGACCGCTCCCTCCGCCCGCTCTTTCCCAAAGGATTTTTCAATCCCGTGCAGATCACGGTGCTGCTGCTGAGTGTCGGCGAAGAGGCCGATCTGCAATCGCTCGCACTCGATGCGGCATCCGCCGCGCTGTATCTGTCGGACATTCCGGTCAACCGGTGTGTCGCGGGTGTGCGCATCGGGCGAAAAGAGGGGCAGTTTGTCGTCAATCCGACACTGGACGAACTGGAAGAGGGGACCCTCGATCTTTTCGTCTCCGGAACGAAAGAGGATCTTCTGATGATCGAGATGCGCGCCATAGGAACGGTCGAAGTGGAGATAGAGCCCACCGTGGCCGTCGATCCGATGATCGACCCGATGCTGGCCGAGGAAATAATCCAGATTCCCCATGTCAACGAGCTCAAAGAAGAAGAACTGATTGAAGCGATTTCAGTGGCGCAGAAGGCGATTTCAGTGGCGGCGGCGGAGTATGAGAAGGTCTTCGTCGAGGCCGCCAAACCTTTAAAAGATGTTCCGCTTTTTGAAGTGAAAGCGGACCCTTCTATCGTCACCTATGTCAAAGAGTTCTACATGGACGAGATCAACCGGGCGCTTGATGGCATGGCCAAGAGCGAACGGGGTTCGGAGATCAAGGCGATCGTAGAAAAACTGCTCGAAGATGAGATTGCGAAAACGGAAGAGTGGACAGAAGAGCAGGTCAAAGCGGCAGTCGGCGAAGTGAAACGCGAACGCGTCCGCTCCATGATTTTGGAAGAGGGAAGGCGTGCTGATGGCAGACGGCCCGAGGAGGTGCGGCCCATCTCCATCGAAACCAACATCCTTCCCAGCGTTCACGGCTCCTGCCTCTTTACCCGCGGGGAGACCCAAGCACTGGTAACCTGTACTCTCGGCAGTCGGCAGGATGCGCAGATGTTCGAGCGCATCACCGGCAAGAGCGCCAGCTACGAAGAGTTCATGGTCCATTACAATTTCCCCGGATTCAGCGTTGGGGAGGCGTCTCGCATCGGACCTCCGGGCCGACGTGAGCTCGGTCACGGCAATCTGGCCAAACGCGCACTCGAACCCACGTTGGACAAGACGCAGCTCGATGCGATCGTCCGCCTCGTTTCGGAAATTCTCGAATCCAACGGCTCTTCGTCGATGGCGACTGTCTGCGGCGGTTCTCTGGCGCTCAAGGCGGCGGACGTGCCGCTTCTAAAACTCGTTGCGGGTGTTGCGATGGGTCTTGTGATGGAAGGGGAGAAGTATGTCATTCTCACCGACATCATGGGACTCGAAGACCACGACGGCGACATGGATTTCAAAGTAGCAGGAACCGAAGAGGGAATCACCGCTCTGCAGATGGATATCAAACTCGGCGGCATCGGTCTCGATCTGCTCGAAAAAGCACTGACACAGGCGAAAGAGGCGCGGTTGCACATTCTTGGCATCATGCATGAAGCGGCCAACGCCATCGAAATTAATGAAGAGGTGCTTCCGAGTACCGAAATTTTCCATATCGAACCGCACAAGATTGCCGATATCATCGGTCAGGCCGGAAAAACGATTCGCGAAATCATCGAGAAGTTCGAAGTGAGTGTCGATCTGGACAAAAAACAGGGCGAAGTGAAAGTAACAGGCCCCAGCAAAGCGAAAGTCAAAGCGGCGTGTGATCATATCAGAAGCATTGCGGAGGGGGCACGCGCGAAAAAAGAGGTGCCGCAATTTGAAATGGACAAACCCATGAAGGGCAAAGTGAAAAAACTCGTGGATTTCGGAGCCTTTGTCGAGTTGCCCGGAGGTGTGGACGGCCTTTTGCATATCTCCAAAATCTCAAGAGGCCACATCGCCCACCCGAGCGATCTGCTCCATGAGGGGCAGGAGATCGATGTTCTCGTCAAATCTCAAAAAGGCCACAAAATCGAACTGGCATTGGCGAAACCCTTGGATTAATCGTAATTTTACAAAAGAGGGGCTATAATTTGCCCGCAAAGTGATAAGTAGGGATACGCAAGCCGAACGGACTTTGCAGCGCAGCCGGAGCGCCGTTTTCCGGAAACAAAATTTCACAGGAGCTTTTCGATGAAAAAGTTTTTTCTTTTGATGGTTGCATTTGCAGGGTTTGCATTTGCAGGCGAAGGTGAGTCCATGATTCAGGCGTACAGTGTCGTAGCAGCAGGTGTGGGCCTCGGTCTTGCAGCTGCCGGTGGTGCCCTTGGTATGGGTAATACTGCTGCAGCGACAATCGCGGGTACGGCACGCAACCCAGGCCTCGGTGGCAAGCTGATGACTACAATGTTCATCGCCCTCGCGATGATCGAAGCACAGGTCATCTATACTCTCGTCATCGCCCTGATCGCACTTTATGCAAACCCGTTCCTCGGATAATAGCAGGATTTTTCAAAACGGTCGCGTCACTCTTGACGCGGCCATTTTTTTTTGCTAAAATTTCGGCCTCTTAACAACAACTACCTATCGACAGATGCGCAGGTGGTGGAATCGGTAGACACGCTGTCTTGAGGGGGCAGTGGCTTCGGCCGTGCGAGTTCAAGTCTCGCTCTGCGCACCATAACTTCGGTATTTTCAGCCACTTTGTGCCAAAAGTGTGCCAAAATCATCTCCAAACGGATCAAAATCAGCATTTATCAACTCTGACTTCACATGCTTCGCATAGCAGTTAAATATCATCTGCGGTGACGTATGCCCGACCCATTTCGCAATGGTCATGACTGGATAGTGCCCGCTATTGAGCATCGTTACTATGAATGTGTGGCGCATGTTGTACATTCGTCTGTATGGCACACCAGCCCGTCGCAACGTTGACTTCCATTCTGACTCGTTCAATCGCAACGTATCCGGTAACGGTTTGCCATCTTTCATGAAAACGTATCCATTGCGAAGCCCAGTCAACCCATACTGGTTACGAAGCGCTGGTTCAAGCGACGGAAGTATCGGAATGATGCGCCTGCTTCCATCGGTTTTGGTATCACCGTTCATTCCCTTCCGTCTCGTTCTGCGGACATGAATGGTTTTCGCGTTGAAGTCGATATCGTCCCATTTCAGCCCGGCGATCTCCCCGGTGCGCATACCGGTGTAGAATCCAAGCATTACGAGGTTTTTGAACCATCCATCGGCCGTTGCGATGATGCGTTCCATTTCGCTTGGCGTGAACGGCTCTATCTCCGGTTTTTTCAGCTTCGGTTTGCGAAGTTTTTTCGCGGGGTTATCAGTGATCTCGTCATCATAGACGGCTTCCTGGAAGATGCCGCGCAAAACGGTATGGTAGTCTCGTTCCGTCTTTGGCGATACATCGAGCGAATCAAGCCATTTTGAAAGATTGGATACTTTGATGTCGCCTATTGGCATGTCTCCAAACTTTGCGCATACAGATGATACGATCCTGGCATATTTTTGAAAAGAACTCGGCTTCACCTCGATTTCTTTGTTCCGAAGGTACATTCTGGCAAAATAGCCAAAGTCTTTAGCAGGACGGTAGTCTGCGTATTCAGACTCAACGATTCGCCTGTTGTACGGCGTATCTTTCAGCCCGGTAGACGTTCTTCCAAGACCTTCAGCCCGTAAATCGACGTAAAGCGTGCCGTTTCGCGTGTAAATTCTCATACTTGCTCCTTACCCACGCTTCGACGGCATCCTCGTCATAGAGTATTGTACGGGCCGTCGGCTTAAAATAATGAGTGCCCTCTTTCAATTCTGTGGCGCGGAGTTTCTGAAGGTACTCTTTGCTCACACCCCACTGTTTACTTAAAACATCCTCTCCTATCAACATGGCATCTTCCTTCACGCTACGATTTCCAAAATCTCCTCGACCGTGACTCGCTTCTGGCTATGCAGCCATCGTCGAAACGCCTCTTTCAGTTCGCCTTTTGTCGTGACGATGATTGTGCTGTCGTCGTCATCGGTCGTGATCTCATTGAGCTGTTTTTGTTTGACTGTTGTTTGATTCCTTTTCTTGGCCAATGCCTCAACCGAAGCATCATCGACGATTTTTGCCTTGATATCGCCTTTCAGGTAGCCTTTGTTGATCATGTTGCGAACGCCTGTCTCGTTCTTGTATCCCAATGCTTTCGCTGCTTATTCAAATGTCATATCATTCCTTTTTGCGTAGTTTTCAATAATTGCGTCTGTTCCTTTTGTGTTGAGTGCGATCTTTTTCGCCTTCTCTTCCAGCACATGCGCGCTGTCTGCAAGGTCAACCATTGCGTCTCCTTTTCCATTTTTCGAACCTATCGATCTTTTTGCGCTTGGAGTGGATCACGCCGTGGATATGACGAATGAGGTTCGTCGCGTTCATGCTCCTGTCTCGCTGCGGCATGAGATCATCCACATGCTTTTCCAGCAGTTCGATTTCGCGGTACTTCTCTTCTATCAGCCCATCGACGGTTTTGCCGAGGGCCTTGGCGTATTCGTCGATGGTGCAGCCATAGATGTCGTCGAGCGTGTATGCCATTGTTTCTCCTTACGCCACATGCAAAATCTTGTCGTCGATATGCGCCGCGTCGCTCTTGTAGACGCGATTGACGATCTTTTCTGCGTAATCGACAGCTGCTTTTATGATGTCTCTGTCATCCACATAAAGCGCAACGGCATCGAACATATCGCAAACGTCCATGATTTTTGCGACCGGGAATCTTTTCATTCCGCTTTTATCGTATGAATTTCCGATTATCGATAACGCGAAGATCATAGCGTTCGGCCTCTCGCGTCCTTCTCTCTCGTAGGCGTTGAGAGCTATTTTTGCCGCGTTTCGCATGGTCTTTGAACCGCGATACATATTCATCAGGAATTTCATCGTGTTGTACGCCTGGACGATCATGCGATCGTAAATGCCCAGGTCTTTCAGCGTCGTGGTTTTTTCAAGCACCTGCTCGATGGCGTCATGGGCGATGATGATGCATGCCAGTTCGCGTTCGACGGTTCTCGCGCTGCTCTTTTTGCTCTTCATCGTTTTCCTTTTGACGGCAGGTATTTGAGCCAGCCGTTTTTTGGCGAGCATTGGCTCTCCTCGATGGCGCGCATCATGAACGCCTTGTCAGGCGCGATCTCTTTTGCGCGCTGGTAATGGCGGCAATGCTCTTTCTTGTCGCATGCGAGTTGTGCGCAGTAGGTTTCTTCGGTCATGGTTGCCTCCGTATCAAGATGCAAATTTCCAGTAATAGCCATTAACCCTGTCAGGACAACCAGTTTTTAATGAACGCCGCATTGAATACCCAATATCTCGTACTGCACTTCTGAATGAAACATATTTCTTTATTAACTTGCGATCACCATTAAGGCACAAAACAGGCTTACATATTTTTCCGCTTGTCCCTTTTCCGTTCACAATATCGTTTATCTGATGTTCTCTGTTTTCTTTCCATGTAACAAGACGAATATTGTCAAAGGAATATGGTTTAAAATCATCTATCCTATCTACGGACGGCTTGAGGTCTTTTTTGTAGCCGTGTTTAACCCAATTGTCATAAAGCTCACGAAACCCATTTCTATACAACCATTCTGTAAATTCTTTTTTTGAATATTGTGGTAGTGGCATCTTTCTTTGCTTTGAGTTTGATTTCTGTGTTTTATAAATTATACGAATAACGCCTTTCTCTGTATTGTCGTATTTTCCATAATTTTTCCTAACATCTATTTTTGTGCATTCTTTGCATTTGTTCAAGTGGCCATCTTTCATCTTTTTGTGTCTATAAAATGATGAAAGTGGCTTTATTTCATTGCATTTAAAGCATCTTTTCATCTTTCATCTCCCTTAGATAACATGGATATATTGTTTGCCTTCGGAGAGTCCGATGTAGGCAAATGGGATGTCACTATCGTCGTACTCAATGGGCGGCATTTGCGCCTGTTGCGGAGCCTGTTGCTGTTGCTGTTGTTGTTGCGGTGGTGTCTGCTGTGGATCTTGGCCGCCCTGCTGTGGATCTTGGCCGCCCTGCTGTGGATCTTGGCCGCCCTGCTGTGGATCTTGTCCCCCAGCTTGGCCCTTGCCGTCCAGCATCTTGAGGTTTTCGACAGTCACGACGTGCTTGGAGCGTTTCTGTCCGCTTTGGTCTGTCCACTGCTCCAGGCTCAGGCGGCCTTCCAGCAGGACTTTGGAGCCTTTGTGGAGATACTGGTTTGCGATCTCCGCACTGCGCCCCCAGATGGTGAAGTCGATGAACATCACCTCCTCTTTCTGCTGGCCGCTCTGGTCCTTCCATTTGCGGTTTGTGGCGATGCCGCCTTTGGCTACCGCTTGGCCGCTTGGGGTGTAGCGTAGCTCTATTTGGCGGGTGAGGTTGCCTACCAGGATGATTTTATTGAACATATCTTGCCCTTTCGCAATTATTTTTCAGGTACTCCAGTACCGCCTCTTTGGTGGAGTTGCCGATGTGTACTGGGATGAGTCGCCTGATACGGTTTTCCTGGACGAAGCGGACGGTCTGTTGGACGGAGAGGTGCGTTTCGACAGCCCTTGCGAGATGGGTATATTCGCCGTGGAACTTCGCCTCTTCGATGATGGCGTTTGCCAGCTGCATTTCGTAATTGCACTCGATCGTGGCCGTATCGTAATCCATCGCCGTGATGCCGTTTAGATGGGCGGTGTCGGTGGCGTGGAAGTGTAGATGATCTCCACGTCTGATGCGCCATCCTATGTTTTGCACGTCGTGGTAGAGCGTCACAGGCACGACGTAGTGGCCGGATGGAAGTTTGGCCATTTCGCTGATGGTGAGTATCTGCTCCTGCGGCATGCCCATCGATGCGAGCCTTTCGCGCAGGAAATCCCCGCAGACGAAAAGGCACTCCTTTTCGACCGCCAGCTTTCGGATGGTCGAAGGGTTGAAATGGTCTCCGTGGATATGGGTGAGCAATACAGTTTCGATATCATAATCCTTGAGCATCGCATAGGACACGCCAGCATCGATGAGTAGACGGTCGTCGATCAAGATGGCGTTGCCGTCAGAACCGGTGTTGATTATGTCGATTTTCATGCCGGTACATCGTTCATGTCGATTTCTTCTATTTCGGCATCGATTGGGGCAGCCTGTTGGAACGGGTCTGGCTGCGATACGGCATGCTGTTCCGACTGTTTGTGTGGTGCGGCATCCTCTTTCCAGGCTTCGTCTTCGTCGATCATGCCACCGAGGTCTTCGACAAATGTTTCTCTCAATGCCCTCACCAATGCGACCTTTTCGACCATCGTCGCACCTTTTGTGGCCCAGTTGGAGTTGAGTTCGCCGTTGCCTTTTCGTTGCGCCACTTCGTCGAATGAAACGGTGATATAGGTGGGATGATGCCAGTCCTTTCGGTAGACTTTTGCCCAACCGCCTACAAGTGCTTCGTCGGGCAAATGGAACGTTCCGCGACGCTCCTCGATGGTGCCGTCCGGCTTTTGTACGATGATGCCCTGTTCGCGTCCGTCAAACTGCGGGTGATTGATGGCGCGTTTGAGGATCGCGTCTTTACCGACGACGATTTGGGCGGGGTTGTTGCCGTATTTGATGATGTACGCCTCTTTCAGAAACGGATTCAGTTTTCGGGCCTTGCAGAGTTCGGTGAAGAGTTTGAACTCCGGCATGGTGATATTGGCGCCATTGGTTAGGTAATCTGTTACGATTTTCGGAGTGAGTTTGATTTCTGTATCGCCGATGTTGTATCGGACGACCGCTTTTTCATTTAACTGACTCATAAGTGATTCCTTTTTGTTGCATAAATTGTTTTAGTTCCGCCATCTGTTCCATCGTTGCCGTGATGGTGAAGGTGGCGCGGTAGCGTTTGGACGGTTGCAGATTCATCTCTATCTGCGGTTCGGGCTGTTGGATGGACGCTTGTGTCGCGGCCATTTGTGGTGCGACGGTCTCGACGTAGGCGCGATCCTGTTCGGCTTCTTTCTTTTGACTTGCCTCTTCGCGCTCTTTTTTCAAACGCTCCTGTTCTTCACGCTGCTTTCTGATCGCCTCTTCGCGCTGGATCTCGATATTCACTTCCGCGATGGCGGCGGCCAGGTCTTTGATGCGCTGGTATTTGGCCAGGACGCGTTCTTTGTGCTCCAGCGTCTCAATGGTCTGCAAGTCCGCTTCGACGCGGCCCAAGTATTCATCAATCTGATCTTTGTAGAATTTGTCGGATTTGGAGCGGATAATATTAAGACCGATATCGTCGAAGGTTAGCCATTCGTGTTTGCTGTGCTCATCGAAGTAGGTTTTGATCGCTTCGATTTTTCGCTGCAAGATTTCGCTCTCAACCGCTGCCACCTTTTCTTTCAGTGTCGCATCTGCATCTTTGAACAGGCAGGCGATATGCTCTTTGTAGGCAGCCTCGAAGTCGTTATACGGCTTCAGGATCATGTCTTTGACCATTTTGCGCTTTTCTTCGAGGTCTTTGAACTCCCTCGATAGCTCCGCTCTGGTAGATTTGATAATTTTTAAATTGTTTTCGTTCGCCTCGATATTGTCAATATCCAGGGTTGCGATGCGTTGGGCGATCTCTTTGCCCTTTGCTTCGATCAGGTCGTAGGCGATGATCGGTTTTTGCTTCAGTTCGATAATATTGCTCATAACTCCACCTTTATCCATTTTCCTGCGACGTTGCGATACACGACATCGCCGCTCTTTTTCTTGATCCTTTCGATGTTGCACAATCAGGCAAGCACGATTAGAAAAACTGTCGTCACGAGAATTGTTTCCATTTCACTTTCCTGTCTGTTTAATGCGTTCGTCACGCATCTTTTCCAGCAGCTTTGCTTTTTGCCTGTATATATCCTTCATCACTTTCGATTTCGGGCTGTTTTCCGAGCGGTCATACGCCCGAAGGACGCTTGCGGCCAGGTTGTCCACGAGCGCGTCGAAGTCGTTGATGTCGATCGTGATCTTCATCGGTTTCTCCAGTATGTTATAATTTCGACGTATTCATTTTTGATGCCTGCCACCAGCGCGCGACCGGCCAAGATCAACGCGCTGGTGACGAGCGCAGCCTGTCCTATATCACCAATCATGACCATTGTTTTCATTAAGTTTCTCCTTGAGTGCCTCATTTTCGGCTTTTAGCCGCTTGTTGATAAATTCGAGATGTTCGATCTGCTGCAGTGTCGTTGCCGCAACATGCGTGATTGACGCCTGCAGCGTGTCCAAATGCGTCCGAAGCCGACTGGTCAGCGCATGGATCGTTTCAATCTCGTCCCTTATGTCCGCATCCATTTCCACCTCCTTATCCACTTGACGTTGTAGATGAACCCGTAGATGGTCGCCGCCGCGTACTTGTCAATCCCTTTTCTCACAATCGTGATCATGGTGGCTCCTTTGAGTGCTCTGCACGGCCACAACTGATATGGCCGTGGTGGAACGCTCTTCTCCCTCTCTGCCTCGCTCGGGAGTCTCTTAGCCGGTTGCCTGGCACCGGCTGGGTTGTGATAGATCAGAGCCGACGGCTCAATAGGGAAGCCCGCGGGCCGCCCTATGAAACGTCGAAGTCCAGCTTGTTCTCTTCGATGAATTTGACGATCTTCTCGTCGAGCGGAGTTCGTTTTCCGTCCGGGCGCTTCAGCCCGGCGTAAATGCGTTGTCGAAGCGCCATCTCGGTAGTGCCGATCTCTTCTGCCGCCATTTCCGCGCATCTGCCTGTTTTATAAAGCTCATGTTTGAACCGTTGCCAGCTTGACAGGTTTAATGTCTTCGTCACGAACCTACCTTTCTTTCAAGATGTCTTGTTATAATTGTTTACATTATGGGAATGTAAATAAACTGTTAGGTTGATTATAAACCAAAAGGTAGATAAATGTCAAGCATTTGGTGGATAATATGACAGAAATTGGCAAAAGATTTCATGAAGCGATGACGAAAGTCTATGGAACAGATAGATATGGAAATATAATTGCAAATGAGTATGGAATAAGCCCGCAGGCTGTCAGCAAATTCAAAAAAGCAAAAAAATTGACTGATAATATGAAACGGATCGCCGCAGAGAAGGGCATCTATCTACCGTGGCTTGAATACGGCGCTGGAGATATGTTTGGCAATAAACAGTTATCCAGTGCTCCTTCCAATACCGTATCCATCCCATTCTACCCCGATATCTACGCTTCAGCTGGCGGCGGCGCGTACAATTACGACACCGCGCCGAAAAAAGTGCCAGTATCCATAGAGTTCATCACCGAAATCCTCGGCCTGCCGTCGTATGAAGGGCTGCATCTCATCACTGCGGTCGGCGACAGCATGAGCCCGACGATAGAGAGTGGCGACCGGCTCTATGTGCTCAATTATGAGCAGGACGGCGGCCAGTTGAGAGACGGCGGCATCTATGTCATTCAAACCCCGATGGGCGTGCTGGTGAAGAGGGTATACATCAAGCCGGCTGACAAGGTGATCGTCCTGCATAGCGACAACAGCAACGTTGGGGATGAGCGGATCACAGGCGACGAGCTGGATGACTGCATCATCGTCGGGCGCGTTGTTGGCGGGGTGAGGAAGTATTGATTATGGATGCAAATATTTCACTTGCTGACATACTTACATCAACTAACAATATGTTAACGCTTGCAGGGGATGTTCTTTCCCATTCTGACAGCGTATTGACTATATATTTAGGAATAATTACCATTCTAACAGTGATTGTAACTATTATACTTCAAGTGTTTCTTGCAAGAGACAAGAAAAAACAAATTACAGAGGCAGTAGCAAAAGTTGTAGAACAAATATCAAAAAATAACGAAATAAAAGACTCATTAATTGCGTCTATTCTTGGAGATGAAGAATTTAAAGAAAAATTTAATGCATTGATAGATGCAAGTGTGAATGATAAACTTGATAATAAACTAAAGGATATGGTAAAAGAAGATATGGTAAAAAAAGTTGTAGGCGAAAAAGTAAAGGAGACGCTCAAGAAAGGGATAGGAGAATAAGCATGTGTGGAATTGATTTCGAAAAAATATCAAAAATTAGTCCAAATAAATTATTAGAAATATCCGGTATAGTTAAGCCTCCAGTAGACCCTTATTTAATCGCGGAAAAAATCGGAATAAAAGTCGATGAGTCGTTAGATTGGGATAAATTAACATATGATGGAGAGATATATTTATCTAAAACAGGTTGTCCTGAGATTTGGATCAATCCTACCGATCATATAAATCGGCGAAAATTTACTCTTGCCCATGAAATAGGTCATCTCGTTTATGATGTTATACCAAATATTGACAAATTCAAAGACCCAATAAAAGATGATTATACAACATTAAGACGTGGCGCAACTCGTGATTTAAAAGAGGTGGTTGCCAATAGATATGCAGCAAATTTGTTGATGCCTGAAACGATGATTATAGATATTGGATCAAAAATCCTTGAAGAGTATAGAGAATCTGAAAAAAAAGAAAAAATACCAAGAGATTTGTTTATAAAAATAATGGCAAAAAAATTTGAAGTATCTGAGCAGGCAATGGAGATTAGATTAAAAACATTGAATATTATTTAATCGCCCTGATCCTTCCCATCTCGTCTATCACGAACAGATAAATTCCATACCTCTTCGCCAACGCCTTGATGCGCCCTATGTAGCGGTCGTCCTTCGGCGTTTCACTGATCAGCACAATCCCAGGACGCTTGCCCGTCATCATCGCATAGTAAAGCGCCTGGCCGACGCTCTCGAACGCTTTGTGCCCGAAATCCACTTCGAACGAATAGGTAGGCGTCTGGCAGTCCACGCGCGTGCCGTCTTTTAGCCGATACTCCATCTTGCCGTGCACCTTTTCGCAGAAGATGCGCTGATAGTGTTTTTCGTGGTGTGTGGAGTGGGCGAAACTGTTAGTTAGCGAAATTACAACAAGCAACAATATGAATTTTGTGAATTTATTCAATTTTATATTCTGCTTAATAGCTTCTCTTTTTTGTTATTAAATTCTTCTTCGGTCAACACTCCCTTTTCGTAAAGATTTGATAGTTTTTCCAATGCTTCTATCGTTTCCTTCTCTGAAGTTCCTTTTTGTGTTGAAGAAGATTTATTTATTTTGTATTTTTCAAGCAGCGGAGTTGAATCAATAGAGTAAAACAAAATTTTTGCAAGATCGCGCTGCCTATTTGCTACAATCTTCGCGTTCCCGTCTGTCGCGATAAATCTAAATTGGTCATCTACCTCAATACTATCAAGAGACGGAAATAATTTTCTAATATCAAACTTCAATTTTTCCCATTCGTCCTCGCTACTAATAGGGATCGAAACGTTTTTGTCATTAAAAGTATTGCCATTGTTCTTATTGTCTCCTGTTTTTTGTGCGTCACCTGCTATCAAAAGATATAGAAAAACTATCAACGGCGAAAAGAAAATAGATGCTATGAAATAAGCAATCCCGCTCCTGTGGAGTTTTTCTGCATACATTGCTACCAGAAAGCAAAACACAAAAAATGCCAACCAAAATCCGATCGAGCCCATAACCATACTCCTTTCCTTGACATATATCTACCAATTAGTTTATAATCAACTAATAGGTTGATTAACCTATGCATCCGATCCAGCCACCGACCAAAGTTTAGGGATCGGAAAAACACCGAGGTGCGCTCCAATGATAACAAAACTTCACTGAAGCGCTTCACTCCTTTTTCAATGCCGGCCCTGAGTGAAAAATCCCCCCCCACGGATTGTGGGGGCCGGCAGGCATTGAAAAGGCAATATCCGTGGGGGATATCATGATCCAAAAACACCGCTTCATCTACAAAGCGGTCGCCGAAGCCGTCGAGGGTTTCGGAAACCGCCACCACCTTCAGGCGCGCGCGCATTTCGCGCCGCTTCTCGGATACCGGGGGCCGAACGGCCACATCCAGGTATCGTCCATGCTCAACTGCACCACATACAACCCGGCCAATCCCAAGCGCATGAGCGTCGATCAGCTCGCCGTGCTGCTTTACGAACTCGACGAAGAGGGCAGGGAAGATGTCTTGAGCGCCATTCTCGACGAGTACGGCTACAACCTCTGCAAGGCGCCAGACGCGCCACAGACAGAAGCTGACACCATTCACGTCCTGCAAATGACGCTCGGCATCGACAGCGTTCACGGCGATCTCGCGAAAACGCTCTTCGAAGCGTTGGAGGACGGGACCATCGACGAAGACGAGAGCGAAGCGATCAGAAAAGCGACGTTCAATCTGCGCAAAGCGATCAGGGAGCTTGAGGAGATGCTGAAATGAGCCAGTGTGAAATGATCCTACATCATCTGCTTGACGGCAAATCGATAAGCGCCATCGAAGCGCTCAACGACTTTGGCTGCTTTCGTCTGGCGGCACGGATTGACGAGCTGCGAAACGACGGCTACGACATCCGCACAGAAATGGTCGAGAACAAAGCGACAGGCAAGCGATTCGCGCGGTACTGGATGCCGAAAGATGAAATTGAACGGATTAAGGATGTGGCGGCATGAGCTGGGACGCATTATCTTGGGCATCGAAACAAAAGACTGGAAAACCACAAAAAAAACTGCTGCTTTTACTGCTTGCGGATCGGTCGAATGACGATGGCTACTGTTGGCCGTCATTGAACAGAATCGTTGCCGATTCTGAACTTTCAAAAAAGACCGTTATCAAGTATCTGAAAGAGCTTGAAGCTGACGGCTTTATAAGAATTATTCATAGAACAAAGGACGGAACATCCCTTCCAAATCACTACCAAATAAACATGAACGGGGTAGTTAAAGACGCGGGGGGGGTAGTGGAGGACGTACACCAGGGTAGTGTAGGAGCTACACCAGGGGGTAGTGTAGGAGCTACACCCGAACCTGTAATTACTGAACCCGTAAGAGAACCACACACCATACCCTCTCAGCAAGGAACAGCCAAACAGGACGGGCAAAGCGGCTGGAGAGAGTGTGATTTTTCCGTTGAAGATGTTCAGCATAGGAAAACAGCAAAGCCAACCGGTGACGAACGAAACAACACCGAAAGCTCCACACGTCCCAAAAGCACTGAATGCAAAACAGACCAAAAGGAGCATTCTTCCTTAGCCGGAGAAAATAACCCGGGGATTACCGCGCGCGCACGCGAAGCCGCCGACCGCGCCAAAGCCACCGGCGTGCTGAATGTCATCAAGGCCGAATGCTTCCACATGGGGGCCAAGGGGCGGCTGCCGCAAAACGAGTACCTGAACGCTTTGGAGTACGCGCTGAAGATAGACGACCCAAAGCGATTCGTCCAGGCGTTTAAAGCGCATATCGCCGAAAAAGGGCGTTACGCGATGAAGCTCGTCAATTTCATGGCTGACTACGTCGCCAGCGCGAAACCGGCCAAAAAGCGCAAAAACTACGTCGAGGTGATGTGATGAAGATCGAGATGCTCTCCTCCATCGAACCGTCCGAAGCGTCGTTCATTCTTACAAGCTTCATGCCGATCCCGCGCAATGCCGTGACGCTGCTGTCGTCTGCCGGGGGTGTTGGAAAGACGAGGCTTGCGCTCATCATGGCGGCCAGGCACGTCATGGAGACCGGGGAGGTCAGCGCGTTGTGGCTGACGGAAGACTATCCCGGGCAAGTGCGGGCGATTTTCAACGCAATGGCGGCAGACGGCCTGGTCAATCCCGACGCATTGCCGAAGATGGCGCTGATACTTGACGCGCCGCCGCAATTGGCGAAGCGGGAAATGGGGCTTTTCAAGGCCAACTACGACGAAATCCAAAAGATCGGCGACAGGCTCATCGACATTGGCGCGAGGTTCGTGGTATTCGATCCGCTGCTGGCATTTTATGGCGGGAACGAAAACGACAACTCCGAAGCGCGTGTATTCATCCAGGCGTTCGCGGAATGGGCGAAAGCGTCTCAGATCACGACGCTCATTATCCACCACGCCAACAAAGACGGAGCCAGCAGGGGCGCGACGGCGTTTCACGATGGCGTGAGGGCGCGGTACGAATTGTCGTTCATCGTTGACGACGAAGGGGAACCAGACATAGACAAGCTGGAGATGGGTTATCGAAAGTGCGCGCTCAAAAAGGACAACTGGGGCGTACGGAAGCATCTTTGGAAGCTGACGGACGGCAAAGACCATTTCGAAATCAAAATCGCCACACCGATGCATCGACCTGAACCTAAAACCGAAGGCATGGTCGTGATCGACTTCCCGGAGAATGTGGCATGAGTTTTGCGGATTGCAATATCAACATTTCAGCTACAAATGACCCAAGTATGGCGGTGGCCGAAGGATTCAAGCCGTATTCCGTCATGTTCGACGATTTTGTGCGGGTTCTGAAGATGCGTGGGCGGTACAGTCCATTCTGGTTCATGGGCGATTACCGCAAAGGCGAAAACAGGATCGCCGACAGCACCAATGCCATCGTACTCGACTTCGACGACGGCATGAGCATCGAGGAGTTCAAAAAACGCATCTATCCCAATGCGGCGTTCATCGGCACGACCAAGAGCCATCGGAAGGAGAAGAACGGCAAAGTGTGCGACCGCTTTCGCGCCATCGTTCCGCTGCTGACGGCGATGGACATCCCGAATGACGAATACTCGATGACGATGGAGGAGATTTACCGCCATTTCCCAGGCGTGGACACAGGATGCAAAGACGCGGCGCGGGCATACGCCGGCAACCCCGAAGCGCAGACCGAGTTTTTGTACGGGGAGTTTTTCGACTGGGAGCCGTTTTTGGAACGGGCGAAACAGCGTATCGAGCTGGCGCGGTGGGCGCAGGAGCAGAAGCACAAAGCCTTGAGCGCGAAAGAGCGTGATGGCGACATATTCAAAGCGATGAAGGCGCGGTTCAACAGAATTTACGAAACCGGCAACCGAAACAACGCCGTCGCCGACATCATACTATGGGGCAAAAAGGAGGGCGTGGATTACGGGACGATAGAGCGGTTCGTCACAGATTTGGTGCACTCAAGCGGCGATCCACTGCCAGATCGTGAATTGAGGCAGCTGTTCAAGTACCACTTCAGGAGATCGGCATGATCGCATGGATTTTGAGGCTGACGGACGGAACCAGGCTGAAGGAGATTATCGTAAATATTTTGGCGAGAATTTGGGAGTTAACGCGATGAGCAGAAAACGAAACCAAAATCAGGAAAGACCAACCTTCCGCTTCACCGCGATGTGCGCACACTGCAAGCGAGTATGGGAGAGCGAGGATTTGAGCGATATGCCAGACATCTGCGACAGGTGCGGCGCGTTGATCGTCGTCAACGATCACCGGATGATGATGAGCCGGTCAAAAGAGGAATTGGAGGCGATGTGAATGAGTTGGCTTTATTCGCGGGCGCTGGCGGAGGCATACTTGGCGGCAAAATCCTCGATTGGCGAACGGTCTGTGCGGTCGAGATCGACGAGTATGCCAGACATGTACTCGTCGCACGTCAGAACGACGGAACGTTCGACCCGTTCCCGATATGGGATGACGTGCGAACGTTTGACGGAAGACCGTGGAGAGGCATTGTTGACGTGGTTTCGGGAGGCTTCCCGTGCCAGGACATCTCCATCGCCGGAAAAGGAAAAGGACTTGAAGGAGAGCGAAGCGGGCTCTGGTCGGAAATGGCGAGAATTATCGGTGAAGTACGACCCAGATACGTCTTCGTGGAAAACTCACCGATGCTTGTTTCCAGGGGACTCGATCGAGTGCTTGCCGACCTTGCCGCGCTTCGGCTTAATGCGGTATGGGGAGTTGTGGGAGCGGACGACGCCGGCGCTTCACACCGTAGAAAGAGATTGTGGATATTGGCCTACGCCGACGGTATGCGGGAATTACAACAGACCGAAAGACGGGACGAACAGCGGGACTGGGTTGGCGACTGCCGTAGGTGGCCGCCTGAACCCGGAGTGGGTCGAGTGGTTGATGGCTTGGCCCATCGGACACACCGACTTAAAGCCCTTGGAAACGGACAGGTTCCGAGAGTGGTGGCGATGGCATGGAGAATTTTGATGCGGGAGGCGATGGGATGAACGAGAAACTGCGAGAAGAAGCGAAGGCATGGAAAGAGAAGATCGAGACGATGCTGGAGAAAGAGGCGCCAAACGCTTTCGTCGGCGACATCAAAATGTGCGCCAGTCTGTTAGACGACGACTGGACGATCTTAGTCAACATCCATGAGGCGTCGCCACAGGATTACGAGTTGCAAAAGAGGGTCTATGACGCCATCGGGCGCGATGATTTACCGATTGAGGTTTTTTTGGAGTGGTGAGATGACAAAAGCCGAACAGACCCGATGGAACAAGCCAAAGAGCCTAAAGCGCATGTCGCCGGAGCACCTGCAGGCCTTCCGCTCATGGCTCTTCCTGACATTCCCGACATGCCAGATATGCGGAAGCCACGCCTCATGCGAAGCACACCACGCCAAATACGGTCGCAGCGGAGCCGACAAGGACGACCGCACGCTGGTGGCGCTCTGCCATCCATGCCACTACGAAATCCACCACGGCAAAGACGGCTATGCGGCGCTTGGTGTGAGTCGGGAGGACGTGGAGAGGATCGGCGAGAAGAATTACGAGCGGTATATCGTGGAGGAGATGCTGTAATGCCGATCGTCACAATGCAGGTCATCAACGGACAGCCGATCTTCAAAGATCGCGACGTACTCGAATCGCTCAACGACGGATACTACCAGGTCAAGATCACGAACATGGACTACCGCACGATCAAACAAAACGCGGCGATGCATCTTTACTTCACGATGGTGGCAGACGCGCTCAACGAAGCGGGGCTTGACATGAAGCAGGTGATCAAAGCCGACGTGCCGTGGAGCCCGTCAAGCGTCAAAGAGGTGATGTGGAAGCGGTTGCAAAAGGCGATGCTTGGCAAAGAGAGCACCACGAAGCTCAAAAAAGAGGAGATAGACAAGGTGTACGACGTGATGAACAGATTGCTTGGAGAAAAATTCGGTATTCACGTGCCGTTTCCGTCAAAGGAGATGATGTGATCCGATTGACGCTCCCGCTCCCGACCTACGTCAAAGCAGGACGGCAGAAGCTGCTGACGATGAACGACTACCGCAACATCCACTACCGCGTATCCGCTGAAGCGAAACGGACGTACAAAGAGATTGCATGGGCACACCTACGACCACACCGCCGCAAACATTACGACCGCGTCCATATCCACTACACGATCTTTTTCGAGACGAATCACCGAAAAGACATAGGCAACGTAGGAGCGGTCATCGACAAATTCTTCAGCGACGCACTGGTGGACGCGAAGATCATCCCGGACGACTGCCAGCGAAATATCACGGCCATTTCGTTCGAATACGGAGGCATCGGGCCGGAGCGCGTCGAAATCGACATAAAGGAGGTGGCATGACACAAGCGGACGGGATTATGGCGGTGATCGACGCCATTGGAAACAAAGACCAAGACAATCCGATCGAACCGAAGCACTACACAGAAATGGCAATCAGCCCGCTGGAATACATCGAGGCGAACGAAAAGGAAGGATGGAGCTGGGCCATCATGAACGTCATCAAATACGTCAGCAGGCACAAGCGCAAGAACGGCATCGAGGATCTGAAGAAGGCGGCATGGTATCTTCAGCACGAGATCGAAAGGCTGGAGAGAAGATGAACATAGACATCAGGTCGAACATCAGACAGTACATCAAAGCGTTTGGGAAAATAGCCAGCAATGACATCCCGTACGCGACGATGGTTGCGATGAACAACATCGCATTCGACGCGCTTGGCACGATCAAAAAAGAGATCGGTGCGAAACTCAATATCAAGGGAAAATCAATACCATCCGCGTGGCGTGTCAAAAAAGCGACCAAAGCGAAGCCATACGCAGAACTGTACGTCGATGAATGGAGCTGGCAGTACAAAGTGCTGAAGCATCACTACACAGGCGGCGACCGCGCGCGAAAGGGAATGGAGAAAGCGATGATCCACATGGGATTGATGCGTCAGGATCAGATACTCACACCACCGCCTGGCGTAAAGATCAAGCCGCATACCTATGTTGAGATGATGAGCCAGCTAAAGCTGTTCTACAAGGCAGGGTTCATGGCGAACGAAACGAAGGCGAGCAGAAAAAGAAGGGAGAGACTGAGAAAGAAAGGCGTGAGGTATTTCGCAATCCCGTGGCATTCCTCAGGGCATATGCACCCAGGAGTCTATGCGAGAGTGCCAGGCATAAACCATCCTGTCTGCATGTTGCGCATAGCCGATAAGCCCAACTATCAGAAGAGGCTGCATGACGTGGCAATCGTGCGAAAGGTTATCGAGCGAAGAGGGCAGAAGCATTTCTCCGAAGCGTTCGCCAGGGCGATGGCAAAGCGGAAGGAGATGGGATGGTGACGGGTCCTTCCTGGCATGATGGCGGTGCGGGTAGTGGCGGCCCCGATCTTTTTTTAGCTGAAGCGAAAATTAAAAAGGTGAGATATGGCAGAGCTGTACGGGTCTGACGCCGATCTTGGCGATTTTCTTGGTATTTCGCCGCAGACGGTCAAGCGGTACCGCGATGATGGGATTTTGCCGCCAAAAAAGCGTGGCAGCGGCACGCCGATCAAAAAGTCGATTCAGCAGTATATCGACCATCTCAAAACAGGCGACGAAAAGCCGCTTGAGCGTGAGAAGATCAGGCTTACGGCGGCGCAGGCGGACGAGCGCGAGCTGATCGTCAAGGAGTTGCGTGGCGAATTGATTCGAACGCCACTTGTTATCGAGACGTGGCAGGCATATACCGCTAACGCGCGCGGCAAGCTGCTAACCATTCCGACCAAGGCGGCGGGGAAACTGGTAAGCGAAACCGAAACGAGCGTCATAGAGGAAATCTTGACGGATCACATTCATGAAGCATTGAAGGAATTGGCGAATGACGGACTACCTGAATCGTATCGAAAACGTCTGGCGGAAAGCCATGGCGGTGATGGCCCCGCCGCCGAAACTGAAAGTAAGTGAATGGGCCGATAGGTACCGTATGTTGTCCGCCGAAGCGAGTGCGGAGCCCGGTCGGTGGGACACGAGCAGAGCGGAATACCAGCGTGACATAATGGACGCTTTCGTCGATCCGTCCATCCACACCATCGTTTGGATGTCGAGCGCCCAGACTGGCAAAACGGAGCAGCTGCTCAATATTATCGGCTATTTCATCTCTCAAGACCCGTCGCCAATCTTGATGCTTCAGCCTACGCTTGAAATGGCGCAAACCTTCTCAAAAGACCGTCTGGCCCCGATGATTCGAGATACCAAAGCATTGCACGGGCTCATCGACTACAAGGCGCGTGCAAGCGGAAACACGATTCTGCACAAAACCTTTCCCGGGGGCCATATCACGATGGCGGGAGCGAACTCTCCGGCTTCGCTGGCTTCAAGACCGGTGCGCATCGTGCTTTGCGACGAGATCGATCGCTATCCTCCAAGCGCCGGTGCGGAGGGCGACCCTGTCAACCTGGCCTTCAAGCGTTCCACGACCTTTTGGAACAAAAAGCGGATGCTTGTCTCAACCCCGACTATCAAAGGCCTGTCGCGCATTGAGATGGCTTACGAAGAGAGCGACAAGCGCAAATTTCACGTGCCATGCCCGCAGTGTGGCAAAACGCAGGTGCTGAAGTGGAGCAACGTCGTGTGGGAAAATGATGACCCGTTCACCGCAGCGTATGCCTGCGAAGCGTGCGGGTCGCTATGGTCGGACGCGCAAAGATGGGGCGCGGTAACAAAAGGGCGGTGGATCGCCGATAGAGAGACCAACGGAGTGGCGGGATTTTGGCTGAACGAAATCTACAGCCCGTGGGTGAAGCTCTCCGAAATGGCGGCCAACTTCCTGGAAGCCAAAAAGAGCCCCCACACCCTCAAAACCTTCGTCAACACCTCATTGGGCGAGACGTGGGAGGAGGACCAGGGCGAGGGGGTGGACGACATCGACTTTTCGCAGCATGTCTCCGATTACGAAAAGGTGCCGGCAAAGGCCGCCGTGCTGGTCGCGGGAGTGGATGTGCAGGACGATCGCCTGGAAGGGGAGATCAAAGCTTTCGGAGAGGGTGAGGAGAGCTGGGGCATCAAACCCTTCGTTATCCACGGCAGCCCGGCGCTCGATAGCACGTGGCAACAATTGGAGGATATCATCTTCGACGAATACGACAGCGAGCTTGGCGTGAAGCTGCCGGTTTCTTGCACCTGCATCGACTCAGGCGGCCACTTCACCGACGAGGTGTACAAGTTTTGCAAGCGGCACGCCATGCGGCGCGTCTATGCCGTCAAGGGCTCTTCCACGCCAGGCAAACCGATCGTGTCGCGCCCGTCGACATCGAACAAATACGGCGTGAAGCTCTTCATGGTCGGCACCGATACCGCCAAAGAGCTCATCTATGCCAGGCTGAAAATCGAAGAGCACTCACCAGGCTATTACCACTTCAGCGATCGGTACGACGCGGAATATTTCGCGCAGCTGACCGCCGAGAAGGTCGTAACGCGCTACCACAAAGGCTTTCAGCGCAGAGAGTGGGTCAAAACGCGCGCCCGCAACGAAGCGCTGGACATCAACGTCTATGCGCTTGCGGCGGTGCGGATACTCAACCCAAACTACAAGGCGGTGGCGCATCGGCATAAAAACGGTATCAATAGGCCAAAAAGAAAAAAACGCAGGCAAACAGACAATTGGGGTGACATCATTTAAAGGGGAATCATGGCTGGGCGCAGAAAAGATGTTTTGGACTCCTCACTCACTTTGCATTTGACGGTAAAAGAACGCACGAATCGCGTGCTTTTCGAACTTGCGAAAGAGAATGAGGCCACAAAGAGCAAGATTTTGGAGATGCTTTTGAAGGAGAGCCCTCCATTTAAACAAAAATACGAAGAATTGAAAAAGAACGGCATACTTTAGTCGACTATAAATCTTTTCTCGAAACTGCCACAATTTCATCAGCATATGAAAAAAGGGGCGATTTTGGCGCAAACACTTGGCGAACAACTTGATGAAGTGCAGGCAGCCATAACTGCTTCGCTGAAAGGCCACAGGATGGAAATTGGCGACAAAAGCATCGAGCATGTTTCGCTCTCGAAACTTCAGGAACGTGAAGCATACCTGATTGACAAGATCGCCAAATACGGACGTGATCACATCCCAGGATCATCCACAGGACCTCTTCCAAGAAAGGCTCGCATTGTCTTTTCGTGATTCACTCAGAAGGTTCATCGCAAGGCAGGCCGCAAAAATCGTAAGAAGTTACTACGAGGGCGGCAAACGCACCACCAACCGCGACTTCAACAATTCCGTCAATGCTCCGTTCGAGGCGACCGCTGCAATGGACCGCGACACGATGCGGGCCCGCGCCAGGTGGCTGCACGAAAACAACGGCATCATGGCAAACATCGACGCCGCAATAGTCAACAACACCGTTGGCAACGGCTTGAAGCTGCAGATCAAAAGCGAAGATAAAAATCTCAACCGCCGCATCGAAAAATTGTGGGAGCGCTGGTGCGAAAAAGAGTTTTGCGATATGACGCGCCGACTTCATTTTGGCGATATGCAGCGCGTTATTCTCGCGCAACGTATGATGGACGGGGAAATCATTGTCGCAAAACGGTATCCGAAAGACAGGAAAAACCCATTTCGTCTTCAGCTTGTTGAAGCTGACCGCATCGACTCGACGCTGCAAAACTATAACGACGCCGACGGCATCTATGCCGACGGCATCATTCTCGACAAAGACGGCGCGCCCAAGCGCTATGTTATCCGTCAGGAGAATTTCAAGAGCAAAGAGATCCCAGCCGCCAACATTATCCACTACTTCAAGATAACAAATCGCGCCACCCAGTATCGCGGCATCTCCGAATATCGCCAAAGCATCATCGACCTGCGCAACTTCGCTGGGTATCAGAGCGCATTTATCAAAGCAGCACGGGCGCGTGCGAACGTGGCCTATTTCATCGAGACCGCCGACCTTGAGGCGAGGCTGGCCGCCAAAGACGCCGGGCTTGACGGCGACCCGATCGAGGATATCAACGATATTATCGTCGAGTACCTATCTCCGGGCGAAAAGCCCCATTTGCTGGCAGCGAATATGAACGGCGACGATCACGAGCGTTTCGTCAAGAGCGCGGTTCGACTCATCGCCGTCAGCCGTCAAGTCAGTTACGAGCTGGCCTTCAGGGACTATTCGCAGGTCAACTTCTCCAGCGCAAGGGCCTCCATCATCCAGGACCACAAGCGCTTCTCCCACGAGCAGGTGCATCTGGTCACCTATGTTTTGCGCCCCATCTTCAACGAGTGGCTGATGCGCAATGTCTACGCAGGAAACATAGAGGGGCTGAGCGCGGTAAGCCTGGAAAACAACCGCGATGATTTTGCGCCTGTTTGGATACCGCCAAAGCGGGAGTGGGTCGATCCGCTCAAGGACATCAAGGCGATCGAAGCCGAACTGAACCTTGGCATCACCACGCTCAAACAGGTGGCCGGAAGCCGCGGGGAGGATTTGGAGGACTTGATCGCTCAACGCAAAGAGGAGATCAGGATGCTCAAAGAGGCCGGGATACAGGCGGATGATGTTTAGTCGACTATTAAACGGATCGAGGTTTTGTGAAAATGGCTAAAACGAAAAAAAGGAGCGCTATGCCGAGACGCAAGCTAAATGCGGAAAAAATCGTCGGCGGGACGTTGAACAGACGCGCCGCGATTGACAAAACCGCCATCGATACAGAAACCCGGCGCGTTTCGATTCTGATATCAACCGAAACGCCAATCCGACGCACCGATTGGTGGAGCGGCGAAAAATACGATGAAGTTCTTCTTCACGGGGAAGAGAACATAGACCTCACCAGGGCAGGTTCAGCCAAATTGCGCTGGATGCACGGCTCAGGCAGGTACGGGGAGCTTCCTATCGGCAGACTCGAGAATGTGCGTCTTGAAAATCGAGAACTTCGAGCCGACGCAGTTTTTTCCACGGTAAACCCAGACGCAGACATGCTGTGGCGCATGGTGGAGGAGGGCACGCTGACTGAAATATCCGTCGGGGGAGTGAAACGCGAGGTCAGGATCACGGAGCGCGACGGCGATGTGCCGCTCGTAGAGGTGACGCGATGGGAATTCCAGGAAGCGTCTTTGGTCGACATCGGTGCCGATCCATCAGCTAGCATCGGTAGAAAACAACAAGAAGGAGAGACGATGGACAAAATCGAAGAACTGAAGCGGCAGCTTGCCGCATTGCGAAAGGGTGGCGCCGACGCAGAAGCGATCGAGCGCAAAATGGATGAGATCACGCGGGCTATCGAGGCCATCGGAGGCGATCTCGCTGCGTTCAAAAAAGAGAATGCCGATCTGAAGCGACGCGACGAGATCAAGAGTCTCGCGTCAAAGCACGGCGACATTCTGACGGAAGAGGAACTGCAGCGTTTTCTCGACTACGAAAACAAGAGCGCTGACGATCTCGCCAGATATCTGCTCGACAGACAGAGCGCAAAAGACGTTAGCCCAGGGCACATGCAGGGAGTGCAGGTAGGAGACGACAGCAAAAAAGAGGAGATCATGCGCGCAGCTACCGACGCATTGATCATTCGCTCCGGCGTCAAACTCGACAATCCGCACGACGGCAGCCGTGAGTTCATGGCCGCAAATCTCAGCGACATCATGCGGGCGGTGACGGGATATGACGGATACAGCCGTGACGAGATGATCAAGCGCGCCATGAGCACAAGCGATTTTCCCGTTCTTCTCGGCAATGTGGCGAACCGTGTGCTTTCCGCAGCCTACGAAGAGGCAGAGGGAACATTTGACATTTGGACCGCATCGACGGAACTGCCCGACTTCAAAACACGGACAGAGGCAAGTCGTGGACGCCTTGCTGGACGATTGCGCAAGCTGACGGAATACGGAGAGACGAAAAAGAAAGAGTCGAAAGAGAATTCCGAAAGCTGGCGACTTTACAGCTATGGCGACGAAGTGACGCTTAGCCGAGAAATGATCATCAACGACGATCTTGGCGCGTTCACCGACCTTGTTCAGGATTTTGCGCGCATGGCAAAGCGCACCGCCAACGGGCTGGTCTACGACCTGCTGCAGAAGAAGGGCGAATTCGCTTCCTACAAAATGGCCGACGGCAAACCGATTTTCGACGCAGCGCACAACAATGTCGCCGCATCGGGCGCACAGCCGTCAATCGACACGCTGACCCAGGGGCGAATCAAAATGCGCCGACAGAAAGATGCCGCGGGAACAGCGCTCAATATCAACCCTCGGTATATCATCGCAGCGCCGGAGAACGAGACCCTTGTGAGGCAGCTTCTTACGAGCGAAGCGGCAATGGGGCAAGACAACCCAGGTGTCGTAAACCCGTTCCGCGGCGCACTCGATATTGTCGTCGATGCGGAGCTCGATGCCGATCCGTGGTACCTTGCCGCGAGCCGGCGCACCATCAAGGTCGGATATCTCGCCGGAACTGGCCGACGTCCCATCGTCGCTGAAAAAGAGCGCAACCTGCGCTATGTGACTTACGAATGCGTGTTCGACTTCGGACTCTTTGCGGAAGACTTCCGCGGACTTTACAAAAACGCCGGTGCATAAGGAGTAGATAATGGCAAAACAAGCAGTCGAAATCCAGGAAGGTAAAACGATCGATTACGATCTCGCGGCCGACACAAACGTCGGCGACATTGTGGAGCTCGGAGACGGAATGGTAGGCATCGCAACCGTTTCCGGCGTAAGCGGAGAGACGATCGCGCTGAAAATCGAGGGTGTGTATGAAATCGCCGCCGCCACAGCCGACGCGATCGCAGTCGGGGACGAGCTTTACTTCGACGCGACAAACGGGGTCGTCACCAAGACATCGACGGACAATACGCGCGCGGGACGTGCGGTAAGCGCGAAAGCCGCCAGCACAACCGGTTCGGTTTACGTCAAGATCAACGCGGCATAAAGCATGGCCCTCGTCGATGCGATGAACGATGCATTGCCGAGCATGTATAGCGCGCTCGGTATTCCTGTTACGGCGATAATAGGAGGCGTTTCAAAAACCATGCATCTTGTTCGCGTCGACAATTACGAGATCGATCTCCATGAATACGAAACATATAGGGCCGCATACGATGATGCGAAAAATATACAAAAGGGCGACACTATCATCATACCTGACGAAAACGAAGAGATCGGAGAGCGAATAGTATCTGTCGCAAACACCAAGCGGACGAGCGATGGCCTTGAGATCATCATAGGGGTCGAATAATGTCCATTGCGATGCAAACAGAAGCTGAAGCGACGCAGAAGATAATCGATTTTTGTTCGCAGCGATTGACTGGGCATCAAATATCTCCATTGAGACGAGATCCAGATCAGGAATGGGGATATCTGATTCATTATGCAGTGATAATCAAGGATGGTGGATTCGATCCTCAGTTCATATCAGACGTATATGATTTCTGCGTACAAAGTGACGGCCTTTTCGAATTTGGCGGCACCACGCGGGAGATATCAGATCTCGATTTTGAAACATTGATAATTGTGGCAAAAGTGACACCATAAGGAGCAAAAATGGCTTATCAGCTGACAAACAAACAAGTTCTGCTTGCTAAATACGGAGGCACCCCGACAACGTCCGATGTTGTTACGCTGGCAGAAAACACATTCTTCAACACCACGATCAAGAATGGAACCATCAAGGAAATAGGCACTGGCGCGCTTGGAGCTGAAAAGGGATTCGTGATTCCCGATTGGACTGCTGCCGACGGAACGATTACGGCGATCATGAAGGCGACTGGGGCTGCCGGCACACCTCCGAAACTTTCCGAGATGTACAAAATATGCGGTTTGACTGAAACCATAGACACGACTGCCGGAGAAGAAAAGGTCACATATACGCCGATGACGCAAATGGGACAAACCGGGGAGATAATCAGCTATATCGATGGGGAGAAGCGCACAATTACAGGTGTCGTTTCAAACCTGAAGATCAATTTTACGGTCGGGGAGCTTGTCAGAATAGCGTTCGACATAAAGGGGTTCACGGATGCCGAGCCAGTCCTTGAGGCAAATCCATCGGCGACGATCGACGGCAATTCGAATTTTGTTGTCAAGAGCGTATCCGCAGTGACGATCGACGGGGCAACAATCAATCTGACAAGTGCAGATTTCGATCTTGGCAATCAGATCGACGAAATCTACGCTATTGGGAAAAAAGAGTATGTCATTACGGATTTCATGCCTACCATTACCATCAACGAAATAAAGCAGCGCGACTCTATCGATCACTGGACAGACCTCAAAAACGAAAACGTCAAAGCATTCGTCGTCAGCCTTGGCTCCTCAAGCGGAGAAAAGGTCACATTCACGGCAAATTACTGCAAATATTCCGGCATAAACGAAAGCGACGACAATGGCAAGGTGGTCATCGAGCGATCTTTCCGATGCGAGAGCAATGCCGGTGGCGACAATTTTGAAATCAAATATGAATGATAATGGCGGCCTCGTGCAGTGAGCCGCCCTGTGAAATCGCTGCACAAAATCACTGCACAAAGGATATGGAATGAAACTTCAAGCGAAGCGTCTTTTTATCGAGTTCGAGTACGAGTATCTTGACGGATCGTCTGCTTCGTTCAGATATATGGAGCCGACGACGGAGTTGATCGACGGAGGCATAGACATTCGGGACGCGGATGTCAAAGAAAAAATGGAATATGCGAAAAAGGCGCTTCGCTCCTGTCTTTCAGGGAACGAAAACGATATTGAAAAAATGATTGCTGAGCTGACGACACACGCGAATATCTACAAGTTCAAGGTCACGCTTGACGAGGCGCTGGGAAAGCTCAAAGCCGAAGGGTCGAACGGCTAATAAAATGGTCAGAGCAAAATGCGCGCGGGACCGGAGAACTCGCCATCAGCGCAAGCGAACGCGCAGATTTGATCGCGAACGATTCTTCTCGCGTGATATTTCTGGACGACGACGATGAACTTTTTGCGATCAGCAGGATTTTTTTGTCTATACCGTGGGAATATGGCATGTCGGGCACAGTCGGCAAGAGATACGATGCGACCAAAGACTATCTCGAATGGGCCGGGATGGATGCAAAAAGATGGGTGCCTGTTGTCATGAGAATGGGCCAGGTCTGGGCATCTACGATAGCGAGGACGAAACGTGAAAAATGAATTGCGCATAAAGATCAAATTTGACAAGGACACCAAAGAGCTTGTCGTCGTAGAAAACGATCTGAAGCGTTTCGCAAAAACCATTGACGTGTCCGCTTCAAAAACGAAAGCGTTTACAGAAAGCCTGATCGCCATCGGAGCTTCTGCAGGTGGCATTTACGGCGTAGCGAAAGCGTTTGACGCCATTGTGCAAAACGGCCTTCGGTACAACGCAAGCATCGAAACGATGAAAATAGGGATAGCGTCACTGATATCCGTCAACACCGAAGCCAAAAGCGGAGTGAACAAATTTGCAGAAGCGATGAAAATGTCGTCGGATGTCATGGCGATGCTCAAAAAGGCCAATCTCGAAACGTCTGCCACTCTCACACAGCTGACGGAAGGCTTTCAAAGCACGCTCGGCCCGGCATTGAAGGCCGGAATGACAATAAAACAGACCGTCGAATATACGAAGCTTATGACCCAGGCCGCAGGCGCAATGGGTGTGCCGATGAATCAGCTGGCACAGGAGATGCGTTCCGTCGTTTCCGGGACAATCGACATGAACAGCGTCGTAGCGAAAAACATAGGCATCACGAACGAGCAGATCAAGACACACAAAAAGCAGGGCGACCTCTTCGAGTTTTTAAAGAGAAAACTGGGAGATTTTGCTGATGCTGGCAAGGCAGTTTCCGACAGCTGGGATGGTTCTATATCGAATATGCAGGATGCGTGGGACAATCTCACCGGAACGATTACAGAATCAACGTTCGAATCACTGAAACCTACATTCCACAAGATAACAGAGTGGATAAATGATCTGACAGAAAGTTTTGAAAATGCGTCGGCTGCTGCAAAAAGCATTTTCGAGGTAAAAGAAGATCAGGAGATTATAGCCAAATACAATGATCTTGTAGAAAAGCTAAACGAAGTTCAGGACAAACTAAAAAATGGCGTAAGCATATGGGGCTCAATGTTCGGAACAGGCAATACGAAAGCGGAACTTGAACAGCAGAAAAAATTCCTCGAACAGCAAATCAGGCTTCTTGGACAGCATGCCAACGCTTCAAAGCTTGCATCAGAACAGAGTAGCATAGTTATCAAAACGCATGACAATGCGCCTCCAGGCGATACAACGAATATTTCAGGGTTTGTTTCGGCCTATGACAAATATTCCGCGATGATGCTTGACAAAGAATCACTATTCTACAAAAAGCTTGGTGATCAGATAGCTTCGCTGTCGGAACTCGACGCGGAGCAGCAAATGAAGTACTACGAAGCTGCCATGAAAAAACGTGAAGAGAAGCAGCTGAAATCTCTATACGAGAGTCAAGACAAGCAGCTGAAGCTCACTAAACAGTTTTACGAAGAGAGTGGGCAAATTTCAAAAGCCTGGCTCATTGAAGAGCATGAGATCAGGGAAAAATATGCCGGTTTCGATCAGGCAGCTGTCGAAAAGATTGTTGAGAATCACAGGAAGGCATATTTTGAGAAAATGGTACCCGATGCGGAGAAAACCGCCAATGCTATTTACGAAGCGTTCAAGGGCATGGAGCGACACCTGAAAGACACATTCGAAAGCTTTTTCGACTACACGTCCGACAAATTCCTCCGCTTCGGCGATCTCGTGGAAAACGTTTTGCACGAGATTTACATGCAGATGATGCGCACGACGATCATCAATCCGCTTGTCGGCGGGTTGACCGGCATGCTCCCGTTCGCCAGGGGCGGGGTGGTCCAGGCGTTCTCCTCCGGCGGCATCGTCAGCCAGCCGACCGTCTTTCCGATGGCAAACGGCATGGGTCTGATGGGGGAGGCCGGGGCGGAGGCGATCATGCCCTTGACCAGAATCAACGGCGATCTTGGGGTAAAAGCCATTCCATCCAACGTCATCATCAACGTGAAAAACGAGACCGGCCTGCCGATCGACATGGAGAAGATCGGCCAGATGCGGGGCGACAACGGGCAGCAGATCATCGACGTGGTCGTTCGTCACGCCCAGACCGACCCTGAATTCAGACAGATAATGGGGATACAATGAGCTTTCCTTCGCTATCTAGAAAACCCGTCAAGGTAGAGATCCAGGACGAGTTCTCCACGATATCCACGCCGTTCGAGGCTGGCTATCAGCAGACTCGGGAGCGCCACACGAGATCGCGCAGAACGATTTCGGCGAAATATTTTGTCGAGACGGCCGACCGCGACGCGATTCTGTCTCACTATGAGAGCGTGAGAGGGAGCGGGTCGTTCGACTGGACGGACCCCGAATCGTCCGACACGTACACCGTCCGCTACACCGAAGCGCCGAAAAACGTCGTCGACGGCGCGTGGCCCGGCTGGTACGAGATCACGCTGAAAATGAGAGAACTATGACTCCCGAGGCGATAGCTGCCAAAAACTCGCTGACGGATACCGGCGCGTGGCTTTTGCTGCTGAAAATCTACAGCCCGAAGCAGGACCTCACGCTGCGCGTCACGAACAACACGGCCGACGTTGTGTGGAAGGGCGATACCTACCAGGCGTTTCCGTTCGACATCGGAGAGTACAAAGAGGGCGTCAAAGGGGAATTTCCGTCCCTTCAGCTGAAAGTATCGAACGTGACGAGAATCATGCAGGGGTACGTAGAAAACGACGAGGATTTCGGATCGGGCTGGGATGTCGATCTCTTCGTCGTTTACGAGCCGACTCCGGCCGTCGACGGAACCGTGACGACGGACAGGGACGCGGAATTGCATCTGACGTTCGTATCATCTGGCGCATCGTGCGACGAGACGTGGTGCGTTTTTTCCCTCGGAATGGAAAATCCGCTTAGACGCATTTTCCCATACAGGCGATTTGTCCCGAACCAGTGCCAGGCGAAATTCAAGGTATCCGACACCGGATGTCCGTATGCAGGAAGCGACGACACGTGCGACTATACGCTGTCTGATTGCAAGAGCAAGTTCGGCGACTCGGATGTGCCGTTTGTCGGCTTTCCTGGCATTCCAACGGGAAGAGGGGTGTTCAAGATATGAAGCGATACATCGGCGTACCGTTCAGGGCGCACGGCAGGGACATGGAAGGATTCGATTGCATCGGTCTCGTGCTGCATGTCCTCGAACATGAATACGGTCAGAGCGTACCTGATATGTGGCGCTACGACGATCCGAATTCTATCGAAGTGGCCCAGACGTTCATGGTCGAGGTCGTCGCTGCTGGAACGCAGATCAGCAAATGGAAGCCGTGCGCTCCGAAGGCGGGAGCGGTCGTGCTGTTTCGCATCAGGGGCATTATCAGGCACATCGGCGTCATGATAGACGACAGGCGGTTTCTCCACACGATGGAGAACGTGGCGACATGCGTCGAGAGCATCGACAGTCCGGCCTGGGCAAAGCGCATCGAGGGATTTTACGAATGGTCTGCATAACGGAGATCCGCAACCCGTTCGATCCGGTCAACAGCCGCGTCACCACATTCAAGGAGCCAGGCAAGACGCTCGCGGAATACATCTCGCCATTCGCTGATGTGGTCGTGGCGGTGGATGGGGAGATCACGACGAAATACGACATGGTCCTGACAGGAGATCGTCAGATCATCGTATCTCCTGTGCTGCGCGGAGGAGGCGGCGGGAAAGACATTCTGCGCGCCGTGGCTTTCGTCGCCCTTGCCGTTGTCGCCCCATACGCCGCGGACGTTGCGTTTCTCGCTATGGGCGCGGAGACGGCCGCCGCACTCGGAAACGTGGGATATTACACGATCATGGCCGCGACAGTCGCCGGCGGCGCGATGCTCATCAACGCTGTGCTGCCGCCGCAAATCCCATCGTTCGGACAGATCGGGTCATCGTCTCTCGAAAGCTCCCCGGTTTACGGATGGAGCGGCACGCGAACGCTTCCTACTCCAGGGTCTCCCATCCCTGTTCTGTTCGGCCAGATGCGCCTGCCAGGGTCCGTCATCGGACAGTATATCAAAGACGAAGGCGACGACGAATACCTCTACACTCTCCTCGCGCTCTGCGAGGGAGAGATAGAGCCGATCTGGGCAGGCGACATCCTGATCAACAACAACCCCCTCGACACGTACGACAACGTCGAATACGCGTACCGGCAGGGAACGCTCTCCCAAACGAATACTGCCGACGAGATGGCGTTCGAAAAATGGCACGACGGCAAGACGATAGGCTGGTTCGACAAGGTCGATACCGCAAACGCGTTCAGCGCCGAACTGACATACGACAATACCGTAGAGAAAATCACACTCGGGAACGCGGTGGACTCCATCACGATCTCAGTCACGATGCCGCAGGGACTGTTCTACGTGAACGACAAGGGCGGCCTCGACAGCAGGACGGTCAAATTCAAGATCGAATATTCGTCAGACGGCACGAACTGGACGCTGCATCAGAGAGTCTACCCGGAATACACGGAGACGGAATACGAGTGGCGTCGGTACAATCTGACGGCATACGACTATGAGTATCAGTGGTCCGCGTCGTCACCAGGCAGCGGATGGTCGAAGAGCGGCAAATCGCGCAAGCGGGTGGTCGGAGAACGCGTGTACGACTATTTCGCCATCGACGCGGCCAAAACGTCAGCTATCCGCAGGCAGTTCACGATCACAGGGCTGACTCCAGGCCAATATCATGTGCGCCTCACGAAATTGTCCGAGGACAAGGAGACGACACGCGAGCGCAACACGCTCTATTGGAGCGGCATGACAGAAATGACGAGCGACAGGCTCTATTATCCTAGCATCGCGCTTCTTGCCATCAGAATCAAGGCCAACGGACAGCTTTCCGGCTCCGCGCCGTCGATCAATACGCTCGTACGACGCGGCGGGATAGAGGTGTTCGACGAAAACGGCACGTCGCAGGGTGTCAAACGCTCAGACAATCCGGCGTGGGTCGCATGGGACGTGATAACGAACAGAAAACATGGCATGGGAAAACCGTATAGCGCCGTCGATTTCGCGCGGTTTGCGGAGTGGGCGGAATGGTGCGACCAGGCTGTGCCTGACGGCTTCGGCGGGGAAGAGCCGAGGGCAAAGTTCAACGGCGTTCTTGATTTTCAGTCGAATATGTGGGAGACATTGCAGAAAATATGCTCCGTCGGCCGCGCGGCTCCCGTCATGGTCGGCACGAAATATTCAGTCATCATCGACAAGCCCGCCGATCCGGTCCAGCTTTTCTCGATGGGCAATATCGTGAAAGGCAGCTACAAAACGCGCTATATCGGCAAAAACGACGTCGCGACGGAGATCGACATCGAATATGTCGACTCAAAGGCCGGATACGGCAAAAACGCCGTCACGGTGTCGCTCGGAGACAACACAGGGGCGAAAACGACGCTCTCTCTGATAGGTTGCACCGACCAGTCCCAGGCGTACCGGCACGGCAGATACATGCTGCAATGCAACGACAAACAGCGCAGGGTCGTGGAGTTCGAAGCCGGCATCGACAGCATCGCCTGCCAGCCTGGAGACGTCATCATGTTCGCGCACGACGTGCCGGCGTGGGGATATTCCGGCAGGGTCGCATCTGGCACGACAGACACTGTCACACTCGATCGGAGCGTTGATATCGACGTCGCTAAAAGCTATCGCGTCGTCGTGCGGCATCAGGACGACACGATCGAAGAAAGAGACGTGCAGAATCCCGGCGACGGATCGTTCGACACTTTCACCGTCGTGACGGATTTCGACGCGGCTCCGTCCAAATTCGACATCTACACGTTCGGGGAGGTGAACAAAGAGTACATCGAGCTTCGCGTCGCGGCGATCACGCGAAAAAGCGATCAGACGAGAAAGATCACGGCAATCGACTATAACGATACCATCCTGGACGACTGGACGACGCCTGACAACATAGCGCGTCCGTCGCACATCACGGGATTCGCCGAAATCACGGATATCTCTATCGGGGAGCATTTGGAAAAGCGAAGCGACGGAACCATCGTGCCGTTTATCGATTTCGCCTGGCGCGTCGCTGACGACAGAATGGCGATCGTCGATCTGCTCATCAGCCCGGACGGAGGTACGACGTGGAACGATGCCCAGACCGGTATCCGAGGCGGGGAATACCGGATGAACGCCATCGATCTCGAGGAGGGGCGGGAATATACGTTCGCGTTCGTCGTAAACGACATAAGCGGCAGGCAGCCGGTATCCGAGGCGGCGAAAGCGTCACATGCCTATCTCGGAAAGTCCGCGCCGCCAGATGATATTACAAATGTATCATATACGGTTGATAGCTCGGCTGGAATTATACTGAGCTGGGACGAGAGCGATGACGTCGATCTCGCTGGATACAATATCTACAAGAACGGATCACCATTTAGAAAAATGGTGACGACAAATATTTATGAATGCGGGACGATATCGGGTCAGACGGAATTTGGCGTGACGGCGGTTGACACGTCAGGAAACGAGAGTGAGTCGATGGCTGTGATCACGGTCGATTATTCAGCAATCGAGGCACCGGAGGTGCATGGCTATATCGACGACACAATTCTGCGGCTCGAATGGACTGAGCCATCATCTATGTGGAAAATTGATCATTATCTGATCGAATACGATTCTCAATCAATTCGCGTTGACACCCGCGCATGGAATATTCCAATAACATGGCAATCAAAAAGTTTTTCTGTAAAAGCGGTTGATATATCTGGAAACATTGGACAAGCCGGTGAATATATGTCTACAATCACCCCGCCACAGATAACATCGTTTCATCTGCAGGTAATCGACAACAACGTTCTCTTTCAGTGGGAAGTGTCCCAGGGGTCTCTGCCTGTTATAAATACGATCGGAAAAAAGGGAGACACATGGGAAACTGCCGAAACGATCGGATACAAAAAGGGCACGTTTACCACCGTGTTTGAAAGTCAAAGCGGTGATTACAGATATTGGATAGCGGCTGTTGACAGCGCAGGAAACGTGAGCGATCCCGTCAGCAAGGTTGCGCACGTGAATCAGCCGCCTGACTATATTCTCAACGCGAAATGGGATAGTGATTTCAGCGGAACAAAAACGAATGCGTATAGTGACGGCACTCAACTGATTCTACCAGTCAATACCGCAGAAACGTATGAAGATCATTTTACGTCACGCAGCTGGAACAGCCCGCAGGATCAAATAGACGCTGGATATCCTGTTTACATCGAACCATTTTCGGCAACTGCGTCGTATGAGGAGACGCACGATTATGGCGCCACGATCCATGCGACGAAAATAACTATCAATGTAACGAAAAATATCGTTGGAGACACGACGCCGGAACTCGATGAAACATGCACTATTTCTGTTTCACAGGATGGTAGTTCCTGGACAGACTATCCCGATGTATATCAAGTTTATGCAACAGAATTCAGATATGTGAAAGTCAGATTGGAATGGTCTGGAGGAACAGGTGACGACGGAATCATTATAGAGAATATCGAAACATTACTCGACAGCAAACTCAAAAATGACAGCGGGCGTGCGACTGTAAACGCATCCGACGCAAACGGAACAGAAGTGCAATTCAATGTCTCGTTTGTCGACGTTGACAGCATTACCGGCACTTACAAAGGAAGCGACCCGTATACCGTTGTCATCGATTTTCAGGATACGCCAAATCCAACATCGTTCAAAATTTACCTATTTGACCAGAATGGAAGCAGGAAAAGTGGGGAAGTGAATTGGCAGGCAAGAGGATTTTAATATACAAAGGAGCAAACTATGGCTGATTGGAATTTACCTACACTAACATCAAACTATACAGATTTTCTAAATCAACTAAAAGAAAGAGATGATGATTTAGCCACAATGACATATGGCTCAAATCAGCCAACAGGCGCAATCAGATATAACTCATCAAATCATAAATTTGAAAAGTGGAATGGTTCAGCATGGGAAACACTGGCAGGCATCACTTGGGCTAATAATAGAACAGATGGGCAATATATTTGGATCAGAAGAGATAGTGGTGTGCCGCTGTTTGCTACAAGGTGCAATAACAGTAATGGTAATATTGCTGAGTTTCATTGGTCAAGTAGCAGTTTATCTGATGGAACAATTAGATGTGGAATTTATGGCAGTGATGCAGAAAGTAAATTAATACTTTATGACCCAAATAATAGCAATAAACAGTTTTATATATCAGTAAATAGTGGAATTTACAGATTAAGTGCTTATGATTATTCATCATCATCTCCTATCAATTTCTATATTGGATATAACAACACACAAACTGTTACTATTCCTGCTCACATTTCTGCTCTTGCAGGTATGAATATTGATCAAATTACATGTAGAACTGGACAACAACTAATTCTCAATGCTGGGGAGAGTGAAGGAAAAGTAAGTGAACAGACTAATGAATATGTCTATGTGAATGCCGAAAGTGGATTATCAGTAAATACACCTGATTCTGCCCACTCAAACTGGCAAAGCGGTTACACTGTAAAAACTACAGTAATCACAGGTGAACACATTACAATAGATGGACATACTGCATGGCATGACGGAAATGCTGGACAAAGAATCAGTGTCCAATCTTTTGTTGCTGGCAAAGATTGTGTTATTGATCCAGGGTCTGGTTCCAACAATGAAAATGTATATATTGGGTATAGGTGTGCACGAAAACTTGGCAGTGGCAATTCAAGAAATGTAGCAATTGGATCAACAAGTTTTGGTGATGGAGCAAATGCTGTTACAGGATATAATAATGTTGCACTTGGTGAATTTTCTTTACAACATATTACATCAGGAATTAGCAATACTGGCTGTGGTGGTGACACACTAACTTCATTAACAACAGGTGATCACAATACAGCCATAGGTTTTAATGCTGGAGCCAATATACAAACAGGTTCAAACAATACTGCAATAGGTTATAAAGCAGGTACAGACACATCACCACATCAATTTTCATCAAGTGATTCAAATAAAATTGTAGTAGGTAACAATGACATCACCAACGCATACATTAAAGTTTCTTGGACCGTTACTTCGGATGAAAGAGATAAAACTGACATAGCCCCAATTCAATATGGGCTCGACTACATCACCCGCCTTCAGCCGAAACAATTCCGATTCGATGACAGAAGCAGATACTGGGTCGAAAAAGAAGATGGCACAATCGATAAATCCAAAGAACCCGACGGCTCCAAAAAAGACGAGAAGTTCATGTGGGGTTTCATCTCGCAGGACATCCTTGAGATCGAAGAAGAGCTTGGCATCGAGGATAGCCCGGTAGTTGAAAAGGATAACAAAGAGAAACTTGGGTTGAAAGAAACGTCACTCATTCCGATCCTCGTTAACGCCGTCAAAGAACTCAAAGCCGAAGTGGATTCCCTGAAAGATGAAATAGCTCAACTTAAAGAGAACTGTTGCTCATGAAATATAAAATCGAGTATTCGGATAATTTGCCAAAAGAATATGGCGGTTATTGCTATTTCCCGCTAGTTCCTGTCATAGGCACGTGTCGCATCGTGATCCGACCAAAATATCGTGGAGACATTGGTTTGCACGAACACGAATTGGTGCACTGCAGACAATATCGCCGAAATTTTTTACATGGTTTATTGTGGGCTATAAGTAAAAAATACAGACTGAAATGTGAAATTGAAGCCTATAAAGAACAACTGAAAAATTACGGATGCATGACAATCGATTGCGCGAAATGGGTCGCAAGGGCACTTTATGAAAAATACGATTTCGATATTACATACAATGAAGCACTGCAAATAGTAAAAACAGCGTTAATCCCACATTAATGAAACACGCCTCCATGCCGTTCGTATGCAAAAATGTTTGCATTGGGAAAACTGATTTATAGTCGACTATAAAACGAATCAGCATTTTTCTACAATAGCCACACACAGGAGGCGAATATGACAGATATCGAAATCCCCGCTAACACCGTAGTACAGTTCGATCCCGACACAGCAGGCAATATCGTGCAAAACACCGACCAGGTCGTCAACGTCATGTATTCGTTCGACAACGACGACACGAAAAAGTGGTTCGTTCTGCCGGCCACTTACGGCGCGATACGGGTCGATTCGACAGTATACTTCAAACATTCGGCATCCGGCACGGTCACATTGGCGAGTGACAAGGCGTAACATGCTGATCGACCATACCGGCGGCGGCGTGTTCGACCCGTCGCAACGGGACCACACGGACGGAACCAGCCAGACTCCCTTAAACATCATCGATTTCACCGAAACGCTTCAGGGCTCTCTCGCCGCTTCACAGATTCTCTACACGGGCAGACTCGCCACGAAACCGGACGGTACGAGATACGTCAAAGATGAGGGAACCAACCCTCATATCCACGCAACGGCGTACACTGGACGTGGCATCGAATTGACGGGCACGCAGTATGTCGATGTGCCGCTTGAGCATACGCTTGGGGAGCGGTATACGGGAAATCCGTACAAGGTTATGACAGGCGAAAACAATACGGCGACATATGACGACACTGAAAAGAAATGGACAGTGCATCTCGAAAACCCTACTGACAATGCATGGGAGCCATCATTTCAGTACAATGGAAACAATACAGGACGATACAAGGTCACTGTAAACGTGACCGTCACAAGCGGAACCGTCAGACTCCACAACATCAAGACTGGATCGACTCCTGATGGTGGAGGCGATATCGTTCATACGTATGACACCGACATCACGGGGACATTTACCACCACACAAGAAGGGTATTTTCGTTATGCGTCAAATCCAGATTTCCGGCACATCGTCGTAACGTTTGATGGAACGGCGCAATACAACGCCGACTTCGAGGTAGAACTGATTCTCGAACCGATTATCGAAACAGGCGACATTCTCTACTACGATTTCGAGACACGACAGTTTGCTGTCAAAACAACTGACGATGGCTCACTCGAACCCTCGACACAATACCGCTTCGAATACCAAACAATCAGCAATATCACGACACTCGCAATCGGCAAACATTTCACGCAGTCCGACATCGACAAGCTCAACAAAGAGCCGGAACTGTTGGGCAGGTTGGCTCTTGGGGACACAAGCACGGGATTGAGTCTGACGCCGGATGATATCGTGTCGTGGTATCCGTGCGGTGAGCATACAATCGGAATTCCATCAGAAGGGTGGAAAAGCACAAATGGGGTAATAGTTGACGTGAAGAACTATTCCGAAGAAAATGTCACATACGATACTCCATATGTGCATGATCCGCAAAATGCGACGTATGAATTCTCAACATTTGAAAATGGTTTTGAAATAGAGTTATTCGGCGACGGCGATCACTCTGAAAGACCGCAGGTTAGATTCGACAATCTTAATCCGATTGTAACGGCAGATGTCCCATTCAAGGTTGAATACAGATCGGAAGTTATCAGTGGTGAAAATATTGTGGCCATTGAGAGCCTGACGGGATCATACAATGCAGGGCAGAACGTCGCTGAGGGCTATCACGCCTATACCATGATGGAAGATCATGATAGGACAGGGGGATATTTTCTTTTCAATGGAACAAAAACAGGGAAAATGCGCATATCCGAAATTTCCATCAAAAAACTGAATGGTGGACTTCGAATTATGAATTATTCAAAATCAATCCGCACGAACGCCGACAACCAATCTCACGGTCTACAGCTATGCAAATTCAAGACGAACGATGTCGGAGTGCCTGTCGAGTATGTGGCTGATGGAATTGAGTTTCAAGTGGGAACGGACGAGTATCTGCTGATGACACCTGAACAGTATTTCGACACATCGAAACCTGGCTCGATAGAATTCATTCTTGACTTCTCGGACAGAGTGCCTCACGACTTTGAACTGTGCGGTGGAGACAAACTACGATTTGGATACAACAATGCGGACAATAGGGCATGGGCACGAGTTGGTTCCTATCAAAGCACGATAGAGTATTCTTCGCATAGCGGGGTTGCTCACTATGTTGTCAAGTGGGATGGTAATTCATCGCTCAAAATATTTGTCAATGGAGAAATCGAAAAAAATACCACATACACTCCGCAAGACGAAACATACAATTTCATTTTTGGATATTCGGCATGGCACAAGCCAATGGAACATCCTGTCAAGCTTTTCAGAATGTATCAAAAAGCTCTATCCAATACAGAAATCGCACGGCTCTACGCAGAGGCGAAAGCCAAATATCCTGATTTACCATAGGAGAGAAAATGACCACAAGTGAAAATAAGTACGGTTCGAAAGTCTACCCAAGCATGTTCCTCGTGGCTCCATTGGAAGCGACGAACATCAAAGTGGTTGACCCGACCGGCAATGTAAGGTTTCCATTGTTCGAGATCACCGACGAAGAGGGAAACGTCGTGGATTACCACACGATACGAACATACATCGATTCGTTCGGTAATCGAACGATTGTCACTACGCCTGACGGGAAATACGGCTATGTGGCGATGGAGATGAGTGACCTCAAGAACGAATTGAAGGGCACAAAACTGTTAGCGCAGGCGTGGGGCTACGTGCTTGGCGGAGAGAATTTCGCCAACGACGACCCGAAAGCCTTCTGGATATTGACTCTCGAAGAGCTTGAGGCGTGGAAGCGTGTCTCGCCGCACATGGAGTCGCCCGAAGAGGAGTTCGAGGAGCCAGCGGAGTGAAGTGGGTAGTCCTCTTCATCGTCGCCTTCGTTCTCGCAACTCTTCTCACCCCCGTGGTGGTTCCGCTGAACGTCATGCGGCATCTATGGCGAGGAACCAGCCTCGGTAGGTACTTCAAGACAGCGGCGATAGGGTTCGATCAGGCGGGTGGTTCCATCCTGTATTCGCAGGAAGACTACACGATCAGTTCGTACACGTACTACCTCGCCATCTATAAAGGGAACCGGCAGGCGCAGTGGTTCCTGAGGTTCATCGACTTCGTGTTCGGCGAGAATCACTGCAAAAACAGCTTCGAGAACGAAGCGGCAAAACGTAATATTTTTAGAAAGGAAACGGAATGACTTACGAAAAACCATGGTATCAGAGCAAGGGAGTGTGGGGAGGCATCGTCTCCATCTTGGCTATCGTTCTCGGCGTGTTCGGCTACACGGTAAGCCCGGAAGACCAGCAGGCCATCGTCGTCGCACTGACAAGCGTTGGAGCCACCGTTGGTTCCGTCGTCGCCATTTATGGCCGAATCAAAGCCACGAAACGGGTGAGATGACGAAGCTATTGGAGCTTATCGACATCATCAAGATGGCGGTGGCTCTCTACAAGAAAGCGGGCTATGAAGCCGCGAAACAGAGACTGATCAACGAGATAGAGAAGAGAGATGACAAGACAACTATTGACGAGCTTCATAGCGTTATTCATGATTGACGGATGCGCCAGAGTGGACATTTCCGACCCCAGCATCAACGCACACTGGATGCGTCAGGGCGAGGTGGCTCCGTTCGACGGCGTGCTACTCAACGATTACACATACTACAAGCTCAGGGAGAAACTTCTTGAGTGCAAAGGGGAGAGATAATGCCGCACAACAGTCCGGAGAACGTGCCGTTCGTCACCTATCTGTGGGTGCTGGCCCTCTCATTGTGGGGCGGCATTGCCAGCAATATCAGAAAAGTCAGAAACGGAACGGTTCGCTTCAGCATCAGCGAGCTTGTCGGGGATGTCGTCATAAGCGGCTTCATCGGTCTTTTGACCTACTTCATTTGCGAGTACTACGAAGTCGCCACGATGCTCACCGCTGTGTTTGTCGGTATATCTGGTCACATGGGAACCAAGGCGATTTTCGCAATGGAGACGTTCATCACAAAGCGGCTTCGCCTGGAGACGGAAGAGCGGGAATGACGGAAGCGTGGAGCCAGACGCTTGAGCATCGTAATTTCGTCAAAGCGATCGTCCAGCGTGAATTTCGACCATTTCATCGGTTTTACGACGATCTCTATATGGAGGGGCTGATCGAGTATCACCGAACCGTCGGAAAGATCGAGAAAACCAGAATGCGGTGGATCTCGATCAAAAACAAGCTGTGGCAGTACATCGACGAGAAACTGCTGTGCGAGAAGAACAGGAACAGGAAAGAGAAAAGACGGCACATGGCATGGTCGGACTGGCCGGAATATGAGGACGAGTCGGGGGCAAGGCATCACCCGCTGGACAGATACCTGGTCGATGAAAAAGACACGTTCGACATGGTGTCCAACGAAGAGCTTGTCGAAAAGGTCAAAGAGAGACTGATGCGCCTTGGTTCCGAGACGTTCGACCTGTTCATGCAGGGCTACGATCAGGTAGAAATCGGCGAAAGGCTCGATATACCGACGTACATGGTGTACAACCGCATCAAGCAGATACGAAAAGTTTACAACGAACTCAAAAAGGATATGAAATGAACAAGAAAACGATAGCGAGCGTAGTGACCGTTCTGGTGTTGATAGCCGGATACCTTGGCGTCACGAAAACTGACATTTACGACGTTCTGACAAAAGAGATGAACGGCACGATAGAGTGCCCTGCCTGCCCTGAGTGCGAGGAAAAAATTGTTGAAGTCGAAAAGATCGTCGAGGTGGCAAAACCGTGCCCGAAACTCGATCTGGCTCCCGCATACGACAGCAACTTCACCGGTAGCATCGTCTACGAGGACGGCAAGCCCTACAAGCGTGGCGTGGTTCGAACTGTCGGGGAGAACTGGGTCAGCTACGCTTTGACGAACGACGATGGGAAATTCAACGTTTCCGTCAAAGGGGGCGAGCCTTTCAAATTCATGGCCTACTCGCCGTGGAATCCAACATACATCGAGTACAACAAAAGCATCGTTGTTCCCGAGGGCGTGACTGGGTCGGAGCTTTACTGCACCGATGGAACGAAAACGCTTGAGGTATGCACGGCGAAACCGAAGTCGAGCATTGTCGCCAAAGAGTGGACGGCTCATGGAACCAACAAGTCAGGCGTGAAGATCGAGGACGGAAAGATCACGATAGACAAGGGTGGCAAATACTCATACGCCAGCAAGCCGCACAGCTACGAGGCCGGAAAGACGTACACGTTCATAGTCGATGTTCGTACGGAGCCAGCGGGCAAGAAGTGGTGTGTTGCGGCATCGTCCAACCATGGTTACTGCACGACAAAAAGCGGCAAGGTCTCGTTCGATCTGAAAGCGAAAGATGTTGACAAATACATCATGCTCTTTGGCTACAGCGATTACAAAGTAATTTACACAAATGTGAAGGTCAATGAGAAATGAGGCTTATCGATCAGATCAAGCGGCATGAAGGCTTCAGAGGCATGGCGTACCAGGACATCTACGGCAACTGGACCATCGGGTACGGTACGAAACTGCCCATAACCGAAGAAGAGGGCGAACTTCTGCTGCGCCACCGGCTGGACAACATGGCAGACGAATTACGACGCGCATACCCGGATTTCGACGATCTGCCGTCGGAGATTCAGTCTGTCCTGTTGGACATGCTCTACAACCTCGGCATCAATCGACTCATGACGTTCAATCATATGTGGGAGGCGATCCAAAGAAGAGACTGGGCAAAAATGGCGTTGGAAATGCAGAACAGTTTGTGGTATCGGCAGGTTGGAAGCAGGGCGGAGGAGTTGGTAGCGGTAGTGGACGAGTGTGCCAAAATTGTGCCAAATGATACAAAAAAAGACGCTCTGGTTTGACGAGAATGCCGAATGAAGCGTATTTTGTTATATCAATTACAATTCAAGTCTCGCTCTGCGCACCATTGATCTGAAAAACCCACACAACTTCCGATTCTCTGCAAAATCAAGAACATCCATTTCTTTTTGTTGATCATGTATTAAACAAAATCCGAATCTACCGATTTTAATAAAGAAAGTTATACCGTTGTCATCCAATAAGTCAATTACTTTTAAATGTTGGTAGTGTATAATTTTTCTATAAAAAACGGGCATTGTGGGGATCGGTTAATCCCATAATCAATCAAGAAGGAGACATGATGCAAAAAGGTCTATTGCCTTTATTGTTGGCAGCAGGGATGTTTTTTGGCGGGTGTGCTACCCAGGAATACAAAATGTTTGATAAAAATGTCAACAATGTAGAGACAAACGTCTCCGATTCCGAAT